>NZ_CALUMA010000091.1 GCF_944321625.1 uncultured Slackia sp.
GTCGCGTGTTCTGGAACGCGCAGACGCCTCAGGTCTTCCGATCGGGCGTGTACCGTCGCGCACATGCGTCGGCTTTGGCCGAGGGCTTCATCGGCACCGACGACGCGTCGCTCATCGAACGCATGGGCGGCAAGGTGCTGGTGGTGGAAGGCAAGCGCGCCAACATCAAGCTCACGGTGCCGGAGGACTATCGCATGCTTTCGGCGATCGTGCAGTCGCTGGGCCTTGTTCCCAACGAGGACGAAGGAGAGAACGCGTGACGAACGCTTCGAACATGAGAATCGGTCTAGGGTACGACGTTCATGCGTTTGCGCCTGACCGCAAGCTGATTCTGGGCGGAGTGGATATTCCGCATCACCAGGGCCTTCTGGGCCATTCCGATGCCGATGTGCTGGCGCATGCGATTTCCGATGCGCTTCTGGGTGCGGCGCGCGCGGGCGATATCGGCAAGCTGTTTCCCGATACCGACCCGAAGTATGCCGGCGCCGATTCGCTCAAACTTTTGGCAGCAGTAGCCGAGCATGTGCGCTCGCTGGGCTTCGAGATTGTGGACGTGGACAGCGTGATTGCCGCGCAGGCGCCCAAGCTCTCGCCGCACCGCGAGGCCATGCGTGAGAACTTGGCGCATGCGATGGGCATTTCCGTGGATGCGGTGGGTGTGAAAGCCACCACCACCGAGCGGCTGGGTTTCGAGGGCCGCGAAGAGGGAATTTCCGCCCAAGCCGTGGCGCTGTTGGAACGATGTTAGTGGTCGTTGCGTCGGCCTGACGGCCAACGCACTACTCGACGCTGCGAACCCGTCGGGCGCTTCACCTTGCCCCTTGTGCTCCCCTCGGCGCGTGCGAAGCACGCTTGGGGTCGCGGCGGGGCAATCTGAAGCACCGGACGGGTTCTCGCTGACTTTCTTTAACCTGCATGTTTTGCAATGTTGCACAAAGCTCAAGGAGTCATCATGATTCGTATTTATAACAGCCAGCTGCGCGAGAAGCGCGAGTTCACGCCCATCGAAGAGGGCAAGGTGCGCATGTACGTGTGTGGCCCCACCGTGTACGACCAGATCCACATCGGCAATGCGCGCACGTTCCTCTCGTTCGATGTGATTCGTCGCTGGCTCATCGCCAGCGGTTACGAGGTCACGTTCGCGCAGAATCTGACCGACGTGGACGACAAGATCATCAATCGCGCCAACGAGCAGGGTCGCGCGCCTGAAGAGGTGGCGCATGAGTTCTCCGACGCGTTCATCGAGCAGATGCATCGCTTCAACATCATGGATCCTGACATTCGCCCGCGCGCGACCAAGGAAATCGGCCCCATGATTGGCATGATCAAGAGCCTGATCGAGCAGGGCCATGCCTATGCGGCTGACAACGGCGACGTGTATTTCTCAGTGCGCAGTGACCCGAATTACGGCGAGGTGTCCGGCCGCAAGATCGACGACCTCATGGTGGGCGCTCGCATCGAGGAGAACGAAGACAAACGCGATCCGCTGGACTTCGCGCTGTGGAAGGCCGCCAAGCCGGGCGAGCCCATGTGGGATTCGCCGTGGGGCAAGGGCCGTCCCGGCTGGCACACCGAGTGCGCTGCCATGGTGCATCGCTACCTGGGCACGCCCATCGACATCCACGGCGGCGGCGGTGACCTGGCATTTCCGCATCATGAGAACGAATGCGCGCAGGCCACGTGCTGCTGGCATCAGGGGTTTGCGAACACGTGGATGCATGCGGGCATGCTGCGCGTGGACGGTGAGAAGATGTCCAAGAGCCTGGGCAACTTCTACACGCTCAAAGAGGTTCTGGACGCTCACAGTGCGGCGGCGCTTCGCCTCCTGATGCTGCAGACGCATTACCGCTCGCCTTTGGATTTCTCATGGGAGCGTCTGGAGGGTGCCGAGAACTCGCTCGAGCGCATCGCCACCTGCGTGGAGAACCTGCGTTGGGCGGCGGGCCATGTTGAGGAGGGCGCCTCGGCGGATGCGGAGCTTGCCCAGAAGCTTCTCGACGCAACTGATGCTGCTAAGGACGAGTTCGAAGCCCAGATGAATGACGATTTCAACACGGCAGGCGCGCTGGCGGCGTATTTCTCGCTGGTGACCGAGGCGAACACGTATGTGGAGCAGGCAGGAGGCGCGGCAGACCAGGAGGCCTGCGTCGCCTGCGCCGCCTCCATCCTGGGCGCGTTCGGTTTGCTGGGCATCGATCTCCCCGTCAAGCAGGCTGAGCTGCCCATCGCGCTCATCGGCATTGCCGAAGACGTTGCGGGGTATAAGGGCGACAACGTGGACGATGCCGCCGAGGCCATTCTCGCCGTGCGCGCCGAGGCTCGTGCCGCGAAGGATTGGCCGCGTGCCGACGCCATCCGCGACCAGCTCAAAGAGCTCGACCTGGTAATCGAAGACACCGCCGCCGGTAGCCGCATCAAGCGGGCTTAGACATACGGATAAAGGAAAGACCATATGGCAGAATACATTGAAGGAAGGCGTCCGGTTATCGAGGCGCTGCGTGCGGGCATGCCGCTCAAGAGTGTGCTCATGGCCGACAACGTGCAGCAGGACGGTCAGATCAAAGACATCCTGCGCAAGGCGCGTCAGCATGGCGTGAAGGTGAAGCCCGTCTCGCGCAAAATGCTCGACGACATGAGCGAGCGCGGCAGCCACCAGGGCGTTATGGCCGAAACGCTTCCGTTCCCCTATGTGAGCATGACCGATATCATCGCTGACGCCAACAAACGCGCCGATGAGCAGGGCAATGCGCTGGTCGTGTTGCTTGACCACGTGACCGACGCGGGTAATCTGGGCGCCATCGCCCGTTCCGCCGAGATTGTGGGCGCAAGCGGCCTGGTCATCCCCAACAAGCGCGGCGCACGCGTGACCGCCGCTACATACAAGAGCTCGGCGGGCGCCATCAACCATCTGAAGATCAGCCAGGTGGCGAACCTTGCTTCCACGTTGGAGCGCCTGAAGAAGGAAGGCTTCTGGGTGGCGGGCGCAAGCGAGCATGCGCAGCACACCGTTTGGGAGGCGCCGCTTTACGGCAAGATCGCGCTGGTTATGGGCAGCGAGGACGAGGGCCTTTCGCGACTGACCATGGAGGAGTGCGACTTTTTGACCAAGCTTCCGCAGGTGGGCAAGGTCGAATCGCTCAATGTCGCCCAAGCCGCCACTGCTATCATGTACGAATGGATGCGTCAGTGTGCTGTGAAGGCTTCTGGAAAGTAAGTATTTTTTAGAAACTAGCAAACTATGGGAAAGCAAAGAAGAAGGCTCCTTCTGGTCGATGGCTACAACGTGCTGCGCAGCGGCTCGCGCTATCGCCATGTACTTCATGCGGGGCCCAATCCCGACTACGACAACGATGCGTTCAACCGTGCACGCGAGGCCCTCATCAACGACGTGGTGGCCTATGCGGGCCGCGATTCCGATGCGATCATCGTGTTCGACGGCGCCGACAATGAGTTCTCCGACGGCACGGTGGAGCGCATCGCCGGCGTGCGCATCATGTTTTCCCGCGCGGGCGATTCCGCCGACAAGGTGATTGAAAAGCTGGCGTGGGAGGCGCGTGCGCGCGGCGTGGAAACCATGGTGGTCACCAGCGACGCATCCATCCAGAACACGGTGTTCGGCGGCGGTGTCGATCGCATGAGCGCCGATGGTTTCAGCCGTGCGGTGAACCTGCACGTCCACGAGTCGCGTCTGGACGACGCTCCCAAGGTTGCCGTGAAGAACACCGTGGCCGAGCGCCTGAATCCCGACGTGCGCGCCAAACTGGCTGCTCTGCGTGATTCGCTGGGGTAGCGTCAAGGCTTTATCGTTGTCTGCCCGGGTTCTAGTGTCGTGATGAACCGTGCTTTGCGATTGGGTGACAGAAGGACATCGGTTGCGGACGACGCAGGGAAACGGCTCATAATGCGTGATGCAAACAGATACGCAAGACGTAGAGCAACGTGCACATTTGCAATAGAAAGAAGGCACATCATGCTGGAGAAATACGCGGCGACGGGAAAATTCACGACGCTTGTGGGCGATACGCTGAAAGCGTCCATGGGCAAGGTAGAGGGCACGTCGGTGGTCGCCACGGTCAATGAGGACGGCACGCCCAATGCTGCCATTTTCGTTCCCATGATGGCGGACGACACCCATCTGGTCATGACGCTCGCCGCCAATCGCACGCGCGAGAACATTGAGCGCACGGGACAGTGCGTAGTGGTGTACGATGTGGCGAATCCCCAGGCGGAGAACAAAGCCTCGCGCCACAAGGGCATTCGCATGCGCTGTGAGTTGGTTGCCGCCGAGAGCGACGAATACAAGCAGGTCGCAGAGGTGTGGCCCCGCATGACGCCGTACACGCTGGTGCTGCGCGTGACGGAGTTCATGGCCATCGGATAGTCGCGCTGGGCATGGTGCGACAGCGACCGTTGTGGCTGAGCGCACGCAGGCAAGGGAGGATTTCGGATGAACATCACCGTGATCGCCGTGGGCAAACTCAAAGAGAAGTTTTGGGTTGCCGCATGCGACGAATACCTTAAGCGTCTTAAGGGATATGCGAAGGTGCGCGTGGTGGAGATATCCGACCGCGATCCGGCAAAATGCGGCGGCGACGAAGCCTCACGCAAGGCAGAAGGCAAGGATATCCTGAAAGCGCTGCCGGCCCACTCGCACGTGATGCTCCTCGATGTGCAGGGCAAACAGCTGTCGAGCGAGGGCATCGCCGCGCGTCTTGACGCCATCGCGCTGGGAGGCACGAGCGACATCACGTTCATCATCGGTGGATCGAGCGGCGTGAGCCAAGAGGTGTACGGCGCCGCCAGCGAGACGCTTTCGTTCGGCAAGATTACGCTGCCGCACAACCTTGCACGCGTGGTGCTGTTGGAGCAGATTTACCGCGCGTTCAAAATCAGCCGCGGCGAGCCGTACCATAAATAACGATTGAGAGGGGAGCCGCATATGCGGCTTCGCCTTTTATCGGAGCCACGTGCAATTGCCAAGAGGTGCGTGCGGCTTCGTTTCATATAGAGAGAAAGGGGCGGCATGGCTGCTCGTAAGAAGAATGCTCCGCGTATGACGGAGGATGATAAAAGGGCCATCTATCAGGTCCTTAAGCGCAATTTCGACTTCGACGAGGAATATCCGCTGGCAAATCTGGGATGGTGCTTCCTTCGTGAGGATATCGATAAGGCGGACTACGGGTTCATCAAGCTCACGCCTATGCTGGAAGAGATGGCGGATTTCGTAACCATGTCCACCAAGGAGGTGGGCGGTGTTTCGCAGTCGATGTTCTCTCTTCGTGAAAATAATGATTACGAACAGAAATCTAAGAGAAATAATGAATCTAAGAATCAAAAAGATAGAAAACAGAATAACGATACCAAGAATCTAAAAGACACTAAGAGCGAATCTGAGTCCAATGATTCAGGCTTCGAAGGCCGAGAACGTGCGGAAAAGCCCGAAAAGCAGACAGCTAAGCAGGCCTCTGCCTCGAAAGCGGAATCCAAGCAGGGCTCAACCTCGCATGCGGAATCCCAGCGTGCTCTTGAATCCAAAGCAAAGTTTGAGGTCGAAGCTCAGCAGCCTGCTTCGCCCATGGCCGAAGGAGCCCGACAGCCTTCCGATTCCAAAACGGAATCCGGCCAAAGCGCTGGCTTCAAGGTGAACTCTCAGGCTTCTGATGCGAAGGCGGATTCCAAGAAGGCGACCGACAAGAAATCCGCCCCTTCGGCCAAAAAGGGGCAGAAGGCCTCATCAACTGAGGCGGATTCCGCCAAAACGGCAAAGCCCTCGGCGAGATCTTCCCGTTCGCTGCGTGGGCGCACGATTCCTGGCAAGGCGCTCGAACGTTTCGCCGATTTGGGAACGTGGTCCAATTTTCTCTCGACGCTTGCATCGCTCGCCCTCGAGGAGCCGTGGGACTTCTGCGAGGTGCCCGGCATCCAGGCGGTCGGAGGGTCGACGAAGCGCTACGACATTCTGCATAACTACATTCGCTATACGTTCTACCGCCTCACGCTTGAGGACAAGGTGGCGTTTTCGGACGATGAGGGCTTCGCGGCGTTCAATACGGGCCTGGTGGACAAGCATTACGAAGATATCTATGCGTGCTTCGAACCTTCATCGGCGGATGGTCGCCAGCCGTGGGCATTCGTCGGTTTTTGCACGGCGGGCACGGGCAAGTTCGGCAAGCGTCTCGTGCGTGAAATGAACCCGCTGCCGCAGCCCGCGAGCTATCTGCAGCGCAAGGAGGATCTGCTGTTCGATCTCGACCGCGAAGTGGTATGTGATATCCGTCATATCGTAGTGGACAACGTGCATAGGCTCCCGCTCAATTTCTTGCGCGATGAGCTGGCATCTTCGGCGGAATGCCGCGGCATCTTGGCCGGCGTTGAAGATTTGACGCCACGTGGGCGTGCGGCGCGCTTCGATCGTCTGCGTGCGGCAATCGCCAATGACCCGCGTCTGTTCACGCGGCTGT
Organism: uncultured Slackia sp.; assembly: GCF_944321625.1. Taxonomy (GTDB): domain Bacteria; phylum Actinomycetota; class Coriobacteriia; order Coriobacteriales; family Eggerthellaceae; genus Slackia. Next base: position 6,462 of record NZ_CALUMA010000091.1, read on the forward strand.
CTAACAGCATTAACGCTGCCATCGACCAGGCTCGCCGCCAGGTGCGCTGGAACTACAAAACGGCGGTTCCCGCGTATTATCCGCGCACGAACAGCATGAACCTGCTTTTGCCCCTTAATCTGACCGAGGACACCACGCCCGATGTGGCGCTGGTGGTTGAACTGCAGAAATCGGGCAATTACCAGGGCCAGACCATCGTGACCATGGCGCAGGCGTACCGCGATGCGCGTCTGCTGTGCCGCCCCTACATCGATTGGCTGTCTCCCGCATCCATCATCGACGCCGCCGGCGAGGACGACGAGGAGGAATAGGCATGCTCGTAGGCATCATCTCCGACACGCACGGGCATCTGCCGCGCGCCGCGTATTTCGAGCTGGCGGATTGCGACCACATCATTCATGCGGGTGACATCGGCCGCATCGAGATTCTGGAGGAGCTGCGCACGCTCGCGCCCGTCACGGCGGTGCTGGGCAACAACGACATTCCGGAATACGGCGATTCAGTGGGTCGCTATGCGGCCGAGACGATTGATGGCGTGCGGTTCCTGGTCACGCACACGCCCAGCAGTCTGCAGCGGGCACTTTCGGGACGCACGTCGGCGCTAGCGCCGGGTGACCCGGTGCCGTGGGTGGCGGTGCACGGGCATACGCATGTGCCGCGCATCGAGTACGGCGGCGAGGCGTTTCCGGCGCGCATGATCGTATGTCCGGGTTCGCCCGTTCGCCCGCGCGGCGGCTCGCTTCCCAGCGTGGCCAAAATCACGATTGAGGGCGGGGCCGTCGTCGATGCCCGTATCGTGGAGCTGAAGATTTAGCGGCCAAGGAGCTGTACAATCCGCTGAAGCAGATACGGAAGGCAAGGAGATTCGCCATGAAGATAGATATCGCCGAAGTGCAGGAGATGCTGGAAAACGACCCGCATATGCTGCTGGTGGACGTGCGCACGCAGGAGGAGTTCGACGCGGGGCATATTCCCGGTGCCGGGTGCATGCCCGTGGAAACCATCATGGACTGCCTGTACGACGAGGCGCTTTCGGAGCGCGGCCTAGACGCCATCGCCCAGGCGCGTGGCATGGAGATGGCCGATGACGCGTCTGTCATCGTGCTGTATTGCCGCACCGGGGCGCGCAGCGCGACCGCGGCGCAGTACATGGAGGCAATCGGGTATGTGAACGTGTACGACGCGGGCGGCATCGTCGAGTGGCCCTACGAGGTGGTGACCACCGAGGAGGAGCAGATGGTGGCGTCGGCAATCGCGGCATCGGGCGTCGCGGCTGTGGGCGAGGCGCCGCATTCCGGTCACGATGACGGTTGCGGCTGCGGCCACGACCATGGGCATGCGCACGATCACGACTGCGGCTGCGCGCATGATCACAAGCATGATGATTGCGGCTGCGGCCATCATCACGAATAGGACTGGCGTCATTCGCGCAAACCGTCCCCATTATTTTGAGCAAAAGCGCCCCTTATCGAAGGGGGCGCTTCTTCATATTCTCTCCATATTCGAAGTGCCGTAAAAAACGGTGTGACGTACAAGGAAAGGGGGGAGGATATGAAATTAGATTCTCGGTTCCGATACCCCTCCTGTTGAAAAGCCGCCCCTAAGGGCGGCTTTTCGTGTATCAGAAGCATACGTCGCGTTGGAATGGCCATGGTCGTGACGAAAGCTACACGTAGCGGCTCGTGTTCACCAGCGAAAGTCCCACGGTGCTAGCGTTATGCAGAAGCGACGAGGTCTGCGGCGTGATGGCGCCGCCTATCCCGAGGGCGAGGAGCGCCGAATTGATGCCGATGACCTTGCGATACGAACCCATCATGCGCCGTTGCATCCCGCTGCTTATGCGGCGCAGCGTGACCAGAGCGGCAAGCTCGGTGTCGGAGAGCACGATGTCGGCAACCTCCTTGGCGATGTCGGATCCTTGTCCCATGGCAATGCCTACGTCAGCAAGCGAAAGAGCGGGGGAGTCGTTCACGCCGTCGCCCACCATGGCAACACGGCGGCCTTGTTCCTTGAGCGATGCGAGGTAGGCGTACTTATCCTCGGGCAAAAGATCGGCGCGCCATTCGTCGATTCCAGCCTCCCTAGCGATGCGTTCGGCGGTTTTTGCGTAGTCGCCCGTCAGCATGACAATGTGCTCGATGCCCATGCTCTTCAGCTGCGCTATGGCGTCGGCTGCACCGGGCTTTATGGGGTCTTGGATGCCCAATACCCCTACGACGGCTCCGTCGATGGCGAGATAAAGCGGGGAGAGGCCCATGAAATGTTCCTCGATGCGCGCGGCAAGCGATTCGTCAAGCTGTGCATGCTCGTCCTCTATCACGAAATGCTTCGAGCCTATGACTACGCGCCTGCCGTCGAGCTCGGAGGCTATGCCGTGCGCCACGATGTACTCCACGGCGGCATGGCGCTCGCGGTGCTCAAGCCCACGTTCCTCGGCGGCGTGTACCACGGCACGTGCTACAGGATGGGGAAAATGCTCCTCCAGACAGGCGGAAAGGCGTAGGATTTCATCCTCGGACCAAGCGTCGTTTGCCGATTCGACGCGCACGAGCTTGGGCGCCGCCTCGGTGAGCGTGCCCGTTTTGTCGAATACGATGGTGTCCGCCTGGGCGAACGCCTCGAAATAACGCGCCCCTTTCACCATGATGCCTGCTTTTGCAGCGTTGCTCATGGCTGTCAGCACGGCGATGGAGCCTGCCAGTTTGAGGGCGCACGAATAGTCCACCATCAGTGCCGCCGATGTTTTCGTGAGGTCGCGGGTGATTACGGCCACGATGCCGGCAAGCAGGAAATTCCAGGGCACGATTCGATCCGCCATGGCTTCCATGTGCGATTGCACGTTTGATTTGAGAGAATCGGCGTGTTCGACCAGGGCAACAATAGATCGCAGTCTGGTTTCTCCGGTGCTTTCACGCACGCGCACCAAGATGTCGCCCTCCTCGACCACGGTGCCGGCGAACACGTCGTCTCCTACGGCGCGCTCCACGGACAGGGGTTCTCCTGTGAGCGTGGCCTGGTTCACCATGGCGACGCCTCGCTCCACCACGCCATCGATGCAGATGGACATGCCCGTGCGCACTGCCACTAAATCGCCCGGCTTGAGGCTTTCGGCGCTCACACGCACTTCGGTATCTCCCTGCACCTTCTGCACCGAATCGGGCACATCCAGCAGCGAGCCGATGAGCTCGTTTTCAGACGCTGCGCGCGTGTAGTCTTCTAGCGCTTCGCCTACATGAAGTAAAAACATGGTTTCACCGGCTGTTTTAGGATCGCGCTTTATGAAAGATATGCCGATTGCCGCTGCATCGAGCACGGGGACGGTAAGCCTGCCACGACGCAGTGCCTGCCATCCGGCAGCAAGGAACGGCAGGAACGCGTTGATGGCGAACAGTGTCCGGATGGGCATGGGGAAAAGCCAGCGACGTGCTACGTAGGCGCCCACGATACGTGCGAGTTGCAGCAGAAGCGCATGGGTGCGTGGCGCAAGTGCCATCGCATAGCCCGCCTTTGCGCGCTCGATGTCCTCGCGCGTGATGCCGTCAAGGTGGGAAAGTACCGCCGCGCGCCCTGTTTCACCGTTTGCGTATTCGATTGCCATCTGGCCGATGCTACCGTACACCTGAATTTTGCGAATGACGGGGCATTCACTCGTCATCTTGATAAGGGCATCGAGGTCGGAGTCGGGCACGCGGCCGGCAAGCTTGACGCGTACCCTGCCGGGAATCTCGTGATGAATGCGGTATTCCATGCGGTTTCGCCCGAAATCGATTATGCGGTGGTCGTCGCTGTAGTGGCAGAGGTTGCTGCGGAGGCGCCAGTGGTCTCGGCCGCGACCGCTTCTGCTGCACTTTGGACGTGGTCGGGTTTGGAGGCGTTGAGGTAGGCCGCTTCAGCTACGATGTCATCTACCTCGGCCTTGGCCTGTTCGACGATCTCTTCGTAGCTCTGCTTTGCGCGCAAGGCTCCGGCAACCCCGTGCACATAGCATTTCTTGGCCTGGGGGCTGGTAAGCGCCTTGACGCCTACGGTTCCTAGCAGAAAGCCTGCACCAACAAGAAGCGATCCGATCTTTGCATTCATGCTTTCCTCCTTTTGTCCGCATGAGCGTAGTGAATCCATTGAGAGGCAACAATAGTTCCCCTCGTCTAACTAAAAGTTAGAATAGTGCTACACTAGGAAGAAGTCAACTATAGCTAACATAAGGCTCGCATGGCATTGGCGGACATTGAAGGCCATGCGTTCAACGAAGGGAGAGCGACATGAAGAAACATAAGTTTTTCGGATGGGCGATGCTTCTGTGCGCCATCGCTGCCGTATATACCGGCTACAAGAGGGTGTAGAGGTGGTGCACAATGGTGGAGATGGAAATCAATGTGCAGACCATTATTCTGCTGGCAATCGTCTTAGTGGCATTCGTGTTTGCGCTCCGCCACGCGGCACGCGTGTTCGGCGGGAAGGACGGGTGCCATGGCGGTGAGGGCTGTTCCTCCGAGAACCATGCATGCGCATCGAAAAAGGACGCCGACGAGGGGCGTCCCTAGTTCTCTGCTTAATTGTTCAGAACGAATCTATTTTTGCGCACGTCGATGATGCCTTCGCGTTTCATGCGGCCGAGTTCGGCCGAGAGGGCGCTGCGATCGACGCAGAGATAGTCGGCTAATTGCTGGCGATCGAACGGAATGTCAAACGTGCGCGACCCCTGGGTGCTCGCTTGCGAAGAAAGGTATGCCAGCACCTTGCCGCGAATGGTTTTTGGGTGCGGTGTGGCGTGCTCGCTGCGAGAGGCCGATGTTCTTGCGCGCAATGACCGCCAGCAGGTTCCTGATCAAGAGGGCGTGGTGCTCGCACGTCTTGGAGCAGACGTTGATGATGCGCTGGACGTCCAACATAAGCACCTCGCAGTCCTGCGCCGCTACCGCAGCCACTTCCATGGGTTCTCCGGGTGCGCATGCGTATGCCTCGGCAAACGCTTGACCAGGGCCAATTTGGGCGAATACCGCCGTTGCACCCCAGGCGTCCGTGCTCTCGATGCGAACCGAGCCCTTGAGCACAAGGCCCATCGCACGTGGCATATCGCCCATGCGATAGATGTACGATCCCTTAGGATACGTGCGCGGCTGAGCGTCCAGGCATTGGAGCATCGCTTCGATTTCGTGTGCGTTGGCACCTTGGAAGAGGCGCGTTTTCGCAAGAAGCGTGATGTCGATGCGCGTTTTGGTGACTGGCGAAGCTGTTGCGTTGCTTTGCGAAGAAGTATCCATGAAAAACCTCCTGCACGTTGTATATACAACGGAAATGCAATTATAACAGCACTATGCTGCCCCCAGTTCGGAACAGGAGCCAGGCAAAAGGCCGTGCTCGAAGAGACAGGGGGATTCCATGACCGACCAGAAGATGTTCTGCTTCCAGTGCGAGCAAACTGCCGGATGCACGGGGTGCACGGGTGCGGCAGGCGTATGCGGCAAGAAGGCCGACGACGCCCAGGCGCAGGATGAAATCACCGGGGCGCTCATAGGCCTCGCGCGTACCGTGGCGGCGGGCGCAATCCCCGATGCGGCGACCGACGAACTTGTGATGAATGCCATGTTCACGTGCGTGACCAACGTGTCGTTTTCCCGCGAAGGCGATGAGGCGATGGCTCAGCGCGTGCGCGAGGAGAATGCGCGTATCGCCGCCGTGGCAGGCATTGAGCCGTGCCCCGATTTTGATATGGGCGCCATCTGGAATGCCGATGAGGACATGCGCTCCCTCAAGTCGCTCGTGTTGTTTGGCCTGCGTGGCATGGCCGCTTACGCGCATCATGCTCACGTGCTTGGCTACGATGATCCTGCGGTGACCGGCTTCTTCTATGAAGGACTGGCGGCACTCGCCACCGATCCAAGCGTGGATGACGCTGTGGCGCTGGCGCTCAAGGTGGGCGAAGTGAACCTGGCATGCATGGCGCTGCTCGATCGCGCGAACACCGAGACCTACGGCACGCCCGCTCCGGCGGATGTGACCATGAAGGTGGAGAAAGGGCCGTTCGTCATCGTGACCGGGCATGACCTGCGTGACCTTGAACTTCTGTTGAAGCAGACCGAAGGCCGAGGCGTGAACGTGTATACCCACGGCGAGATGCTGCCTGGCCACGCGTATCCCGAACTGCGCAAGTATGCGCACCTCAAGGGGAACTTTGGCACCGCATGGCAGAACCAGCGTAAAGAGTTCGCCGACGTGCCTGCTCCCATCCTGTTCACCACGAACTGCCTGATGCCGCCGAGCGCGTCGTACGCCGACCGCGTGTTTACCACCGGTGTGGTCGATTTCCCCGATACACCGCACATCGGCGATGACAAGGATTTCTCGGCCGTGATTGACAAGGCTATCGAGCTGGGCGGCTACGATGAAGACCGTGAGTTCACCGGCATCAACGGCGGAACCCATATGACAACCGGCTTCGGCCATGGCACTGTGCTGAACCTCGCCGATACCGTGGTGAACGCCGTCAAGGCGGGCGACGTGCGTCACTTCTTCCTGGTAGGCGGCTGCGATGGTGCGCGCGCCGGGCGCAATTACTACACCGACTTCGTAAAGCAGACGCCCGATGACACCGTGGTGCTCACGCTGGCGTGCGGCAAGTTCCGCTTCAACGATCTTGATTTGGGATCGATTGGGGGCATCCCGCGCCTTCTGGACGTTGGCCAGTGCAACGACGCGTACGGCGCCGTGAAGATTGCTCTCGCGCTTGCCGAGGCGTTCGACTGCGGCGTGAACGATCTGCCGCTTACGCTGGTACTTTCGTGGTATGAGCAGAAGGCGGTGTGCATCCTGCTCACCCTGCTGCATTTGGGAATCAAGGGCATCTACCTGGGTCCCACGCTGCCGGCGTTTGTGTCGCCCAACGTGCTCAAAGTACTGGTCGATGCCTTCGATGTCCGCCCAATTTCCGGCGATGTCGCCGCTGACATGAAGGAAATGCTGGGGTAGGGCTACCTATTCTCTTTCTCCAGCCACTTCACGGCGCGCGTGTTGGCGGCGCGGTAGGTGAGCGAGGCAATCAGCGGCATGAGCAGCATGGTTACGGCGCCGGCGGATACGAACACCGAGGCGGTGGAGGCGTCCATCGCGCCGCCGTTGACCGCCACCGAGGTCACGGCAACGATGAGCGGCAGAGCGGTGGTGCAGTACACGGCCACGGTGGCGTGATTGCGAGCGCCCATCGCGTCCACTTCGGGGTCTTTGTCGCGCGCCATCGACACGAAGATGGGCACCGCGCGAATAAGCACGAGCATCGCGATGAAACCTACGAGCAGGGCAGGCTGCGCCGCCACGGCGGACAGGTCGATCTTCGCGCCGGACACCACGAAGAACAGCGGAATGAGGAAGCCGTATCCGATAGCGTTGAGCTTCTTTTCCAGAATCTCGTCGTCCTTAGGAATGATGTAGCGCAGGATGAAGCCGGCGGCGAACGCGCCCAGCACGATGTCCAGGTCGAAGAGCGACGAGATGGCCACCAGCAGGATGAGCAGCGCCACGGTCAGGCGCACGAACGTCTGCGAGGTGGTGTCGCGGCCTGCGAACAGGATGTCGCGGATGAGGCCGTCGGCGCGGGCGGTGCGATGCCCGAAGCGCGCCACCAGCACGGCGACGACGATGAAGCCAAGCAGGATGACCACCGTAAGCCAGGTCGCGCGGGTGGACAGCAGTAGAGCCATGGCGATGACTGGGCCCAGCTCGCCCCAGGTGCCGTACGAAAGGATGGACGATCCCACGCGCGTGTCCATGAGGCCGCGTTCTTTGAGGATGGGCATGAGCGCGCCGATGGCGGTGGTGGTGAGCGCGATGGTCACGGCAAGGCCGTCGAGGCCGCGCGCCTGGACGCCGGTGAACGCATGCACGGCCACGAACGCCAGCGCAAGCGAGACCGCCCACGTGGCAAGGCCGCGCTTGCCCTCGCGACCCGTGATAGTTTTGGGATTGATTTCATAGCCTGCGAGCAGGAACAGCATGCCGCAGCCCAGATCGGAAAGCAGCTCGGCGCTTTCATCCAGCCAGATGACATTGACCAGGTGCGGGCCCAAGATTGCACCGCCCAAAAGCAGAAGCACCGTTTCAGGCACGGGTTTCTTAGGAATGAGGTTGGCGATGAGCGGCGCCAATGCGGCGATGGCGGCGATGATGGCAAGCGATATGAAGTCGTGGGTCATGGGTGGCCTTTCCTGGCGAATAAATGCAAGCAATCACTATAGCGTGTTTAGCGAGGAGCGGCGCCGCAATGGACGGGTCTGCGCAGGACTTTCCTCATATTATGGTTGAGCGTTGCGCCGTTCGGATTTTGCCGTGCATAGGAAAGGCCGGGTGGTTCCGGCCTTTCCTGTAACTTTCGGATTCAGCTCTTCCTTACGCCCACTTCAAGAATGCGCGGTAGGCCTTGAGCGCCTCGTAGAGGTCGGCCTTGTCGATGACCTCCCACGGGGCGTGCATGCTGAGCACCGCTACGCCGCAGTCAATCACGTTCATGCCGTATTTGGCTAGGATATAGGCGATGGTTCCGCCGCCGCCCACATCGACTTTACCCAGTTCAGCGGTCTGGAACGCGGCATCACCCTTCTCCATGATGGCGCGAATCTTGGCCATATACTCGGCGTTGGCGTCGTTGGATCCGCTCTTGCCGCGGCTGCCTGTGAATTTGTTGAACACCACGCCGCGGCCCAGATACGCCGTGTTCTTGGTTTCGAACGCGCTCGCGTACGAAGGGTCAAAGCCGGCGCTTACGTCACTCGACAGCATGCTGGAGTTCGCGAGGCAGCGGCGCAGCGGCAGATCGCCCGCCTGGCCGGCGAGGTCCATGATCTCGGCAATGGTGTTCTCAAAGAACATCGAGGTCATGCCCGTGGCGCCCACACTGCCAATCTCTTCCTTATCAACCAGGATGCAGATGCCGGTCTTCTCCAGGTCGCGTGCTTCGAGCTGCGCCACCAAGCTGGGGTAGGCGCACACACGGTCGTCGTGGCCGTAGCCCAGGATCATCGACGCATCAAAGCCACAATCACGCGCGGGGCCGGCGGGCACCACTTCGAGCTCAGAGGACAGGAAATCGGCCTCTTCCATGTCGTATTTCTCGGCCAGCTTGGACAGAAGCAGCGCCTTGACGGGTTCTTTATCGGCGAGCTTCTCGAGTTCGGTCTTGTCGGCGTCGTCTTTGCCTTCGGCTTTCTTCATGGGGCGACCGCCGGCGAGCACGTCCAGCGCTTCGCCCTCCACGACTTCGGACGCCTTCTTCTGCATCTGATCGCCCGCCAAATGGATCAGCAGGTCGGTCACGCAGAACACTGGGTCGCCTTCGTCCTCGCCCACGTTTACGCGCTCAACCGTGCCATCTTTCTTGGCGATTACGCCATGGATGGCAAGAGGCAGGGTGACCCATTGGTACTTCTTCACGCCGCCGTAGTAGTGCGTATCGAGAAACGCCAGGTCGCCGGCTTCATAGAGCGGGTTTTGTTTGATATCCAGGCGAGGGCTGTCGATATGTGCACCCAGGATGTTCAGGCCGTCTTCTAGCGGACGGGTGCCAATGTGTGCCAGGATAAGCGTCTTGCCATAGCTTTCTGCATACACCTTGTCGCCTGCGACAAGCGTGCGGCCGGCGGCGCGAGCCTCGTCGACGGAGATATATCCCGCCTCGCGCGCCATGGCGATGGCGGTTGCCGCGCATTCGCGCTCGGTCTTGTTCTCACTGATGAAGCGGCGATAGTCGCCCGCCAGAGACTCGAGCTCAGCAAGCGCTGCGTCGTCGTAGGAATTCCACGCGTTCTTGTGTTCCAAAACGTACTCCTTCCTCTGTTTTATATCGGTTCGCATGGTAGCACGCGCGGCGGAAAACCGTGGTTTCGTCCGGCCGATACTTGGCTATTCCGAAAATCGGTAAAAAAATCGAGAATGTTTGTGCGAAATCGCCTTATTTGAGGGCTTGGACAGCTTTTTTCAACGATGGCTCGATTAAAACCCCAGGTCACGGTTTTCACGACTCCTGAAAAGCGTCCGCAAACCACAAACATTCTCGATTTTTTATCCGAAATTTGAAACGACCAAGTATTGCGCGGTATTGAGGCCATCTAAATTCAGCTTTTCGCTCCACCCGCCTAAAGTTATGGCGAATGTGTGCCGCGAGGTGGTGCCTGACCTTTGTTTTTTGGCGGCATGGTGGTCGCATTCGTGAATGGCGATTATAATTATCGGATTATGTATGCAGGCCACACGAGCGACGAGCCCGTCAACACGAAGGAGTAGCCACATGGCGTTTTATTACGAAGAGCCTTCCCGCACCTTCAATGAATACCTCTTGGTTCCCGGTCACACGCCGGCCAGTTGTATTCCCGCCAAGGTCAGCTTGAAAACGCCGCTGGTGCGCTACCGCAAGGGCGAGGAGGAATGCCCCATCTCGCTGAACGTGCCCATGGTGTCCGCCATCATGGCTGCCGTGTCTGACGACCGCATGGCTGTGGCCCTGGCAACCGAAGGCGGCATGTCCTTCATCTACGGCAAACAGTCCATCGAGGACGAGGCCGCTATGGTGGCTCGCGCGAAGTCCTATAAGGCAGGCTTCGTGGTGAGCGACGCCACGCTTTCTCCCGACATGACGCTTGAGCAGGTGCTCGAGCTTAAGGAGAAGACGGGCCACTCCACCATGCCCGTCACCGCCGGTGCCAGCGCTACGGGCAAGCTGCTGGGCATGGTGACTGAGCGCGATTACCGCCTGTCCCGCATGCCGCTCGACCTCAAGGTGTCCGAGTTCATGACCCCGCGTGAGAAGCTGATTACCGCCCCCGCCGACACCACACTGTCCGAGGCTAACGACATCATCTGGGAGCGCAAGCTCAACAGCCTGCCCCTGGTGGATGCCAATGATTGCCTGGCCTACCTGGTGTTCCGCAAGGACTACGATTCGCATAAAGAAAACCCGCTGGAGATGCTCGACCACGAGAAGCGTTACATGGTGGGCGCGGGTATCAACTCCCGCGACTACGCCGAGCGCGTTCCCGCTTTGGTGGAGGCCGGCGTTGACGTGCTCTGCATCGACTCCTCGGAGGGCTTCTCTGATTGGCAGAAGATGACCATCGAGTGGGTGCGTGAGCGCTACGGCGACTCCGTCAAGATTGGCGCGGGCAATGTGGTCGATCGCGACGGTTTCCGCTTCCTGGCCGAGGCTGGCGCCGACTTCGTGAAGGTGGGTATCGGCGGCGGTTCCATCTGCATCACGCGTGAGACCAAGGGCATCGGCCGCGGTCAGGCTACGGCCACCATCGAGGTCGCCAAGGCTCGCGACGAGTACTTCGAGGAGACGGGCATTTACGTGCCCATCTGCTCCGACGGTGGCATCGTGTACGACCATCATATCTCCCTGGCTCTGGCCATGGGCGCCGACTTCGTGATGCTGGGCCGTTACTTCGCCCGCTTCGACGAGAGCCCCTCGGCGAAGGTGCTGGTCAACGGCAACTACATGAAAGAGTACTGGGGCGAGGGTTCTGCGCGTGCCCGCAACTGGGGCCGTTACGACCTGGGCGGCAAGAAGAGCCTGTCCTTCGAAGAGGGCGTTGACTCTTACGTGCCCTACGCCGGCAGCCTGAAAGACAACATGGCGGTTACGCTGCTCAAGATCAAATCCACCATGAGCAACTGCGGCGCGCTCACTATCCCTGAGTTCCGCGACAAGGCGAAGCTCACGCTGGTGTCTTCCACCTCTATCGTTGAGGGCGGCGCGCACGACGTGCTGCTGAAGGACAAGACCCCGTACGTGGGCAGCGCCCGATAAGCGCATTTGACGAGCCGGCACTTCGAACGTGCCGGCTCGTTGATTGTCTCGGCGCCGCCGAGGCCTGTATCTGTCCCCCGAGGAAAGTAGTCCGCCATCAAAGCTCTGAAGAACATACATACGCTGCCGTTAGCGCCCAGGCTTCTCGCGTGCACGCTGGCGGCGACGCTTTGCATGCCCGTCGCGACGGCGCATCCCGCATTCGCCGACGAGGTGAGCGACGCCAAGGCGGCGCTCGATCAAGCAGAGGCGCGCATGGCGCAAATCGCCGAGGAACACGCGCAACTTGAGGCCCAGGTGGAAGAGCTCCAGGGCCAGATCGATGACGCTACGCAGGGCGTCATGGATGCCCAGACTGCCATGCAGGAAGGGCGTGCCCATCTGGGCGAAGTGATGTCGTACGAGTACAAGACCGGCGGCATCGGCCTGCTGGAGGTCATTTTTGGGTCGCAGAGCTTGGATGACCTGATTGACAACCTGCAGTATGCGGAATCCGTCCAGGCCGCTCAGGCCAAAATCATCGAGGAGCAAAAGGTTCTCGAGGAGCAGTTCACCACCGCTCTGGACGATCTCAACACCAAGAAGGACGCCCAGATGAAGGCGCTTGACGAGGCCGACCAGAAGAGCAAAGAGGCTGCTCAGGTGGTAGAGGGCGCGCAGGCGCAGCTCGAAAAGGCCGAGGACGAGGCCGCGCGCCGCGAGGCGGAGCGTCTGGCCGAGCTGCAGAGGCAGGCCGAAGAGCTCAAGGCTCAGCAGGAAGCCGCGGCTGCCGCGCAGGAAACGCCTGCGAGCACCGAGTCTGATAACCAGGGTTCCGCCTCCGAGGAGCAGCCTGCGGGCGATGGCTCCAACGGCGGTTCTACGGGCGGCACGTCCGGTGGAAGCTCTTCGGGCGGCAACGAGGGCTCGAGCGGTTCCGGCGGCGATCAGGCAACCGATCCCGGTTCGGGCTGGCAGACGGGCATCGCTTCGGCGTACGGCTCCAAGAGCGACGGCACGTTGGGCGGCACCACCGCCACGGGCGCTATCGTCACCGAGAGCTCCATGGGTGTGGCCATTCCTATGTCGTGGCCCAATTATCGCTCCTACCTGGGTCGCAGCGTAGAGATCAGCTACGGCGGTATGACCGTGATCGCCGTGGTCAATGACTGCGGCGGTATGGGCGGCGGCTCCCGCTCGCTGGATTTGCAGCCGGGTGTGTGGAAGGCCTTCGGTGCTAGCTCTTGCTACGACTGGGGCCTGCGCACCGTAAGCTACAGGTTCCTGTAAGGGATTGCCATTAACTACATTAAGGGCGTCGTTGGACGCCCTTTTTCGTGCGCACGATTTTGCCTGTGCATCTTAGGGTATCATCATGACCGAAAACACTATGCATGGGGAAGGACGACGGATATGTCCGACGCAACGCACGAGCTCGAGTCGGTTGAAGTGGGCGATTCGTTCATGTACGAGGCGTTCATAAGCTATCGGCATCTGCCGAAGGATACCGCTGTCGCCAAGCGCGTCCAGCGGGCTATCGAGGACTTTTCCATTCCCGTTGCGCTGCGCCAGGAGGCGGGGCGCCCGAAGCTCGGCAAGACGTTTCGCGACGAGGACGAGCTTCCTGCCGGCGGCGCGCTCAGCGAGCAAATCAAAGAGGCCCTCCGTATCTCTCGGGCGCTCATCGTTGTGTGCTCTCCTGAAACGCCGAAATCCACCTGGGTGTCTGCCGAGATTGAGACTTTCATTTCGCTACACGGGCGAGAATCCGTGTTCGTGGTGCTGGCTGATGGCGAGCCTGTCGAAAGCTTTCCGAACGTCTTGTATGAGTCCTCTTCGTCGGCTTTGCCGATGGATGCGAACACCATAACGTCCGATGAACCGGTGGCTGCGGATTTCCGCGAAGGCAAAACGGCAAGACAGTATCGCATCGAGGCGGCACGCATCCGCGCGGCACTTATCGGGTGTCGTCCGGATGATCTCATCCAGCGCCAGAAAACTCGAATCATGCAACGTGCTGTTGTCGGTGGCCTGTGCGTCGCTGTGGCTTTGGGTGCCTTCGGCATGTTTGCGTTTGCGCAGCATGTATCAATCGAGCAAGCGAATCGTGAAAATCTGATCATTCAGTCTGAACAATACGCGGCAGATGCCCATGCCTCGTTGGAATCCGGTGACAGGAAAAGCGCCATTCGATCGGCGCTTCAATCGGTCGATGCCGCAGAGCAAGCGGGCATATCAACGGCGTCGGCGCATGTCATGCTCGCGGAATCGCTGGGCATGTACCCTGCCGCCTCGGGATTCCAGTCGTGCTATACCAAAGAGGGGATTCAGGATATCGGGTCGAATCTCGCGGTATCGCCAACGGGCGGATGGTTCGCGCTCTGCGAGTCGCTAGAGGATATTTCCATATGCGATATCGCAACGGGCGACGAGATTGCGACTTTGGATTCTGCGGCTCTCGAAGACGCGTTGGGCGAAGCGTCGGACGGCTCTTTCCTAGACAGCATGCATGCCTATGGCGACGTGCTTATTTGCATGACGGAATCGGCGGATTTGGCATGCTTCGATGCGGGGAGCGGCGAATTGCGCTGGGCGAAAACGAAAGAAGAAGTGGGCTATCTTTGGGATATGCAGGAAGCGCCCGATTGCAAGACAATTGGCATGTTGAGCCTTGTTGCGGATAAGGCGTTCTCGCTGCTCATGGTGGATATGCATACGGGTGAAGTGAAGGACGAATATCCTCTTGATATTGCGCTTGGTACCGGCCAATTCTTGGCGTTTGATGACAAGGGTGCGCGTGCGGCGATCGTTTCGGGGTGCGATGTCGTCCTTGTGGATTTGGGCAACGGGGCGAGCGCTACGGTGCAGGCTGCAAGCGAAATGGTGACCGATGTCGCATTCGGAGGCGATGCGCTTTGCGTGACGAGCAGCCCCGCTGATGAAACGGAATCTATCAAGGTGGGCGCGAGCGAAGAGGCCCTGGAGACGCGCTCTCCTTCGACGCGCGTCACCATCGAGGCATTCGACTGCGAAACCCTTGAGCTCATATGGAGCGACGAGAGAGAATGGGAGGCGTATTCCGGCGACTCCTCGACGAATCCAGTGGCGCTAGAGTCGCGCGTGTCTGCGTTTGAGGCGGCAGGAGCAAGCCTGTTCCTCGTTACTGCAGGAAACGATGCCTTTGCTTATGTGACCGACGATGGGTCGAGCACGCCGCTTCTAGAGGGCGACACCCCCATAGTTGCGTATGATATAGACGATCGCGACGGTGCTCTGACGATACGTGCTTGGTCGTTCGATGGAGCATGCACTGAGGTGAAGTTTCCAATCGCCTCCGACTCTCTGTTTCGCACATGCTCGCTTGGCGGTTTTGCCGAAGACGTGTGGGCGGTATATCCTGCTCGGGTCCAAGGCGACATGTATGCCGTCGGTCTTGCGGCAGAGAATCGCGAAAAAGCCCTCGTCACCAAGTATGTCGATGCGTCGAATTCTCCCGATAGCGTCTTTATTGGAAACGATAGGGGCGGCTCGATTTCCCTCAATTGCGACGAGTCTCGTGTCGCGTGGCAGTCGCAGGACGGTGTGCTCATGGTGACCGACACCGCCACGCTTGAGAGCGAGCCTGTCGTGAACTGCGAGGAATTGGGCATCAAATCTTGGGAAATCGACAACACGAGCATGGCGTTCTCGCAAACCGATCCGCGCGTTGTGTATCTGCGCGACAAGGGGTCGGAGAGCGCCCCGCCGCATATCTGGGCGCTCGATGTCGTAACGGACGACATTCTAGGCTCGTGGACGTGGGAATATGCTCGAGAGGGTGACGACTTCGAAGAATGCACCATATCCGACGAGCGCAACGGAAGCTTTGTGGTGCGCATTCCAGCCTATGGATACATAGGCGTTGTTGACGCGGCATCGCTGGAAACGACCATTGAATTCACGGCAACCAATGAGGTGCCCCTGGCAGATATCGTGCCTCTTCCCGAGAGAGGCATGCTGGCGAGCTATGCCGGCGGAGACGTGCGGCTTTATGACGAAACGCTTGCGCTTCTTGGCGACGGCCTTGACGGCGCTTCGGTGGCCGACGCCGATTCGCTGGGTGAATTCACCGCCGTTTCACCTGATGGGAACCTCGTCTTCGTGGCGTGCGACGACGGCATCCTGCGCGCGCTCAGCATTCAGGACGGGTCATGCGTTTGGTCCGCGGAGTTCGATTCGACGGCGGGATGCCTGCTGTCGAGCTCGCCAGATGGGAGCTATCTCTTCGCTCAGAGTTCGGACGGCGTATGCGTGTTTTTCGACAAGGAGACAGGCGTGCGCCTAACAAGCTCGGAATCGCTTTCGACCATTGGGGACGTGAAGTATTCAGAGTCATGCGACAAGGTGTTTTTGCTATTGCTTGACGGCAGGCTCAACCCTCGGACGACGGTGCTTTCGCTCGGCGCGGGCGATGCGTCTGGCTCGGCGTCTTCCGAGCTTAGCGCTTCCGGCGAGCAGGGCCGACAGGCAATGACATGCGAGATTGAATGCGAAATAGGGGGAGGCAGAGCCGTCTCTTCGAAAAACGGATTGGTGTTCGCTCAGGGCGACAACGAGATTTGGTGCATGCCCTATTATTCCCTTGATGATCTGAAATCTCTTGCAAGCCAGGCATAAAGCGCTGCATTCAGGGGAAACAAAGCTTTAACGGTTTCATACGGCATTCCGCGGCGCACTCTCCATTGGGATTTGCGAGAAAATGAAGCGACGCCCATTGGGAAACAACGTAGCTTTACGTGGCTTACCATGCTCTCAGTGATGGGAGTATAGGAAGTTTTGCGAAAGCGAAAAGCGATACTGCGATGATGCATACGGTAACCGTTGAATTGGATGAGTATCTTTGCGGCGGGTGCAGCGTGGCCTCCTCGAGCGACGGCCTCGCGGAAAGCCGCATGGCCTTCTTCAAAGAGGGCTTTGTACTCTGCGATGGCGTGGGCGATGTTCCCGGCGGCGGACGACCCATGGCAGAGCTTGCTGTATGGGAGTGCTCCCGCCTTTTGCGAGCGGGCCTCAATGCCGAAGATGCGCTCATAGGAGCCGGTCGCCTTATCTCGCGCGCCTCGTTTTTGGTGGAAAGCGGCGGAACCACCGTTCTTGTGGGAAAATTCTGCAGTGATGGAAGCATCGAGGTGTGCTCGGCGGGCGATACGCTGGGCTTTTCCGTGGGCAAAGGCGCCGCGAAGCCCATCGGCGGTTCAGGATGGGGAAGCAATGCCGTGACCGAGTGTTTGGGTGCCGGAAGGGCAGGGGCTCCCAAACGAGGGACATACGGCGCGAGTCGCGTGCGTGTGAACCCGGGCGAGTGGCTCTGCCTCATGACCGGAGGAGCCTGGCGCAGCGTTCCCCTGATGAGCATGTCGAGCATCTGCCGCGATTGCGTTGGTGCTCCGCAGGATGCCGCTCGCTATCTTGCCGAAGCCGCAAAATGCTATGGGGTGCATGGCGATGTGGCGGTGGCGGTCATAGAGCGTGTCGTGCGCGTTTCTTCGAAGCGCGATCGCAAGGCGTTGCAGCGAAGCGGCGTTCGTCTGCGCCGCGCGGTGGTGGAGTGAGGACGGAATGGAGCCTAAGAACGAGCAAAAGCCGGTCAACGTACTGACGGAATTTCTGACCGATTGGATACGAAAGAACTCGAAGGAATCTGCGCCGTTCTACTCGTTCGAGGTGGGAAAGCGCAAAAACGTCGAGCAGAAAGACGTCGAGCGTTGGATATTCAACTGCAACTATCTGTACTACCGACTGGGCGATTGCCTGTTTGAAAAAGGCTTTTTCTCTTCGTCTTCCGATGGCGACAAAGCGCTATTCGCGTGTCTTGACGCTTTCAAGACCATAAAGGACTCAAATCCGCTTAACCTGCGACAGAAAACCGATGCCGCGGTTATCAACGAGCTTGCCAAGGATTGGCCTCCCCTGGTCAAATCGAGCCGCAACAGGCTTGATAAGTTCCTTGCGACAATGGAAGAGTTTCGTCCTGCTCTTGTTGACGGTTCGGAGGAGCGCGATGGGGCGCTTGATGGCTTCATCGCCGAGATGAAATCGGAAGCGGAGTTCTATTCATCTTTGGCGCGGACCCCCGGCGGCAATGAGCGCGCTGTTCTCGACAGGTGCAAGATGCTCATTCCCCTCTGGTGCGTCAAGGAAATAAACCCCCTGTATACGTTGCTCATCTGGCATGACGAGAGTGCCATATCTGAGTTGTGCGAGCGCATGAAGGAGTCGTTCGAACGTTGCGGGTATTCGAGCGCAAATGGGGGATACAAGCACGACGCATACACGGTGATGGTCAAGCGTGCGCAGTCCGCCTATTTGGAGGACATAGATTACGATGGATCTGAACTGGGCGAATATACCATCACCGAACTTGTGAGCATGTATGACAGGTCTCAGCTGTCGGTCGATCGCATTCAAGATTCGCCTTCGTTCCCACGAGGGCTTTTGGCTAAGTCGCAGCTCATCTGGAACGTGGTCATCTGCTCGATATTCGGCCCCAAAGAAGTGGTGAATCCGCGCGTTGAGGAATATACGGCGCTCAAGCGGGTGCCGCGCTTGTGGGGCAGCATCGACGAGATGCGCGAAGGGATGTGCGGCGAGGTCAACTTGCGCAGGCGGTACCGAAACCGCGGCGTGGAAACCGTGGGTCGCATCGTCATGGAAGACGTGCGTTCGAGCTGTTTGTGGAAGGTCATCGGAAGCGTGTATGACGAAGAGGCGCCGCTGCCGCCAAGCGACTACACCGCCCAATACGAAGACATGACCGGCGCGTTCATCGCAACGCGATGCTATGACGGCCACGGTCGCATTTGCGAGGGCGACGGCGACTCCCGCTATCACGTGGAGATATCGGTCAAGGTGGACGAGTCCGGGCGAAAGGAGCTTGTGGCGCGCGATCTGGGCTCTACGAACGGGAGCTACGTTTTACGTCAAAGTGGCAGGTCGGAGATGTATTACGTGCTGAAAAACGACGATGATATCGGCGTGGAGGCTTGGGCGCCCATCCTTGGCGTGAGCCCCGAGGCGGTGGAGATTGTCGATGAACTCGAGCTTCGCCGCGGCGATATCATCAATCTGTGCAATTCTTGCTTTGAGATTGTTTAGCGTGTAATACTCCCTTTGCCGACTGCCTTGTGCATTCTGTATTATGCAGGGCAGTCGAATTGCAGGGAGAAGGGCAGGGCCATGGAGCAAACCAAAACGATGAGGCCGGCCTTGCCTTTGCGGCAAAGGGGCGTCGCGCTTTCCGTTGCCGCGGAATCGGGACGGTTCGTGGCCGATACGGTCAAGCCGATGGTTTCGTCTCCTCGTAAGAGGATATTTCGCGGGCAATTCGTCGATGCGGCGGGGCATCGGCGCGATGCCGTGGCGGTGGTGTTCGCCCCCGATGAGGTGGCCGCATACGGTGCCGAGGCCGCGTCCCTTTCGCGTGCGGCGTTTTTGGGGAGCGGGCCCGAGGTGTTCGAGTTCGCGGCGCGGGCGCTGTTGGATGGGGCCGAATGCCCCGCGATACTCGAGGAGGATGCGGGGGCCAATCTTGAGGCGGCGCTTTTCGAAGGTGCAGTGGTGCCCGGCACGGGCGAGCATCCCGAATGGGGACGTCCGCTTTGCGCTTTGGGCACGGCGGAGCGCGCGCGAGAGAATGCGAAAATCGCATTCGACATTCGCGTGCAGGTGCTCAACCTCCATGAGGCGGGGTTGTTCCATCGTGACATCCGCGTGGCGAATGCGTGCGTGCGCCGTTTCGGACCGGCTCCCGAAGACATTCATGCGACGCTCATCGATCACGAACTGGCCACGGCGCATTGGGGTACTGACGTTCCCGCCGCGGTTGCGCGTTATGAGCTCGCTTTGTTTGGCAAGGCGGCGGGTGGTGGCGCAAAAGTGCCGGTGGAGCCGTCATCGCTGGTGCGCGACTTGGGGTATCTGGCCGCGTTTGAGTACGAATTGACTTGCGGCGAGCGTCTGCGCGTGGGCGATGCGCTTGATGCTGTGCGGACATTTGAGGGCACTGCGGGCGCTGCCGCGGCTCTGCCGTATTTCTCATATGCGGGAAGCGGCAAGCCCGTCGTGCGCATGCTGAACTGGGCGGAAGACGTCGAGCCGCTGGGCGCGTTGCTGGCGCTTGCGCGCGTGGATGACGTGCGCTTTTCCGACCTGCGACTTTCTGAGAGGATCCATATGGAAATATGCCATGGCGGCTTTTTGGATGCGCGCGACAGGGAGCGCATCGATGGCTGGCAAGAGAGCGCCGTCAATGCGTCGGCTGAGCAGGTGGCGCGCGAGACGGTGTATGAGCGGTGGCGCGAGCTTTGTCGGGAGCAGGGAAGGACGCCCGAGTACGAGGATTTCGACGCGCAGCCTGCGCTTTTGCAGGAGTCGAACGCGGCTCAGGTGCGCGATATTCCCCGCAAAGTGAGGGTTTTGGGCTATCGGTTGGCAAACGTCGCAGACGTGCCGGCTTCCAAGCGCATCGTGGAGTTCACGCCCGAGGAGACGGAGTATCTGGCGCGTCTCGAACATGAGCGGTGGATGGAGGAGCGCCGCGCCCATGGTTGGACGTGGGGCGAGCGACGCGATGACGAGCGCAGGCTGCACTCCGATATGGTCCCCTACGACGAGCTCCCCGAGGCCGAGAAGGACTACGACCGCGATGCCGTGCGGGGCATCCTCGGGATTCTTGAGAGCATGGGGCTGGTTGTTTGTAGGTGAGGAGGTTAAATTTCGCAGACTGTGGAAGCAAATGGCACACGCAATGCCAAAAACGCACTGTTGCGTGATTTGATTGGGAAACGGATTCGGTGTCTCTGCAGTATGCTAACGCAACATCGTCAGACTGTTTTGCTAATTATACGAGATGGGGAGATTTCAATGATGATGCGTAAAGAGTTGCTGCTCGAGATGAGGAAGGCGCACTTCAACCGCCTGCTTGCTGTTGGCGTATGTCTTGCTTTTGTATTCGGTTTAACGATTTTGCCGGGATGCTCATCCTCGGAAAGCGCCGATGCGTTGAGGGATCGCATGTCGTCTTCCGAATCTTCTTATGAACATGAGGAAAACGACGGACATGTCCACATGTATAACCACAATCTGAAAGACGATACGTACATATGCAGCGAATGCGGCAAAGAATATGAGGGCAATCCGGACGATTTGGTCGAAGTGTAAGGCATGAGTTGGCAAAGTGAGTCGGCCATCGGTTGGTTGATGGGCCTCTTGAACCCGTATGGCAATCTGCTGTGCTCCGTTTGCTCCAGCTGCTTAGTATTCCCGAGGGGAGCAGACGATAAAACGCGATGAGTGTGCTTCGGGGCATTAATGCCGACGTGCCCATTGGGAAATGACGAAGGAATTCCCGGTCTATCCTTTGCACGAGTTGAGAAAACGAGTGCAAGGCGGCGCATATGGAAGATCTTGTCATCATCCTGCTTTTTGCTTGGGGTGTCCTGTACTGGATTCAGGTGGCTCTTGGATATGGAACGGCGTATCGACTGGCAAAAACCCACGGCGACAACGGCGTTTCGTTGTTTGGCTGGGCGTTGCTTGTAGCAGCTCTTGCTTCGTATATTCCCGGTTTGGGCATCTATCTTTGGTACAAATATCGCGAGGATCCCATGCCGATGCACGAGTGGGGGAAAGGTCCTGCTTCGCAGCAGGCGGTATCGGCGTCTGCGCGGCCGTGTCCGTCATGTGGAAAGCCTCTGCCGCCTGATGGCCGTTTTTGCGAATACTGCGGCGAGCGATTTGATATCATCGCGCCAGCTTCCACGAATGCCTCTCCGGACAAGGGTGACGACAACACAAAAACAGCCTCTGCTCTCGCAGAAGACACCCAGCTGCGCTGCCCCTCATGCGGAAGCATTCTCCCCGAGGACAGCGTGTTCTGCGAGAACTGCGGGATGAAGCTTTCCTCTCAAACGGGCACTTCGAGTGCGGCATCTTCGGCTCTTGCGTAGTTGAGGCTGCGCCATGAATCTTACGAGGCGACAAGGTATCGCAGCGACAATCGTCCTGGCGTGCGTCAATGTTGCGCTTATCGCCTGCTTGGTTTCGCTTTTGCGCACCCAAGGCGGGAGCGGCACGGAAAATGCATCTGATGACACGCTTTTCGATGTGAGCGATTTCGAGCATATCTCGAAGTCTAGCGATATCAATTCAGGCAAAGGCTTCGTTTTGTACACGAATTACGCATGCCCGTATTGCGCCGAGCTGCATCGGCAGATGGAGCGCTCGTTTGCATTCGGCTATACCACGCGCCTTCACTTCTTGGATAAAGGCGGCTCGTTCAGCACGCAAGAGGTGGTTTCTGCGTACATGCTCAAGCTTTCAAAAGAACACCCCGAGGCTTTCAAGGGCATGGAGTCGACACTCTTCGAATATCAGGCCGATTGGACGGTTCTTTCTGAGGACGACGTGCTTACGTGGATGAATATGCATACCGGTCTCGCCTGGTCAAAGGCTGATATCGAGGACGAGGCGCAGATGCTTGTACGGGCAAACGAGGAAGCGCCGAATGACTTGGAGCATGTGCCTACGTTGTACAGCCAGGGAATGCGCTACGACGGGTTTGTGCTGGATTTAATCGATCAAGACGCTTTTGTTGAGGGCGCGATGGCGGCGTGAGCCGGACGGGAGAGAGCGATGTATTGCAGAAAATGCGGGCGACAGATGGGCCAAAGCAAGTTTTGTCGTTACTGCGGAGCCGAACGGTCGGATGCATCTGCCAATTCCGTACCGTCCCAGCCACCAGCTGAAACCGAATGTGCGTCTTCGGGTGAACCTGCCTCATCTGTCGCTGCCGTTGACGCGGCAACCGCAATGCCGGTTGTGGCTGAGACTCCATCGCTCAGAAAGCCAGATGCGAAAGCGGCCGAGCAGCAAGAAGTTGAATCAAGTGCTGCTGTATCGTGGCATGAGGCTCCTGAACTAGATAGCGTTTCTGCGGAAGAGGTTGATTCGGAGGCAGAGAATCGATCCAAATTGTTAGACACGGTAATCGCAATCGCGATGGTGGCGATTGCGATTCTGGGGCTTGCAGCGGTGATTTATTTTTCCGCATCGAGTTACGCACAGGACGGCTCTCGTGGCTGGGATTCAAGTTCCGCAGAGAGCGACTCCCACGGTTGGGACAATCCGTACGAGGGAACATGGCGAATCGATGCGGCGTATTTGATTGATTCCGAAACATTTGAAGTGGAGCAGAGCGGCGAAGCAAGCGGAACGATAGAAATCGCTGACTACGAGATGTTCGTGAATGCGGAAACAACCTCGGGCGAGAAGCTTTTGAGCGATAAGGCCTCTTTTGTGAAAGTGGACGCAAACGCATGCACATACAGAGCAGAAGACGGTGCCGTGTGGATAGTGGATGAAATGGGCGATGGCTCTGGGATTTCCGCCATATGCATGGTTGATTCAGCAGAGCAATACCTGGCGTTTGGCATGTTCTACGACACCGAATAGGCGTGGATTAACAGAGGGCTGCGCATCATGCGCGCCTGCGTCATCTGCGGCATAGAGGAGGATTTGATGTACTGCAGGGAATGTGGGCAAGAATTGGGCGAGGGTGAGTATTGCCGCAACTGCGGGGCGAAGCGCTTTGCTGCGCTCGAGGAGGAGCTTGCCAAGAAGAAAGGCCTTTCTAAGAGGGCGAGGATCGTCCTTATCGCCAACGCTTCGGTGTGCCTAGTGCTTGCTGCTGTGGTTGTCTACGCGTTCGCCACGGCGCGCCACTGGACGAAGGTGGACGTGCCGGAGCAGCCCGAGACGTTTCATACCGAGACGTACGAGACGGGGAAATACATTGTGCACATGGACGACGAGCCGGTCTGCTATGTGGGTCAGAGCTGGCAGGAATGCACGAATGCATACATAGCGGAATACAATCGCGAGTGCACAAAGCCGCTCGGGTATGGGAGCGGAAGTGAAAGTAAAGCGGGTTTTCAATTTCGCAGCCAAGCGCGTTTCGACAATCCTGATGAGGTTGACGGGTTTTTGAGGCCAGTGGCAAACTTTAAGTTCTACAATCCCTCCGAGGAGCTATGCAGCGACTACAAGGCCATGATCGAAGACATGCAGTCCAAGGGAAACCAATGGACCTATGTCGGCTCGCTAGGAGACTGGGGCCATCTGTACTCTGAACCCCAGACTGAAACGAAGCAGGTTTCCAACAATGACTACAAACCCGCCGTCACCCATGAAGCCGTGTGCTATCTGGGCTTCATCGGTGAGTGCGAATAGGGCTGCGGGCATACTGCGGGCTTCATCGGCAAAACGGATTTTCCTGGGTGGCTTTTGTGCGCGGGTTTTGGCGCCGGGATTGCGATGTTGATTGCGATGGCAATCTTGGCTGTCCTGGATGCATTATTCGACCATATTTCCCCGCCTCCGTGGTCTAGATAGCCCATCAAGGAATGTGAAAGGATTCTCTGATATTGGGAATATGCTACCGACCTTCATCGGCTGATATTAGGCGGTGGCGATTGCCATTGCTGGTAATGAGCCAAACTGAATCGCGATCAGGGCGATTCTTAACTTCCATGCGTTCGCCAGAGGCTTGTATCGCATAGTGGACCAAGTTCCATTGGGAAATGGCAGTGGATACTCCGGCATATTCTGTACTTGGGTAATAGCTTGTAGGAAAATAAAGTAAGTCCGAAGGACGTGATTCTGATTCTTTCGGATTTGTACGTGGTTCCTGCAAGCGTAATTGGGATTTTGGCTAGGAGCAACTCATGGAAAAGATCATTGGTTGGTACGAACTCACAGATGAGAGCGGCAATGATACGCGTGGGGCATCCACTATGGCGCAAGAGCAAAAGCAGGATGCTTCTTTTGCTCTTGCGGGTGAAGTGGTCGATGCTTGCGTCAATGATGGAGACGTAATAGGTATGGAAGAACCCATGAATGAGCAGGAAAGCAAAGCGCAGGAGTTCAACGACAAAGAAATCGCCGCCGCTGATTGCGTATGGGAATCCGTTCTCGAGACGGAAGGCTTTCCTGATGAAGAGCAGGTGCTCGCCTCCAGCGAAGATGAGCTACCTCCTGTTGATAAATACGGCGCACCCGATGATGCAGGCGTTTTGGAGCGTCAAATCTATGAGCTCTTGGGTAATCTCAAACCGGAATGGCTGCCGCCGCATAAAGAGGGATACTATAACGACAGGATTGTCTACACGATAGATATATCAGCCATTGACAAGGAGATGATTGAATTCGTTCTGAGCCATGCGGAGCAAAATGAGCAGCCTGATTATTTCAAGCTCGTGCTCAGGGCTATGGAGGTTAAGCGCGACATCGCTCATATGATTCGCGAAAAGAACGAAGAGGGCGAAACCCCCAAGTACAATATCGACGATGTGCGATCTCCCAACGTCGATGGTCTCATTGAGAGCTTCAAAGCTGCTTATGGTAGATCGATGGACTCAGAATCTAGGTGAGTACGGTGTTCATCTTCCTTGATACTTGTAGTCTGCTGGACTCATGCTGGGTGCAACGAGGCAGCACTCCGGAGCGTTTCGATTATTCGAGAGAGAAAGAAGCGCGTTTCTGGAACCATGAGCTGAGCTCTTTGTTCGGACGAGGACAAATCATTCTTCCGGCGCGGAATTACGAAGAGCTTCTAAAATTCCAGGGTCGGGAAGATGAGAGCTTAGCTCTCCGGGCAAACCACATCTTGAAGATTCTCTCGATGCTCATAGGGAATAAGGCAATCAAAGTTGTTGGTGATGCCAACGATCCTTTTGCCGATGCGATTTTGTTATCGGTGGCTTTGAAATTCAGGACGCGAGAGGATTTGCTGTTCATCACGCAAGATAGAGGTCTTGCATGCGATCTCTTCTCAATCTCGCAGTTTCGCTCTGTTCATTCGAACAAAAAACTCGACGTGAAACGAATAGCGAAAAACGGTGCGCTCGAAGCTTTTGGGCTTAACTCCAATGGCGGTTCAAAAGGCGGTTTTAACAAGAATCGCCGTGTAAACAGGGAACATAGTTCAGAAGGTGCCCATAATATCGTTCAAACTCGAAAGTGGTGGCAAGATTAATGGGCGGTTCTTATGCAATTCCTGTTCCTGAGCAGGAGAAATTCAAAAAGGTTACGAAACTTAAAAACCACGGGACTCTCATTCATCTTACGGGACCTCTTCCTGGCTCCAACATTGAAAAAGGAAGCATTGCCAATGAGAAAGTTACAGCAAAGGATTCCGAGCACTCGCGGGTAATAATGCTCCTCGATAAAATGGCAGAAGGCGGGGAGGGCGCGGTTTTTCGTACGAATATTCGAGGATATGTCGCCAAGATCTATCGACGTGAAAAGCTTACGACGGACAAATTAGAAAAGTTGAGCATCATGATAAGCAAGCCTATCAATTGCGTAGGCGTTTGTTTTCCTGAGGCTCTCATTTTTAATAGCAGCAGTGAATTCGTAGGCTATTTGATGAGGGAAGCCCAAGGGGTTGAGCTAGGGAAATCGATATTCCAACCAAAACTGCTTTTGCAGAAGTTTCCCAAGTGGACGCGCAAAGACTCCATCGATTTATGCATAACCATCCTTGAGAAGTTCTGCTACCTCAATGAGCGTCGCGTCATCGTAGGTGATATCAACCCAGGCAATATTCTTGTTAAATCGCCGTCCGAGGTGTATTTCGTCGACTGCGATAGCTATCAAATCGAAGGATATCCCTGCCCTGTAGGAACAGATAATTTCACTGCGCCTGAAGTTGGAGGGCGAGAATTCGATACGTTTCTTCGCACGAAGCAGATGGAAAATTTTGCTATCGCGACGCTTCTCTTCATGATCATGCTTCCCGGAAAGCCGCCCTATTCAGCTGTGGGCGGAGAAAGTCCGAGTCATAATATCAAAGAGGGAATTTTCCCGTATCCGCATAAAGAGAAGGATACAGACAAGACTCCGCCTGGGAAATGGGGATTCATTTGGAGCCATATGTCATACGACATGCGCCTCGCGTTTTTTGAGACGTTCAAGAAGGGGGAGGAGCATTTTGAACCACAAAACAGGTACTACCCAGATGAGTGGATTGAAATATTCAAGAAGTATCGTCACAGCATAGGCCTTATGATGCAACGCGATCCAATGGCGATGGACGTTTTTCCTACGCGACTGAAGCTGAGGGAGTGCAAGAAATGCGGGGAACTCTATGCTCCTGACCCCGAACACTACTCGCCCTTCTGTTCAAAATGCGATAAGGCGAAGAAGCGAGCTCCCTTATCAAACAAAACCGCATCCAATAATCATTCAGAGAAAAAGCTTTGTCCATTTTGCGGGGAAAATTGGATTCCTGCTAACTGGTCGTACTGCGATGATTGCAAAGATAAAGTGTATGCGCACAGGGAATGCGTGAATTGCAAGAAGCTTTTTCCCGTGTCAACAAGCCTACATGCTTGGGAGGAAAAAACGGGACTCAAACGAAATAAGTGTGATGTGTGCAGAAATACGGGTTGCCGAACTACGCCGTGCATCCATGCTGCTAAGCCTTCTCCATCTGCGTCCGTTTCGTCCCGGACATCAGCATCTGCTTCTGTTTCAGTGAATAAAAGATGCCCTTCGTCTTCGAAGGTAGTATCCACCTCTGCCATTGGGGTAACCAAGGGAAATGCTTCAGGAAAGAGCGGGAGTGGCACGCCCAACTCAAAAATAGTTTCTGTGGCCTCTGGGAAGATTTCTTCATTGGGTAGTTCATCTTCCCTCGTCGACGGGAAAAACGCAGGAGGCTCTTCGGGTAAGAAGGGGGCATCCGGTGATGGGTGTGGGTGTATCTACTGTGTGTTCGGCTATTTACTCATTTGCGGATTGACTTTTATTTGTTGGCTTGCCAGCACAATCTTATTTGGCCCCAGCTGAGACTCTCCGCTTCAGTTGAATAATGCTTGATTTGGCAAAACAATAGTTAGAGAAAGGAAAAACAATGGATAGGATCATCGAATTCGACGACCTGCTGGACAACCCGACGCCGCGCGTTCCCGTGGTTCTTTGTCTGGACTGTTCCGGCTCAATGACGGGGGCGCCAATTGAAGAGCTCAATCGCGGCGTAAAGTCATTTTACGAAGAGGTGTATGCCGATGAGATTGCGCGATATTCTGCCGAGATATGCATTGTGACCTTTGGCCCTGTGCAGGTGGAGACCGATTTTCAAACGTTGGATGTACAGCCCAATCCTCCTATCCTTCGAGCTTCTGGTTTGACTCCTATGGGCGAGGCGGTGAAAAAGTCCCTGGATGTTCTCGAGGAACGAAAGAAGAAATACCGCGATAACGGCGTGGACTACTATCAACCATGGCTCGTCTTGATGACGGATGGTTATCCGGAAGGTGGCAGTTCGCAGATCCTCGACGAGCAGGTGGCGCGCGTGTCGCAAATGGTTCAGAGCCGTAAACTGACCGTATTCCCTATTGGCATCGGGGAGAGGGCTGACATGGCAACTCTGCAACGTTTCTCTCCGAATCGTCTTCCTTTGAAGCTTCAGGGACTTAAGTTCAAAGAGTTTTTTGCGTGGCTGAGCAAGTCGGTTTCACGCGTGTCGCAATCGACTCCTGGAGATAAGGTAACCCTTGATGTCGCAGGGCTCAGTGGCTGGGCAGAAATATAGGATCCCTATGCTTATAACAAGAGGAAATGCGCGAAACGCGGGACTATATAAGCATGGGGCTAACAAGGATATGCCAATGAATGGAAATAGCGATTGGGCAACGTGCGGCAGCATATGCCAAGGGGTATCGCACTATCGCGATATGCAACCGTGTCAAGACAGGGTTTTCACGCATTCGAATGATATGAGTGGGTTTCATTGCGTTTTGCTTGCGGACGGTGCCGGTTCGGCAAGGTTTTCGCAATTCGGAGCGGAAATTGCTTTGGCTTCTGCCGCAGTATTGCTCGAGGAGCATTTTGACGATTTGTTTCGCGCATTTCCTTATGGCAGGACGGCGGAAAAGGCCATTGTCGAGCGAGTCCAGAGCGAGCTTGTCAATCTTTCGGAAACGGGAATAGATCCCACAGATGAGACGCGCGATATATTGAATCTGCCCAGTAGGGAAGAGCTGCCGTATGTGCCATGCGAGCTGCGGGAATTGGCGTCTACATTGCTCGCGGTTGCTGTGAAGGGCGAGCGCTATGTTTCTCTTCATATTGGAGACGGAGTTATTGGCGTTCAAAAAAGAGGAATAGGCACATCTGGGGTTCAGGTTTTGAGCAAGCCCGAAAACGGCGAATTTGCAAACGAGACATACTTCACCGTTTCGGGCAATGCCAGTGAGGCCATGAGCATCCATCGGGGCAGAATAATAAAGCGTCATTCGGAGATTACCGGCTTTATTTTGATGTCGGATGGTCCGGAGGCTTCGCTGCTTCGAAAGTGCGACATGCGTCTTGCGGGCGCATGCGGAAAGCTTCTGGATGCCTGCTCTTCTCTGCCTGCCGAGGAGATGCAAGAGCAGCTCGATTATGCTCTTAGCGAGGTGATTGCTAAGCGTACGCAAGACGATTGCTCAATTGTCTTGATGACTCGCCGAAAATAGCAGAACAATTGCATGACGGCATTAAGATGATTGCTCAAATCCGGGGTTCGACAGTGCAAAATGTCATGATGCAATGATGAAGCAGTGTTCTTTCATCGTCCCGAAGGAAGCTGTCGTGCGAGCGGTGGACATCAAGGCACTGCCATGCTATAAACATTCATGGAGACGCCGCATAGGCGTTTCTTCCAAATCGCGGGGGGGTGTCCTCCCGCATTTTTGTTATAAGGGGAGAGCTTGCGAGAGTTAAGTATTTTCGCCGATGAGTCGGGTGGACAGGACGGCCATTCGAAATACTACGTGCTCACGCTTGTGTTCCATGATCAGGATCTCGATATCGCGGATAACATAGAAAAGCATCGTCAAGGTATTTTGGACAGGGGCTTGAAGGATATCCCTTTTCATGCGGGTCCGTTGCTCAACGGCCATGACGACTATGCAAATATGAGTTTCAAAGAAAGAAAATCATATTTCACGCTATTTCATATCGACGTGCAGCATCTTCCCATTCGGTATCATACGTTCCTTTACAAACGAAGTGAGCTCGCCGGCAAGGACGCATTTGTTGTGCGAATGCGTCGCGATATAACCAATCTGCTATTCGACAACTTGGAATGTTTTCAGTCGTTCGATAAGGTCAAGGTCTACTATGACGACGGTCAGGCAATCGTGGCAAGGGCTCTGCATATGGCGGTCGAATACGTGCTTTCCAAGGAAAGCGTGCTTTACCGCAAGACAAATTCATCCGACTTCATGCTTGCCCAGGCTGCAGATATGCTGTGCACTCTTGAACTCACAGCGCACAAGTTCCGCAACAAGGAGCAAACGCGCACCGATGAAAAGATGTTCGGCACCGCGCATACATTCAAGAACAACTACATGAAGGCCATCAAGCGCAAGAGACTTGTGAAATAGGCGTTTAAGGTGGCGTTTCGTACGATTGTGGGCGGCATGCCGCTATTTGTATAAGACGTTGAAGATATCGGGTGATTAGCGTGCGGCAATGTGCGTTTTCGTCTTCTCATGGGGTTTAAGAGCGTCCGCTCTACACCTCAAACAACCCCAGCTGCCTCTCTTTTGCCAAGACCGACCTCTGCGTGGCCTGGGTAATCTCATCGTCTGACCTTGCGCTTCCCAGCAACAGGGGAGAGGTAGGGTCGTGCAGCTTGAAGTTCTCCGCCGCTTTGCGCGGGTCTTTATTGGCATAGCAGTACTTGCAGCCGTTAGGGCAGGTGTCGTAGGCGCCGATGTCGCGGCTTTCTATGCAGTGGCAGCCGTGTCGCATTCCCTTGTGTTTGAGCGTGCGGAACTCCACGTTGTTCGCAGCGCCCAGAATATCGAGCGTCATGCATCCTGACGGATGAATGCCATAGCGCGAAAAGTCGCCGTCGGTTCCGCATGTTTGCAGGTAAATGCCGTATTTTGCAGCGATTTCGCCCATGCCGCGCGCCAGCTCGTCCATGCTCTCTTCGGTGAGCATCACCAGCTCGGGCATGTTGAATTTGACCTTCTCGTATATCTCCACGAAACTGAAGATGCAGCGGTCGATGTGCGGCGCCAGTGTGCGCGCCATGTGGTCGAACGTTTCCAGGTGGCGCTCCACGGTGTACGTTTTGGTAAGCAGCACGGGGTCGTAGCGCCAGGCCACGCGTTGCGGGCCTACTATGCCTGCCAGCTCGATGAGCGTCTGCATGCTCTCGTCGATGGGTGGTACGCCTGGCTCCACGTCGTGCCCGTAGGCGGTGATAGTGTAGTAGCAGTAGCTGTTGAAGCGGTCGGTAATTTCATGCAGGCGAGGCAGGATGGGGCGGTAGTTTTTCGAACAGAACACCACACAATCAACCGCGTCGGGCGAAAACTCCAGCCGTGAAATCTTGCGTGGGAACAGCGGGTTGCGCGAGAGCGCGTAGCCTTCCTCGAAACGGCGCAGCAGCCATTCGCTGTAGTACTGCACGGTATCTGTCCGTCCACCTGTGTTGATAATCATGTGGCCGCCTTCTCTAGCTGCTTTTGTGTGTAAGAGAGTGTAACATTAATACGAACAAACGTTCCTTATCATGTTATAGAAATCGAAATAATCTCCGATTTTGGATATTTTTTCTAGAAATTATCTCCGAAAATGGAGATAATTTCGAAAACAGGAATGATAAATGGACGGAGGCATGGGTGAAAAGAAAGATTTCTGAAAAGCTAGTTGCCTGGAAGCAGTCGGACTCCAAGAAGCCGCTCATGCTCTTCGGTGCTCGTCAAACGGGTAAAACCACTTCCATTCTTGAATTTGCTCATGCGAATTATGACCAGGTAATTTATATAGATTTCTACAAGCAACCCCAAATGAAGGCGGCATTCAACGGCAGTCTTGAACCAGCTGCGATTATCGCCACGTTAGAGGCGTTGCTTCGACGCAAAATCGATGCAGCGCATACGCTCATCGTGTTTGATGAGATTCAGGAATGCGATCGTGCGATAACTGCGCTTAAGTTTTTCTGCACCGACGCGATTGGGTATGACGTTGTTGCTGCGGGAAGTCTTCTGGGTGTTCATGTGGCGCGCGAGGGGTCATTTCCGGTCGGATACGTGGACATGCTCACTATGCATCCCATGGATTTCGAGGAATTTTGTTGGGCGCTTGACGAAGGGATGGCGTTCGACCTTGCGAGGCAATCATATCGAAGTTTCGCGCCTTGTGCTTTGCATGAGAGGTTGATGGAGCTGTATCAATCATATCTGCTGGTAGGTGGAATGCCCGAAGCAGTTTTGGCGCATGCGAATGGCAGGCCTTTGCACGAAGTGAGGGAAATCCAAGAGGCTTTACGCGTGGCGTATGTCGCGGATATGGCGAAATACGCGACGAACACCGATGCAGCCAAAATCATCGAATGTTGGGAGAGTTTGCCGTCTCAACTCGCCAAGGAAAGCGGGTCGACGAAATTCATATGGAAGTACGTCGCCAGCGGCGCCAAGGCGGAGCGGTACTCTTCCGCGATCGATTGGCTTGTGGCATCGGGGGTCGTGTCCAAATGCACGCAGATATCCGAGGGGGTTTCTCCGCTGAAGTCGTTCGAGAATCCATCTTCCTTCAAGATTTATGTCGCTGATACGGGATTGCTTTCGTGCGCTTATGATGCAACGCCTGCCGACTTTGAAGAAAAAGACAACAGGAGCGCTCGTTTCCGCGGCGGCATGGCAGAAAACTATGTAATGCAGCAGCTTGTGGTTTCGGGACTCAAGCCGTATTACTGGGGCATGCAGAGCACCCACGAGGTGGAATTTGTCATCAAACTCGAAGACGGTGTTGTGCCCGTCGAGGTTAAGTCGGGAAGGCGAGTTGCGTCTACGAGCGCGAATCGTTTTGCCGAGAAATACGGATGCCCTTACATCATCCGTGTTTCGGGTAAGAACTTCGGGGCGGATGGGAATGTGCGAAGTGTGCCTCTTTATACCGTAGGATTAATTGGCGAACGGTAAAGAGCAAATTCCAGCATCTTGAGTCGAGGACGTTAATTCCACGTAACGCGCACGTTGGTTTTCTCAAATCCGTAAACTCGCCGTATAATAGGCAAATTCGTATTTGAGCAGCATCCGCCTTTAGCAAAGTCAGGGCGTCACTGGCGAGTGCAGGAGGCTTGAAGGTTCCGCTGCGCCTGATAGGAGCGACCTTATCGGTCGTGACTGAAGGCGCAGCGGGTTCTGAAAGTCTCCTGTGCCGCCAGGGGCGGCCGTCAGGAGGAGAGATGAAAGAGTACAACCCCCACGAGATCGAGCCGCGCTGGCAGAAGGTCTGGGAAGAGACCGAGCAGTACAAGATGGAGGGCGACGCATCCAAGCCCAAGAAGTACGTGCTGGAAATGTTCCCGTACCCTTCGGGCGACCCGCACATGGGTCATGCGCGCAACTACTCCATCGGCGACGTGATCGCCCGCTACAACAAGATGCGCGGCTATGACGTGTTGCATCCCATGGGCTGGGACGCCTTTGGTCTGCCCGCCGAGAACGCGGCCATCAAGCACAACGGCCACCCCGCCACCTGGACTTACGGCAACATCGAAACCCAGCGCAGCGTGTTCAAGCGCATGGGCCTGTCGTACGACTGGGACCGCACGGTGCGCACGTGCGACAAGGAATACTACCGCTGGGGCCAGTGGATCTTCCTCAAGATGTGGGAGATGGGCCTGGTGGAGCGCCGCAGCAACCCCGTGAACTGGTGCGAATCGTGCCACACCGTGCTCGCCAACGAGCAGGTGACCGAGGGCGTGTGCTGGCGCTGCGGCAACCCGGTGGAGCGCCGCGAGCTGGAGCAGTGGTACTTCAAGATCACCGACTACGCGCAGGAGCTGCTGGACGACCTGGACAAGCTGGAAGGCTGGCCCGAGCGCGTCAAGCAGATGCAAGCCAACTGGATTGGCCGCTCCGAGGGCGCCGAGGTCGATTTCGTGCTGTGCGACAAGGACGGCAACGCGCCCGCTGAGCCTACCGCCGACGACATTATTACCGTGTTCACCACGCGTGCCGACACGCTGTTCGGCTGCAGCTTCTTCGTGCTGGCGCCGGAGTACAAGGGCCTCAAAGAGCTGGTGGCCGGCTCCGAGCAGGAAGCCGCCGTGCTGGATCTCATCGCCGCGTCCGAAAAGGTGAGCGCCGTGGAGCGCGCCCAGGGCGACCGCGAAAAGCACGGCGTGTTCACCGGCCGCTACGTGGTCAACCCCATCAACGGTCAGAAGGTGCCCGTGTGGGTGGCCGACTACGTTGTGGCCGACTACGGCACCGGAGCCGTCATGGCCGTGCCCTGCGGCGACCAGCGCGACTTCGAGTTCGCTCGCAAATACGACCTGCCCATCGTGCCCATCATCCTCATGGAGGACGAAATCGCGGCCATGGTCGAGGAATCCGGCAAGACGCGCGACGAGGTGATTGCCCAGTTCAGCGCCCAGACTGTCGATTGGGCTGAGGCGCACGCCGCCGAGGGCACGCTCGTGCAGTCCGGCAAGTACACTGGCATGATGGGCGGCAAGCACTCCGCAGGCGAGGAGGCCATCGTGGCCGACCTGGAGGCCGCCGGCACCGGCCGTCGCAAGGTGGAGTTCCGCCTGCGTGACTGGCTGATCTCGCGTCAGCGCTACTGGGGCAACCCCATCCCCGCCATCTACTGCGACGACTGCGGCATCGTGCCCGTGCCCTATGAGGATCTGCCGGTCGAGCTGCCCATGGATCTGGACATCACCAAGGGCGAGCAGCTGGCCGACCACAAGGAATTCGTGGAGTGCACCTGCCCCAAGTGCGGAAAGCCCGCGCGCCGCGAGACCGACACCATGGACACGTTCACCTGCTCCAGCTGGTACTACCTGCGTTACTGCGACCCGCACAACGACCAGGCGCCGTTCGACCGCGAGCTGGTGAACCGCTATATGCCGGTGGACCAGTACATCGGCGGCATCGAGCACGCCATTCTGCACCTGCTGTATTCGCGCTTCTTCACCAAGGTGCTGCGCGACGCGGGCATGCTGGACTTCGACGAGCCGTTCACCAACCTGCTGTGCCAGGGCATGGTGAAGGATGAAAACGGCGAAACGATGTCCAAGTCCAAGGGCAACGTGGTATCGCCCGTGAAGATGATGGACGCCTATGGTGCCGATGCCGTGCGTACCTACATCCTGTTCATGGCGCCGCCCGATAAGGACCTGGATTGGAACGAGGCCGGTCTGGGCGGCATCTACCGCTTCCTCAACCGCGTGTGGCGCATCGTGTACGACCTGATGGGTCAGGCCGGCGAGGAGACGCTGTACCAGCCGGGCTCCGAGAGCCAGGCAGCGGAAGCCGCCAAGGTGCTGCTGCGCGAGCGCCATCGCGTGGTGGGCAAGGCGACCGACGACTTCGAGCGCAACAACTTCAACACTGCCATTTCGGCGATGATGGAGCTGGCCAACGCTGCGGGCGACTACCTGCGCAAGGCCGCGCCCGCCGCGCGCGACGCCGAGCTGGGTCGCGATGTGGCCGAGACGCTGGTGAAGCTGCTCTCGCCCATGGCCGCGCACATGACCGAAGAGCTGTGGCACACCGTGCTGGGCCACGAGGACAGCGTGCATGAGCAGGCATGGCCCGAGTTCGACCCCGAAAAGGCTAAGGCCGACGAGGTCGAGCTGGCCGTGCAGATCAACGGCAAGGTGAAGGCGCGCATCACCGTGGCCGCCGACGCCGCCGAGGATGCGATCATCGAAACCGCTCTCGAGGCCGCCGCGAACGCGATCGGCGACAAGACCGTGGTCAAGAAGATCGTGATTCCTGGTCGCCTGGTCAATATCGTTGTCAAGTAACGGGTCCGAAAGACTCGCAGGTTCGATGCGAAGGAACCGTCCTCAACGGGCGGTTCCTTTTTCGTAGAAGGAAGGAGGGCGCATGTTCGATTCGTCTTCGCCTGAGGCGCGGGGGCTTTCGATGGCGCAGGTCAAAGCCGTAGTGCGGGCCGACGCCGCCGTGGCCATCGGGTATGTGATCGTGGGCATCCCATTCGGCATGATCGGGGCCAGCCTCGGGTTCGAGCCGCTTCAGGTGTTCATGCTGTCGTTCTTCTTTCTGTCGGGAGCCGGCCAGGCCATGATGCAGAACATGCTCATGGCGGGCTTCGCCATGCCTACGGTGCTCGCCAGCGTGATGCTGGTGTCATCGAGGCACATCTTGTACAGCGCCGCCATGGCGCCATATACGCGCGGCATGAGGTTCCTCCGTCGGTTCGCGTTCGCGTGGAACCTGACCGACGAGGGATTCGGCGTGAACATGGACCGCCTTTCTTCCGGGGAGCGCTGGACCGCGAACCAGATAATCGCCGTGAACACCGCGAACCAGGTGCTGTGGGGCGTATCCACGTTCGCCGGCGCGGTTCTGGTCAATTTCATCTCGCTGCCTGCCGCTATGGCGAGTTTCGGCGTGACCTGCATCTTCGTGTGCATGCTGGTGGGCCAGCTCAAGGGCGCGAGCACGTTTTTGGCTGCGGGTGCCGCCATCGCTGGCGTGTTTGTCGCGAAGCTCGCGGGCCTTGATGGCATCGCTGTGATTTTGGGCGCGATTATCGGTGTTGCTGTCGGTTTCTTTGCTGGCGAAAAGCTGGGCCATGGCGGTGACGGGGAAAGACTTTCTAACGGTGATAATCCTGCCGGCGCTTCGAACCGAATGAACGAAAAGGACGATGTGGCGCCATCGTGCGCGACCGCCTCTGCTTCGTTGACGCCGTCTACCTCGCTTTGCACGGGAGAGGAGGCGCGCGATGCCCTGGCCTGAGTTTCTTCCTCTGTTCGCGTTCATGTGCATCGGCATGTATTTGATGCGTCTCATTCCTATCAGCGTGCTTTCCGACCGCGAGCTTTCGCCGCGCACCAAAACGCTTCTGGGCTATATCCCGCCCGCGTGCTTCGCGGCACTCGTCGCCAACGACCTGCTTTCTCCCAGCATGTTTGCAAACGGCATTTGGCCTGGCCTTATGCCGCTCATTGCTACAGCCGTGGTGGTGCTGGTGGCCGCCAAGACCAAGAGCATGGTGTGGTGCATCGTCGTGGGCATCGCGATGTACGCGCTTCTGGGGTTTGTGCCGCTGTAGGATTCCGCAAGTCCCTGCGCACTCATGGTTTCGTTCTGGCGTTCCGATGCTCATTCGATGCAGTTGAGATGCTGCGCATGTGGAGGTTGGACGGGCCGGCTTTTTATCGGCCATGCGTAGGCTAGGATGATGCTTCAACTTTTCTTGAAGTTTGTTAAGGCATTTGCGCGCAACAAACCCAAGCGCGTCGGGTGCCAGAGGGCGATTGATCGATGGCGAGGCATCGGAAAGGACGGTCGGCAGCGTGATTCGCGGCATATTCAAAGGCATTGCCAGCGTGCTCTTGCTTGCTGTTCTTGCCCTCGTGGGAATCAACGCGTGGACGGTGCTTTCGGTCAAGCCGCATATCGAGCCTACTCCTGCTGCCGTTGCGGAATCGGGGCAGACGTACGACTGCATCATCGTGCTGGGCGCCAGCGTCTATGCCGACGGCACGCTTTCTCCCATCTTGAAAAACCGCGTCGATGCTGCCATCGAGCTGTACAACCAGGGCGTGGCTCCTATCATTGTCATGTCGGGCGACGGGCGCGCTTCCAACTACGATGAGCCCACCACCATGAAGGAATACGCCATCAACCAGGGCGTTCCTGCCGATGCCGTCTACTGCGATCCCGGCGGGTATCACACTTATGACACCATGTGGCGTGTCCATAGCGTGTTCGGGGCGCAGAGCTCGGTGGTGGTCACGCAGGAATATCACCTGTATCGCGCCGTATACGATGCGCGTGGCGTGGGCATGGACGCCATAGGCGCGGTGAGCGACACGGGCACCTATGAGAACCAGCTGTGGTATGACGTGCGCGAATGCGCCGGTCGCGTGCAGGATTTCTTCCAGGTGCTCACGAACGCCGTCCCCGACAATCCTTACGTTGACGTCGAGGTGTAAGTTCGAATTCATGTGTCCGCAGGGGTGATATGCGGATTGCTTTTGACTCAAGTTGGTTTAAGGCGCTCGGTCCTCGTGCTGGGCGCCTTTTGTGTGCGCATCAGCGATCGCAGCATGCCGCCGACCGCTGGGCGAATCGTGTGCGCATTGCACTCTAGCACGCTGCTGTGCTATACTCTTGCTCGCACACTTTAGCACGCTAAAGTGCCACCAAGGAAAAAGCACGCCGCCCTTCGCGTCAAACGCAATGCGGCGGCCAATGAAACGCTAGAAAATGATTCAAGGAGAGGGATCGATATGCTGAGAAGAAAATTCGTGATGCTGATGGGTACGGCTGCGGTTGCCGCGATGTCGGGTTCTATGCTTGCCGGCTGCTCGGGCGGCTCCAAGGACGCTGCAGAGGGCGGCGACGCGTCTGCCGCTACCGACCCTTCTTCTCTGACCACCTTCATCGTGGGCTTTGACCAGTCGTACCCGCCGTACGGCTTCGTGGGCGACGACGGCGAGTTCACCGGATTCGACCTGGATCTTGCGGCCGAGGTGTGCGAGCGCAACGGCTGGACGCTGCAGCTTGAGGCTATCGACTGGGACGCCAAGGACACGCTTCTCAACAGCGGCGCTATCACCTGCATCTGGAACGGCTTTACCATGGAGGGGCGCGAGAACGACTACACCTTCTCCGAGCCCTACATGCTCAACGAGCAGGTTGTGGTGGTGAAGGCTGACAGCGGCATCGCTTCTCTCGATGATCTTGCGGGCAAGGCTGTTATCACCCAGGTCGATTCCGCGGCGCTTGACGTGCTTGAGGGCGGCATGGCCGATCTGGCTGCCACGTTCGCCAGCCTGGAAACCATCGGCGATTACAACACCGCGTTTATGCAGCTCGAGTCCGGTGCCGTCGATGCCGTGGCGTGCGACCTGTCCATCGCTCAGTACCAGATGAGCGCGAAGCCCGACGTGTACACCCAGCTTGATGAGGCGCTTTCGTCCGAGCACTACGCCGTTGGCTTCAAGAAGGGCGACACCGATCTGGCCGACACCGTGAACGCGACGCTCAAAGAAATGGTCGCCGACGGTACGGTCGAGGAGCTGTGCGACAAGTATGCCGAGTACGGCCTGACCTACGATAACTGGATTCTGGCGTAACTCGAAATGCAGGCTGTTGCGGTGCGACGATTGGCGAAGTTAGCAAGCAAAACCTTCGCGACTGGTAACGGCGATCAGCCTGATAAGGCACAATCGCGGGAGGAATTTTCCTTCCGCGATTTGCGCGTGTAGGGGTAGAATGGCTCTTCACGTTTTTAGCGTGTGGGCCAGGCGGGCTTCGCAAAACCATGTGTGCCGCATGCGTCGCGAGAGGGCATGCACCGCGCATCAGAATGTTGGAGAAAGGGACGTTCGTGGAAATAACCACCATGCTGACGATGCTGGGAGAAGGCTTCCTGGTAACGCTGCAGATTTTCTTCCTGACGCTCATCGGATCGCTTCCGTTAGGCATCGTGGTGGCGCTGGGACGCATGAGCCGCTTCAAGCCGCTCGCGCTTATCGTGCGCTTCTATATCTCGGTCATGCGCGGTACGCCGCTCATGCTGCAGATGTTCGCCATCTACTTCGCGCCGTATTACGTGTTCGGCATCGAGCTGACTACCGATTCCAAGTTCAACGCCACCATCATCGCGTTCATCATTAATTACGCGGCATATTTCGCCGAAATCTATCGTAGCGGCATCCAATCCATCCCCAAGGGTCAGTATGAGGCTGCCGAGGTGCTGGGCTACTCGCGCCTGCAGACGTTTGGCAAAATCGTGCTGCCCCAGGTGGTTAAGCGCATCCTTCCCGCCATGGGCAACGAGATCATCACGCTGGTGAAGGACACGTCGCTCGCGTTCGCCATCGGCGTGGCCGAGATGTTCAGCACCGCCAAGGCGCTCGTGGCGTCGCAGGTGAGCATGGTGCCGTTCGTGATCGCCGCCGTGTTCTACTGGGTGTTCAACTTCGTGGTGGAGGTCGTGCTCAACCGCGTGGAAAAGAAACTCGACTATTACCACGACTAACGGGTTGCGCCGTTCTGCCCGAACGGCGCTGCCACGCGTGGGACGCTGCGACGCTGCGAACGAATCTGGCGGCCGTTTTGCCCCTTGTTTGGGGCACGGCGCCGCACGAAGGCGGCTTGGCCCCAAGGCGGGGCAACTCGACTCGCCGGATTCGTTCTCGCTGTTTCGTTCCGTTTCCGTAGATCGAGTGCATGCTGCTTGTATGATGTAGTTGCTCCCAAAGGTTAAGGAGTGTTCATGTCTGATACGAACCCTATTGTGCGCATGGCGCACGTGAAGAAGAGTTTCGGCGAGGTCGAGGTGCTGAAGGATATCTCGCTGGAGGTGTACCCCGGCGAGGTGGTGGCCGTGATCGGCCCGTCGGGCGGCGGCAAGTCGACGCTTTTGCGGTGCGCGACGCTGCTGGAAACGTTCGACGCGGGCGAGCTGTCCTACGGCGATTTGCAGGTGGCGCACACCGAGGGAGGCAAGGCCGTCTATGGCGCCAAGGACGTGATTAAGCAGGCGAAATCGCGCTTTGGTCTGGTGTTTCAAAACTACAACCTGTTCCCGCACTACACGGTGCTCAAGAACATCATGGATGCGCCCGTCAGCGTGCAGAAGCGCGACAAGGCAGAGGTTGAGCGTCAGGCGCGCGAGCTTATTGCCAAGATGGGCCTGGAGGGTAACGAGGGCAAGGTGCCCTGCGAGCTCTCCGGCGGCCAGCAGCAGCGCGTGAGCATCGCGCGTGCGTTATGCATGAACCCCGAGATCGTGTTCTTCGACGAGCCCACGAGCGCGCTTGACCCCGAGCTCACCGGCGAGGTGCTCAAGGTGATCAAACAGCTTGCGACCGAGCACATGACCATGGTGGTGGTTACGCATGAGATGCAATTCGCACGCGACGTGGCTGATCGCATCGTGTTCATGGACGGCGGCGTGATCGTGGAAGAGGGTCCTGCCGATCAGGTAATCAATCATCCCCAGCACAAGCGCACGCAGGACTTCCTGGCGCGGTACGAAAACAACTAGATTTCACCATCGCATATTCGCAAGAAAGCAGAGCCCCGATATTGCCGGGGCTCTTTTCGTATGGGATTGCGGGGCCCCTCTGGCAGCCAACTTTTTGCGTTTGGTGGACATTTTGAAATTCACATTTGCGATGTTGGCAATTTCTTTCGTTCGGTGGACGCCCTGACAGAAAATCTCGCCACTTTTCATCGATTGGTTTACCAATTTGGCTTATGAGCATCGTAAAGTGGTCCGGCTTCGGTGCACAATCGGCGATTTTTGGAGGAAAGGTCGAACTACCGAAAAAAGTTGCCTAAAAAGTTTTGTTTGAATGTCCACCGAACGAAAGAAATTGCCAAACCAGGAAATAGGAATTCCGAAACGTCCACCAAACGCAAAGTATTGCCATCAGATAGCGAGAGGAATTTCCCTGAGACGCAAGACGACGAGTGCCGCGGCGGGGGACGCTTCCGCGTGCGTCTTCATCGTGGGCAACACTTTTGCTGTCGGAGACGTTATTGGTACGAATAGAACCCTTCGC
This sequence comes from uncultured Slackia sp., assembly GCF_944321625.1. Taxonomy (GTDB): domain Bacteria; phylum Actinomycetota; class Coriobacteriia; order Coriobacteriales; family Eggerthellaceae; genus Slackia. The sequence goes on from NZ_CALUMA010000091.1 coordinate 47,846, forward strand.
CGGCGGCAATGCCTGTTTTGCCGGCGTCGATCTTTTCCTTGAGGAGCGCGGCGATTTTGCCCGGCACCGATTCAGGGTCGTTTGCCTGCGGATTCATGGCCACGATGTTGTAGGCGGTGGTCAGCCCCACGATGTCCAGGATGCGGAAGGGACCCATCGGCGCACCGGTGGCAAGCATCCACGTTTTGTCGATGACCTCGGGTTCTGCCACGCCCGTAGCGTAAAGTGCCTGCGCCGAGTTGAGGAACGGTACCAGCATGCTGTTAAGGATGTAGCCGGGCTGCTCTTTATGAAGCGGCAACGGCACCATCCCGATGGCGGCAGCGAAGTCTACCACGGCGTCGAATGCCTCTTGCGAGGTGCCCGCATGCCCCATGACCTCAGCGGTGTTATTCTTCCAAATCTGGTTGGCAAAGTGCAGCGCCAGATATTTTTCGGGGCGGCCGGTGGCTTCGGCGAACATGCTAGGCAGAAGCGTGGATGAATTGGTGACCACGATGGCGCGCTCCGGCAGGTGGGCGGCTAGTTCGGTATAGAACGCGGTCTTTTGGGCGGGGTCTTCGGCGATGGCCTCGATGACCAGGTCGGCGTCGCGGGCGGCTTCCTCATAGCTGGTGGTGAAGCGAATGCTTGCGAGCGCCTTGTGCGCTTTGGCCTTGAGCGCGTCGAGCTCTTCGGCGCTCGCGTCGGATGCTGCTAGTCCGCGGCAGTAGGCGGCGAGGTCGGTCTTCATGGCCTCGAGCGCATCAACGTAGGTTTGCGCCAATCCGGCGAATTTGGGCTTGGCGCGCTTTATGGACGCGTCGCTGCGCACCCATACCGTGACGTTGAATCCTTTGAAGGCGGTCTGGAACGCGATCTGGCTTCCCAGCACGCCTGCGCCTGCAACGGTGACGTTTTTGATTTCCATGGCTGCTCCTCTTCGTATGTAGCCTGTTAGATTTGGCCGCAGCGTACATGGCGACCTCGCGTCATGGGGAAGACGCCGCACGAGAAGAACAGAGTTGAGGCAACAAAAAGGGGAGCCCGAAGGCTCCCCGATGGTTTGTGTGCGGTTTGCGTTGAGCGTGCCGCATCGTTGTGGCGTGCCGCTTGCGAAGCCGCGTGCGCCGAACGCCCCGCTATTCCGCCTTGGGCTTGAGCAGGCCGTAACCGCCGCCGGTGCGACGATACAGCACGTGCACCTCGTTGGTGTCGCGGTCGGTGTACACGAAGAAATCGTGGCCCAAAAGGTCGATCTGCACCAGCGCCTCTTCCTCGGTCAGCGGGGTGAACTCGACCTCCTTCACGCGCACCACTTCGTCGTCCGCGGAAAGCTCAGCCATGAGCTCGTCGAAATCGACGCCCGTGGGCTCGATGGCGGGCTCGGCAGCCTTCAGGGTTTCCTTCATGCGATGGTCGATGACGCGGGTCTTATACTTGCGCAGCTGGCGCAGCACCTTGGCGGCTGCCACGTCGATGGCGGCGTACATGTCTTCTTCGTGCTCTTCCACATGGATGGTGTGGCCCTTGGGGCGCAGCGTGACTTCGCAGATGCACGGAACGGGGCGGTTCTTCTCAACGCGCAGCACCACTTCGGCGGTGGGGATGTCAAGGCTCAGCACCTTCATCGCGTTGCCGATTTTTTCGGTGGCGTACTCGTTCAGCGCGTCGGTTACCGTGACTTTCCTGCCGATGACTTTGATCTCCATGCTTTCCGTCCTTTCTAGTGTCGGCCCTCGTCCACCGTTCGGGCGAAGGCTTTCCACGAAAACATGTCTTGGTTCGTGTCGCCTGCGCATGGTGCCGGCGACTTCGCTTCCGCTTTACTGCGGAAAAGTATTTGTTCATTGCTATGGTAGCGCACTTCGTACCATATTGGTGCCACGCGTTGCCATTCTGTGACGCGACCTGCGTCCACGTGTCCGTGTGTAGCCATGCGTCTCACACAACGCGCCCGGGAATGGCTATCGAATCTGCACCACCTGCATCACGTTGGTGGGGGCGATGTTCGCATCGTCGGGACGAATGTCCTCATCGGGGGCAGTTTCGGCGTCTCCGGTGGTAATCACGGCGATGTCGCCCGGGCATACGTATCCCGCCTCTTGTACCTTCGCTATCGCGTTGCCCATGACCTGGCGCCTTGCCCCCTGCATGTCGTCCAGCAGCGGCACAACGCCCCAGTTCAGCTGCATCTGGAGCATCACGTGCTCGTCGGGGGTCACCGCGTAGATGGGCATGCGGGGGCGCAGCTTGGAGATGAGGCGCGCCGTGCGGCCCGACACCGTGGGGGCGATGATGCAGGCGGCGTCCAGCGTTTCGGCCGTTTGAACGGCGGCGATGCCAACGGCAAGCGACGCGCGGGCGTGGATGCGCTGTCGGTCGGGCTCATGTTCCTCGAACAGATGCGGTTCGGTTTCGCGGGCGATGCATGCCATGGTGCGCACGGCTTCGACGGGGTGCGCGCCCGAGGCGGTTTCGCCCGAAAGCATGACGCAGTCGGTGCCGTCGTAGATGGCGTTCGCCACGTCGGCCACCTCGGCGCGCGTGGGGCGGGGGTTGCGCACCATGGAATCGAGCATCTGCGTGGCCGTGATGACCGGCTTGGACTCGCGGTTGCACAGGCGGATGATCTCTTTCTGCAGGTGGGGAACGCGGTACGTGGGAACCTCCACGCCCAAATCGCCGCGGGCCACCATGATGCCGTCCGCCTCGTGCACGATGTCGGCGATGTGGTCGAGTGCGCCCGCCGCCTCGATCTTGGCAACCACCGCGATGCCAGCCCCGCCGTGGTCGGCGAGGAATTGCTTGATCTCTTGCACGCCGGCTCCGTCGCGCACGAACGACGCGGCCACGATATCCACGCCCTGCTGGATGCCGAACAGCAGATCGGCGCGGTCCTGCTCGGTCACTGCGGGGAGCGGCAGCTGCACGCCGGGTACGTTGATGGATTTGCGCCGGCCCAGCACGCCGTCGTTGAGCACGGTGCAGATGATGTCGGAGGGGATGGAATCGTGATGCGCGTCGTCGTGCGTGGCGATTGAGTTGGCAGGCGCGGGAGCTGGGGATGCACTCGGCGTGATGCGCACCACCTCAAGCTCGATGAGCCCGTCGTCCAGCAGGATGTGCGCGCCGGGCGCAAGGCTTTCCGCCAAGGCGGGACAATCATGGAGGATGCGGCTATCCGTTTTGTTCGTGATTGGATCACTGGTGAGCGTAACGGTTTGCCCAGCATGCAGCGTAATGGGCTTTCCGCCAGGCAACGAACCGGTGCGGATCTCGGGGCCTTTGGTGTCGAGCATAATGGCGCACGGTACACCCATCTCTTCACGCAGGCGCTTTATGGCGGCGATGCGGCGCGCGTGCTCTTCGTGGCTGCCATGGCTGAAATTCAGGCGCGCCACATCCATGCCGGCTTCGAGAAGCGCCCGCAGCATGCTCTCACCGTCGACCGTCGGCCCCAGTGTGCAGATGATTTTCGTGCGTCGCATAGCTTCTCCTAAAACTTTTATGTCTTTGAATCGCCTCATCGGACAGTTATCACGACGGCGTTTCCAAAAGGCATAGCATTTCTTATAAGAGCTCTCATCAGGCCATTCATGTTTTTCCGAATGTTGCACGGAGCATCTTCTGCACAATTCACTCCCCAAACACCTGCCGCTCTGCCACGAAGGTGGCGATGGCGTGCGTATCCAGGATGAGCTCGGGGTCGAGCCGCACCTCGTCGCCCGTCAGATCGCGGTCGAACACGGCGATGTCGGCCGCCATGCCCGCTTCGAGCGTGCCCGTCATGCTTTCCACGCCCGCCGCGCAGGCCGACCCGTACGTGTAGGCGGAAAGCGCGGCGCGCATGGGGATGCGCTCCTCGGGCAGCCATCCGCCGTCGGGCTCATGCGTCGTTGCATCCTTCCTGGTCACAGCAGTATACAACCCTGCCATAGGGTTGATGTCAACCACAGGCGCATCGGTGCCGAACGCCATCTGAACGCCTTCGTCCAGATACGTTCCGAACGGCCACATCCAGCGGCAGCGCTCCGGCCCCAGATCGCGCTCGGGGCCGCCGGGGTCAAGCGTGATGTGCGGCGGTTGCACTGATGCCACCACCCCTAGACGCGCCAGGCGCTCGATATCGTCGTACTGCAGATTTTCCAGATGCTCAAGCGTGTTGCGTCCGGGCGTGCTCGTCCCATTCGCCCGCATCGAGGGGCGTCCGCACAGCCTTTCCGCCTCTTCGAAAATGTTGAGCGCCAAATGAATTGCCTCATCGCCGATCGCATGGATTCGCACGGGGTAGCCCATGCCGTTTGCGTTCAGCACCAGCTTGCGCATGCGGTCGTAGGACACGGTCAGATGCCCGCGGTCGCCGGGATAGCGCGCGTTGGTGTAGGGGTCTTTGAGGTAGGCGGTGTGCTGGCTGGACACGCCGTCGAAGAACTGCTTGAAACCGCACGCCTGCAGCATGCATCCGCGCAGGTCGCGGCGCATGGCCTCGAAGCGGCTCAGGTCGTCGGTCAGGGTGGGGAACAGGTGCACGCGGGCGGTGAGTTCGCCGGCGTCAAGCAGTCTGCTCCATACGTCGTCGCGGATGAAGTCCATGCCGGGGTTGGCGGCAAGGCTCATGTCGCAGATGGCGGTGATGCCGCACGACGCCATGCGACGCAAAAAGCCGCGATATGCCTGTGTTACCTCGTCCAGCGAGAACGACGCCATGATGCGCGGCAAAAGCTCCATGGCGGCCGCCTCGCGCACGATGCCGGTGAGTTCGCCCGCGTCGTCGCGCTCGTAGGTACCGCCCTGCGGGGGCGTGCTGTCGCGTGTCACGCCCAGTTCCTCGAGCGCGCGCGAGTTGAGCCACAGCGTGTGGCCGTCGCCGGAATACATGGCCACGGGGCGGTCGGGGAAGGCGGCGTCCAGCGAATGCTTGGTGGGAAGCACCGGCGGGTTCCATCGGTATTCGCGCCACCCCTGCGAGAGCAGCCAGCCCTGCGGCTTGCGGGCGGCAAGGGCGCGCATGCGCCTCACGCAGTCGGCCTCGCTTTCGCCCAGGAAGTTCTCGGCCAAGGGGCTCGCGTACAGCGCGCTGTGGAAGGCGTGCACGTGGGCGTCGTGCAGGCCAGGACATACAAACGCGTCGCCGTAATCCACCACGCGCGTGGCAGGCGTGCGGAAGGCATCGATGTCGGCGGGGTCCACCACGGCAAGAATGCGTCCGTCGCGCACGCACACGGCGGCGGGCTCTGCGTCAGGCGGAGGGGGAAAGGGAATGCTCGGCAGAGGTGGCAGCATGCGATCGCGGGAGCTGTACGGCCTAGGGCGTGCCTCCACGCCCGTGAACACGTTGCGGCTCACGATGATGAGGTTTGCCTCGTGGGTGGAGGCGGGACGTGCTTCAGATGAGGGTGTTCTCATGGTGTGCCTTTCGCGTGCGGCGTGGTTCTTGTCGCGTCAGGTTCGATGCGCGATTCGTGCTCAAGGATATTGTGAAGCCAATGCGCGGTTTAGAAAAGAGAAAAGCGATTTCCAATGTCAATTCGGTTGGCCGCGAACGTCGGTGCGTGCCAAGGCGCCCGCACGCTGGGGCGCCCGGTCGTATTGTCGGTATTTTGGTGACAATTTCGCGACGGAAGCAATCGGGGGCAATGGGGGCGGGGTTGCTGGATATAATGACGCCCATGCTTTTTCGCAAGACCGCGACGCGCCATGATGATCCAAAGCGTCGCGCGTTCGCGCGCATGAAGACGAAGCGCGATAATAAGGCCATTCTCCCGAAGAGAAACGAGTAGAGCGAATGACCCAAGAAAACCAGCACGTCCCCAACAGCCAGCACGCATCCGCCAACCAGGGCGGGCACGGCGACCAGCCCCTGTTCATCAAAGAAGTCAGCCGTCATCAGGTGCGCTACCTCAAGGTCGTCGAATTCACCCATTCGGCAACCAAGGCCGCCGGCATCATGCTGCTTGCCGCCATCGCCGCGCTCATCGTGGTGAACTCGCCGGCAGGCGAGGCGTTCGAGCACTTTATCCACGAGCCGGTGGGCATCTTCTTCGGCGATGCCGTGGCCTCCATGTCGTTGGGGCATGTGATCAACGACATCTTCATGGCGGTGTTTTTCCTGCTGGTAGGCCTGGAAATCAAGTACGAGATGACCGTGGGCGAGCTCACCAACATCCGTCAGGCGCTGCTGCCCATCGTGGCGGCGTGCGGCGGCGTGGCGGCACCCATCGTCATCTACAGCATCTTCAACGCGGGCAATCCTGCCACGGCGGGCGGCTGGGGCGTGCCCACCGCCACCGACATCGCGTTCGCGCTGGGCATCTTGGCGCTTCTGGGCAGCCGCGTGCCCAGCGGCATCCGCGTGTTTTTGTCCACGCTGGCCGTGGCCGACGACATCATCGCCATTCTGGTGATCGCGATTTTCTACGGCCAGGCTCCCAGCCTTGCTTGGATTGCGGCGGCGGCCGTGGTGCTGCTGGTGGGCGTGGCGCTCAACAAGGCGCACGTGTACTCGCTCGTGCCGTATCTGCTGGTGGGCGTGGTGCTGTGGTACTGCGTGTTCATGAGCGGCGTGCACGCCACCATCGCGGGCGTGCTGCTGGCGTTTGTGATTCCGTCGGGCTCGCGCGTGAACCTGAAAAGCTTCACGGCGTGGTCGGGCAAGAAGATCCGTCAGGCGCATGAGGCCTACAAACCTGGTGAGCCCATCATCGGCCAGGAGGAATACATGCGCAACGTGAGCAACCTGTCCTCCGTGGCGCGTCTTGCCATTCCGCCCGCCACGCGTCTCGAGCACAAGCTGTATCCGTGGGTGTACTTCGCCATTCTGCCGCTGTTCGCGCTGACCAACGCCGACGTCATGCTGGTGGGCTCCGACTCGGCGAGCTTCTTTGCCAACCCGGCGTTGTTCGGCGTATTCTTCGGCCTGCTGCTGGGCAAGCCCATCGGCATCATGCTGTTCAGCTTTGCCGTGGTGAAAGTGTTTAAGCTGGCGCATCTGCCTGAGAACGTCACCTGGCGCCACATATTCGGCGCGTCCATCCTGGGCGGCGTGGGCTTTACCATGGCTATCTTCGTGGCCAACCTGGCGTATGTGGATCCTGCCGATGTCACCTGCGCGAAGGCCGCCATTCTCGCGGCGTCCACGTTGGCGGGCATCGTGGGCTTTTTGGTGCTGCTTTCTGCGGCGCGTGCCGATGCCAAGCGCGGCGTGGTGTACGTGACCAGCGCCGGCGCCGATGCGAACCTGCAGGTGGCCGATGCCGAGGCCACTGAGGCCAGCCGCGAGCTTCTGGATGCCATCGAGGATGTTGACCGCGCGCATGTGGAGGAATTCGCCCAGCCCGGCCGCGGCATTCACGAAGTGGCGGCTCACGTGAAGCGGGATTAACGAAACGCGTGGCGACTGGCGCGCACAAACGCCCTCATCTTTAAGCGAGGTGGTGGAGGCGGCTTCGCCAAACGGCGCAGGGGGTCTCGACCTCGCAACCGTTCATTCTCTCAAGCTTCCCCTCTCCAGCAAAGGGCGTCAAAAGCTACGGTGAAACTGCCCAGTTCGCTTCGTTTCACCGTGCATTTGACGTCCTTTACGTCTGGGCTCTTGCGCCTGTCGTGCTGTGTCGGCCTTCGTGCCCGTCTCTGGGTCTGGTTTTTTCTGGTCTTTGCCGCCGCTCTATGGCAATGACGTGGTGATAATCGTCCTTTTCTTTACGAATGCAGGGGTTTTGCAGTAAACTAGCGCGTCGGAATTTTCCTAAGAGCGATATCGGGAACGCGGCGCGTCGCAGGGCGCTTCGATAGAAGGCGTCGTGCGGCGGAGCAATGGTCGGCGAGGGCGCAGGCCTGCATGTCGCCGTTTCCGATGGATAGCAAGAAAGAGGCGATTATGTCAGGCCACTCTAAATGGGCAACCACCAAGCATCGTAAGGCCGCGCAGGACGCGAAGCGCTCCGCCCTGTTCAGCAAGCTTTCCCGCAACATCACCGTTGCGGCGAAGGAAGGCGGCGACCCCAACCCCGATAACAACGCGTCGCTGGCTGCCGCAATCGAGAAGGCCAAGGGCTATTCGCTGCCCAAGGACAAGATCAAGACCGCCATTGACAAGGCGTTCGGTTCGGGCAAGGACGCTGCCAACTACGAGACCGTGGTGTACGAGGGCTACGGCCCCTGCGGTGTGGCCATCTACTGCGAGGCTCTGACCGACAATCGCAACCGCACCGCCGCCGACGTGCGCGCCGCGTTCAACCATCATGGCGGCAACCTGGGCACCAGCGGCTCCGTTGCCTTCATGTTCGAGCGCAAGGGCCAGGTCATGGTGGCCAAGGAGGTTGAGACGGGCGACAAGAAGAACCCCGTCAAGCCCAACGGTGCTGCCGCTGACGAGGACGAGTTCATGATGGCCGTAGCCGAGGCCGGCGGCTCCGACTACGAGGACGCTGACGACGAGTGGATCGTCTACACCGCCCCCACCGATCTGATGGCTGTCAAGCGCGGTCTGGAGGAGCAGGGCGTCGAGGTGAAGGGCGCCGAGATGACCATGGAACCCACCACCCCTACCGACGTGACCCCCAATGATGCCAAGAAGGTCATGCGCCTGGTTGACAAGCTGGAGGAGCTCGAGGACCTGCAGAGCGTCTACCACACCATGAACATGACCGACGAGGTCATGGCTGCTCTCGACGAGGAGTAAGCAGATTTAGACGAAGAGTAAATTCAACAAAAGTCAGAGTCAGATAAATCAAGTGCATTGCGGCGGTCCATGTGGCCGCCGTTTTTTATGATTAGGCTTGCTTAGGGCTATAGGGCGCAAGACAGGGTTTGAGACGAGGCAATTTGCCTGCTTAGTGTCGGCCTGAGACGGCATGAAGAGGTCATTTTTCGCTCGAATGGGCGATTCACAAATTGGAAATCCGACTCTTGGTCAAAAGGGCTTCGAATGGGCGAATGGAGGATTCATTTTTGTCGTAGTGAGACTGGTTTTGCCGGCGGGAAGGGTGATGATGGTCAGGCTAATGGCCTGTAAACCGCAAATGCCGCATCGTATGGCGTACAGTTTGAGATAACTGGGATTCCGCGAACCCCCATTTCGCCCATTCGATGAAATAATGACCACGCCTTATCGAGCGAACCTCTAATCCGCCCATTCGATAGATTTTTGACCACATGGGCGTGTCAGCGTTGATTTTTGCGACACCGTGATGGAGAACGACGGTAGCTCCGTAGGCGAAATGTCGATTACTAGTCATTGGTCTTCTGGACGGAAACGGGTGAAATGGGTAAAGAAAGGCAACAACGCATCCTTCGCTATCGGGGAGGTTACCTCACGGTCTGTTAACGACAATCTATCAACAACCTGCTAGAGGCTCGTGAGCACCTCGACCGCATAGTCGGCACCGTTGATGCCGGCATCCCAGATTTCTGTTGCGAGTATGGTGCTATTCGTGTTGTCGCACCGGTCGAACAGCGATTCGAAGCAGTCGGTCAATGTGGGCGCCCCTATGCGCCATCCGCGGAACGTGGCGGCGGGAATCGCCCGCATACGCCCTTCGCCTGCCGCACGAATTTCTTCGTGCGCCTGATGGGCGGTCATCCATGAGGGAATCGCGGCGGCGACGAACGTGTGCCACGTGCGACGATGCGCCTTCTCATCAGGGGTTGTGGCGTTGCTGGAAGCAAGCGTGCCAGACCCTGTGTTGTGGGTTATGGATGCGCTTTCGGCAAAACTTACCAGTCCTTGAGCGTACAGCGGAATGACGCCTGCAGCTTTGGCCTGCTCGTACAGCTCGGTTGTGGCGGTGGTGTAGCGCTTCAGGTTGAAGCGTTTTGTCGGCCACTCTTTGCACAATAGCAGCTGCTTGGGAAGGTCGCGCTCGTAAGGGGTGGGCTGCTTGGCGAGCTGCTTCTGCGTGCACGCTTCGTCGAGGTAGCCGTCCAGCTGGCTCAAGGTGATTTCCGCCTTGTGCAGGTTTTGGACGGCAATCTCGCGGCTCCATGCGAGCAACGCTTCCAGATCGGCGATGCCGCCGTCGTCCATGTGATCGCGCAGCTCTCTCAAGGGGATTCCCAGGTCAATGCAGGTGGTGATGATGTCGATATCCACCATCTGGCGCATGGAGTAATAGCGGTATCCGCTCTCGGGATCCACATACACCGGCGGCAGCACGCCCATGCGCTCGTAGTATCGCAGCGACTTTACGCCCACGCCCTTCATCTTCGATACTTCGCCGATGCTTAGCAGCTCGCCTTTCATGTATGTTGCCCTTCCTGATGCCTTCCTTCACGATTTATACACCGGCATCCCTTGACTCTCCCATTATGGGATAGTTTAACCTATCGCAACGCAAAAGGATTCGCGCGGCCTCGGTGGTGCTGCTCACGCGGCTTCAGCGGTGCTGTGGGCGCAGGG
>NZ_CALUMA010000092.1 GCF_944321625.1 uncultured Slackia sp.
ATTACATTTTCCTCGTCCCCATGGGCGACGACGATGCTGCTGCCGAACGCAATCTGAAGGCGGCCACGGTGGATGTCCCTGCATGGTCGGAACTGCAGGCCGTCAAGGACGGGCATTGCGTCGTGCTCGACAAGGCTCTGTTCCTCTACAAACCCAATGCGCGTTGGGCGGAATCCTACGAGGAGCTTGCACGCGCATTCGAGGAGTAGTCATGCCGTTCGAACGAACGACTCGGCGAAGGGGCGAGGCGTCAGGGGAGGGCGCCTCGCCCCGTCGGCGCGTTGCCGTGCGATTCGCGGTGCTTGTAGGGCTTCTCGCAATCGTCTGTATGGCGGGCGCCGTTGCAGGTCCGAGCGACGTGGATGCGGGCGACCTCGTCGCGCTGATAAGCGGCGCTCCGATCGATGGCGGCGCGCGCAACATACTCGTGAACGTGAGGCTTCCTCGGGTCGCGGCGGCGGCGCTCGCAGGATGCGCGCTGGCTGCCGCGGGCGCAATCATCCAGGGCGTGCTCAACAATCCGCTGGCGAGCCCCAATATCATCGGCGTGAACGCGGGCGCCGGCTTCGCGGTGCTCGCTTCCGCCGCTCTGGCTCCTGCCGCTTCGGCGTGCACCCCCGTTGCCGCATTCCTGGGAGCGCTTTGCGCCGCTACGATCGTGTTTCTGATCTCGGCGGGGTCAGGCGCCTCGAAGCTTGCTGTGATTTTAGCGGGTATGGCGCTCACGGCGATATTCGGCGCGGGCATGAACGCGGTGCTGATCGTGGACCCCGATGCCTATGTGGGGTCGTCGGGCTTTCTCGTGGGCGGAGTCGCAGGAGTGGGCTTCGATGGCCTTGCGACGCCTGCGGCGGGCATAGCCCTGGGCCTTTTCTTATCGCTCGTTCTGGCAGGGCGTCTCGACATTCTTTCGCTGGGCGATGCCGCGGCGCATGCACTCGGCGTGAACGTCGCACGCAGCAGATTCGCCTGCCTTTCGGCGGCTGCGCTTCTGGCGGGGTCGGCGGTGAGCTTCGCGGGGCTTCTGGGGTTCGTGGGGCTGGTGGTGCCTCACGCCGTACGGTACTTCTTTGGCTATTCGAGCCGAACGGTCATCGTCGCCAGTGCGCTTTCAGGGGCCGCCCTTCTGGTGGTGTGCGACCTTGTGGCGCGCGTGGCATTCGCTCCGTATGAGGTTCCCGCGGGCATCCTCATGGCGCTTTTGGGAGGGCCGTTTTTCATCTATCTGATTCTGAGGCGGAGGAGTGCGCTCGATGATTGATGCGGACGTGTCGGAGGCGCTTGCGTTTGGCATAGGCGTTCCCGCTGCGCTGTCTTCCGCGGAGGTACGCAGGCTCAGCATGCCTTTCGCGCTCGAGATGCGCGACGTCTCGTTCTCGTATGGAAGGGTGCGCGTCTTGGAGGGGTTCGACCTGCGGGTGACGGCGGGCGTTCTTATGGGCGTGGTCGGGCCTAACGGGTCGGGAAAATCCACCGTGCTCAAACTTGCGGCGGGCCTGGCCACGCCAAGCCGCGGAGAGATTCTGCTGAGGGACGGCGCTGTCGCCGTGGGATCGATGAGCGCGCGGGAGCGTGCCCTCCAGGTATCCTATCTCCCTCAAAGAATGCCAATGCCGAATATGACGGTAGGGGAGCTCGTCTTGTGCGGCAGGCACGCCCATAGGCGATTTCTTGCGCCATACGATGCGTTGGATATCCGCGCGGCGGGCGAGGCGATGGAGCGGGCGGGCGTGTCTGCGCTTGAAGACAGGCAAGTGCGCGAGCTGTCGGGAGGCCAGCGCCAGCGAGCCTATCTTGCGATGCTTCTTGCGCAGGATGCGCGCCTGATGCTTCTTGACGAACCCACGAGTGCGTTGGATATCGGCGCGGCGCACGACGCGCTCGCGCTGCTCCGACGCGTCGTTCATGACGACGGGTGCACGGCGATAGCGGTGCTGCATGACTTGGACGTGGCGCTGCGCTACTGCGACGAGATCGCGGTGATGGAGCGGGGAAGCCTGACCTATCTGGGTCCTGCTGCGGAGGTGTCTGAAAGCCCGCAGCTCGAAGACGCGTTCGGCATCCGTCTTGCGAGCCATCGTGCGTTCGGCGAGCGTTGCTATACGTTCCATCCTCGTCCGGCGCGTTCTTGAGGGCGACGTTGTGGGGCGCCCGTACGGCGGGCAACGGGTCACCTCGCTTGCGTCCAGCAGGAGTTTTGCACGGACCGAACAAACGGTTCGTGCAACCTCTGGTACAATGATGCGCATGACTAACGATACGCAAATCACCCTCACCCTGCCCGAACACGTCGAGATGGCCGCCATCGTGGGGCCTTCTGATTCCGTCCTCCACGAGGTGCAGCGCGCCTTCGCGGCCCGCATCACCGTGCGGGGCGATACCGTGCGCCTTTCGGGCGATCCGCTCGAGGTGCAAAGCCTCACCGCGCTGTTCAGCGATTTCATCAAGATGGCGGCTTCGGGCACGCCTCCCACGGTGGAGGATGCCCAGCGTGCCGTGGAGCTTCTGCGCCAGGGGGCGTTTGCGCCGTCCATGTTGCGCGAAGATATCCTGCTTACCTATCGCGGTCGCGCCATCAGGCCAAAAACGGCTGGTCAGAAGCATTATGTGGACGCCATCCGCGAGAACACGGTCACGTTCGGCATCGGGCCTGCCGGCACGGGCAAGACCTATCTGGCCATGGCCATGGCGGTTGCGGCGCTCAAGCGCAAAGAGGTCAACCGCATCATCCTCACGCGCCCCGTGGTGGAGGCGGGCGAGAGCCTGGGCTTTCTGCCCGGCACGCTCACCGAGAAGGTGGATCCCTACATCAGGCCGCTTTACGACGCGCTCTTCGACATGACCGACATGGAGCGCGCCAAGCAGCTCATCGAGGGCGGCGTGATCGAGATCGCACCGTTGGCGTTCATGCGCGGCCGCACGTTCAACGACAGCTTCATCATCTTGGACGAGGCGCAAAACACCACGCCCGAGCAGATGAAGATGTTCCTCACGCGTTTGGGGTTCAACTCCAAGATGGTGGTCACGGGCGACGCCACGCAGGTCGATCTTCCGCGCGGCGCGTCGGGCCTCAAGCAGGTGCGCCGGATTCTAGCCGAAGTTGAGGATATCGCGTTTTGCGAGTTGACCGGGCGCGATGTTGTAAGGCACAATCTTGTCGCACGCATTGTCGAAGCATACGAAAGGGATGCCGCCAAGCGCGCGTAGGGTTCGTTTCTCCGACAACCAAAGATGCAAGGCGCGAACGCGTAGG
>NZ_CALUMA010000093.1 GCF_944321625.1 uncultured Slackia sp.
ATATAGGCCAGCGCTTCGCCCATCTGCTCCTCGACCCACGCCGCCTCGCGCGCCATGGTCTCGGGCTCGTGGCCGAACAGCTGCACGGCCAACAACCGCCCGTTGGGAGCTCGGTCGAGCAGATGACGGGTCTTCTCGTTGGCGAACGACAGCGCCTTGGACGAAACCATCTCGGTATACGTCAGGTCCGCCCCGCACTCAAGGCACAGCGATCGAAACGCGATGTCGTTCACCCCCGCCATTGGAGCCAGAAGCACCGGCGTAAGCGCGGGCAGATCAGCACGCGGCTCCACGCAGGCGCAGGTGGAGTTGCCTTCGGCTTGCCCAAGGGGCTGGCATGGGGGGATGTCACGCGCAGTTCCGCACGAGCCAATCGCTCCAGTGGGGCGATTGTGCGAGCCCAGGACTGTTTGAGCATGGCATCCCCCCATGCCAGCCCCGCCCTGCGGCAAGAGAAGCTTACGGAGCCAATTCATAAATCCTCCCGTAAAGCTCGTTCCCTAAAAGCCAGCCGCCGAGCGTCGGCGTATAGCGTCCGTTCTCACGTTTCACCAGATGATCGCGTACCAGCCCGCGGAACACCTCAAGCACGTCGGGCAGAAGCAGCGCGGCCTCGCGCACCTCTTCCTCGGATACGCCTGCGCACATACGCATCTTCATCATTAAATCCTCGGCGCACATCTGACGGCGGTCGAGGTCGTCCACCACCTGACCGTCCTGCACGCGCATGCGGCGGCTCTCGTTCTGCGTCATGGTGACGGCAGACGCGCCCAGCCCCAGATACGGCACACCCGTCCAGTATGCCTTGTTGTGACGGCATTCGTACCCGTCTTTGGCGTAGCTCGCCACCTCGTAGCGATGGAAGCCCGCCGCGCCCAGCACGTTGGGCGCCATGCCCATCATCAGCGCCTCGTGCTCCTCGTTGACGTCCTCCAGCTCGCCTGAGTCCACCATGCGGCGGAAGGGCGTGTGGTCCTCGATGGTCAGCGGATACACGCTCACATGCGTCACGCCCAAATCGGCCGCCTTCTGCAGGTCGGCCAAAAACATGTCCGGCGTTTGGCCGGGAATGCCGCACATCAGATCGATCGACACGTTTTCGAAGCGCTCTAACGCCGCGCGCACCGCCTCTTCGGCACGCGCCGAATCATGGATGCGGTCGAGCGTCTTCAGAAGGCCGTCGTCGAAGCTCTGCACGCCGATGGATAGGCGGTTGACGCCCAGCGCATAGACGTCGCGGATGAGCTCGGGGGTCAGCGATTCGGGGTTCGCCTCCATAGAGCACTCGACCTCGGGAGTGAGGTCCATGGACACGCCGAGCGCATACAGCAGCGAACTCAGGCGCTTCTGGCCGATATAGCTTGGCGTGCCGCCGCCAAGGTAAACGGTTTCGATGTGCGCTAGCTCGCCCTCTTTCGCCTTGCGGCGAATATCCATGACGAGGCCTTCGATATATTCGTCGATTGCAGGGCTATCGGCGGAAATCGCCTGCGTCGCGAAATCGCAGTACGCGCAACGATGCTTGCAAAACGGCAGATGAATGTAGAGCGCCTTGTACGGATCGTGCGGCATGTCCGCCCTCCTTCCTATGCAAAACGGGCGCGAGAACCGCGCCCGAAAACACTTACAAAAGCCGAAGCTACATGCCCAGAAGCATCCAGCCGCCCACGGCGAACAAGATCACCACGAGCACGATGATGGCAAGGCACCCAACGGCCACCGCAGCTTTCGACCCGCCGCCCATATGCGCGCGCTCGCGCTCTGCCGCAGCTTTCTTCTCGTCGAACGGATCGTTCAACCAATCGTAATCGTCGTTTCTTGCCATGCTATTCATCAACCTTCAGGATTGCCATAAACGCCTCTTGCGGCACTTCCACGTTGCCGATTGCCTTCATGCGCTTCTTGCCCGCCTTCTGCTTCTCCAGCAGCTTGCGCTTGCGGCTGATGTCGCCGCCGTAGCATTTGGCAAGCACGTCTTTGCGCTTGGCGCGCACGGTCTGGCGTGCAAGCACGCGACCGCCCACCGCCGCCTGGATGGGCACCTCGAACATCTGCTGGGGAATGATGCCCTTGAGCTTCTCGCACAGCACGCGGCCGCGGTCGTAGGCCTTGTCCTTGTGCACGATGAAGCTCAACGCGTCGACGGGCTTGCCCGACAGCAGAATGTCGAGCTTCTGCAGCGCGCCAGGCTTGTAGCCGTCGAACTCGTAGTCGAGGCTCGCATATCCCTTGGTGCGGCTCTTGAGCTGGTCGAAGTAATCCAGAATCAGCTCGGACGAAGGAATTTCCCAGATCTGCTCCACCGTGGTGGTCGACAGGTAGTTCATCGTCTTGAACGTGCCGCGATGCGAAACCGTGAGATCCATCACGGCGCCCACGTAGTCAGGCGGAATCATGATGGTCGCCTTGAGGTACGGCTCCTCGACGTGGTCGATCTTGGAGGGGTCGGGCATATCCTGCGGCGAATGGAGGCTGATCACCTCGCCGTTGGTCATGAACACGTGGTACTCAACGCTGGGAGCCGTGGCGATGAGATCCAGGCCGAACTCGCGCTCCAGGCGCTCCTTGATGACCTCCATATGGAGGAGGCCTAAGAATCCCACGCGGAAGCCGAAGCCCAAAGCATGGCTGGTCTCAGGCTCCCAGATAAGCGCCGGGTCGTTCAGCGAAAGCTTCTCCAGTGCCTCCTTGAGGTCTTCGTACTGGTCGCTCTCGATGGGGAACAAGCCCGTGTACACCATGGGCTTGGCCTCGCGATAGCCCGGCAAGGGCTCGGTCACGCCGCCCTTAGAGGTGGTGATGGTGTCGCCCACGCGCACCTGCGAGACGTCCTTGAGACCCGTGACCAGGTATCCTACCTCGCCCACAGAAAGCTCGGGCAGAGCGATCTCGGCGGGATGGCGGGCGCCAACCTCTTCAACTAGAATCTCGGTCCCAGCGTTCACCAGGCGAACCTCGTCGCCCTTCTTGATGGAGCCGTCCACCACGCGCACGAGCGCCACCACGCCGCGATACGGGTCGAAATACGAGTCGAAAATGAGCGCACGAAGCGGCGCATTCGCATCTCCCTCGGGCGCCGGCACCATAGTGACCACGGCCTCAAGCAGGTCGGGCACGCCCTCCCCCGTCTTGCCGCTGGCCAGAATGGCGTCGTCGGCCAGAATGGCAAGGCCGTCTTCGATCTCGCCCTTCACGCGCTCGGGGTCGGCGGAAGGAAGATCGATCTTATTGATGAGCGGTATGATCTCCAGGTTTGCGTTCATGGCCATCATGGCGTTGGCCACCGTCTGCGCCTCAACGCCCTGGGTGGCGTCGACCACCAGAACGGCGCCTTCGCATGCCGCCAAGCTGCGGCTCACCTCGTAGGTGAAGTCCACATGGCCCGGCGTGTCGATGAGGTTGAACTGGTATTCGTGACCGTCGGAAGCGGTGTACATCACGCGTACCGCCTGGCTCTTGATGGTGATGCCGCGTTCGCGCTCGATGTCCATGGAATCCAGCAGCTGATCGGTCATGTCGCGCTTCGCCACGGTGCCCGTGAGCTCGAGGATGCGGTCCGAGAGCGTGGATTTGCCATGGTCGATATGCGCGATGATGCTGAAGTTACGGATGTATTGAGGGTCGGTCGCCATGCACTACCTTTTCTACGTATGCCTGGATTCTGTCTTTGCGTCAAACGCACCTATTGTAAATGAGAAAACCTCGCACGAATGGCCACGTTCACGTGCTGCACGCGTTCTTCGCACGAACGCGGCAGCGAACGTGGCGCATCGACGCCGACGCGCCACTAATCCTCGATATACGAATCGATGAGGCGCTTGAGCGTGTCGATGCCCGTGCCCTTCTCGGACGAGACGGCAACCACGGGAACGTCCGGCCCCAGCTCGAGCTGCTTGCGCAGCGCGGCGGTCGAGCGAGACACCTGCGACTTGCTCAGCTTGTCGGCCTTGGTCTGCACGATGATGAACGGGAAGCCGGCGGTCTGCAGGAAGCCCACCATCTGCACGTCAAGCGCGGTGGCGGGATGGCGTATGTCGATGAGCGACACAACCAGCGCGAAATCGCGGTCCTGGTTGAAATAACCTTCGATCATCTCGGCCCAACGCGCCTTTTCCGATTTGGACACCTGCGCATAGCCATAGCCGGGAAGGTCGACAAAATCCGCCGAATCGGCCTCGAAGAAGTTGATGGTGGAGGTCTTGCCGGGCTTCGACGAGACCTTCGCAAGCTTTTTACGATTGAAAAGCCTGTTCAGAAGCGATGATTTGCCCACGTTGGAACGGCCGGCGAACGACACCTCGGCGCGGCGCGAAGGGGGCAGCTGCTTGGATGTGCCGTATGCCGCCATGAATTTCACGTTGTTGTAGTTCAAGGACGTCTCCTGTTCATGTTTGCGTATCGGCGCATCATACTATCCAATTCGTGAAGCGTGATTGTACGTTTTCGCAGATATTCCTCCATATTTGCAAGATTTCCTTTGACTGCGGGCGCACGTGCGCTTATAGTTATCCATCGCTGTGCGCAATGCGGGCCTGACCACATGCCCGTCGCGCTCCGCCCCCAACTCTCGGCCGATACGGAGCGTACAGCGCATGAGCACGCGGCAAAAGGCCGCAAGCAATCGCCAAGACCCAACCGCGGCGATTGTTGGACACACCCCACGTTAATGGAGGAAAGAACTGTGGCAAACATCAAGAGCCAGAAGAAGCGCATCCTGACCGCCGAGAAGGCCCGCCAGCGCAACCGTGCCTGCAAGTCCGCCCTGAAGACCGCCGTGCGCCGCGTGCGCGAGGCTGTCGCCGAGAAGGATGGCGTGAAGGCCTACGTGGCTGCCCAGGAGGCGTGCCGCCTGCTGGACAAGGCTGCCGGTAAGGGCATCATCCACAAGAACCAGGCCGCCAACCGCAAGAGCGGCGTTATGCAGCTGGCCAACACCGTCGTGACCCCCGAGGACATCGCCAACGCCCCCAAGCGTGAGAAGCGCGTCCCCGAGGTGAAGGGTGGCACCAAGAAGGCCGCCCGCAAGGCTGAAAAGAAGGCCGCTTACGCCGCCGCCGACGCCGAGAAGGCGAAGCGTCGCGAGGCTACCCTGAAGCTGGAGAAGGCCGCCCATGACCGCAAGGCTGCCGAAGAGGCCGCCGCTGCCGCCGAGGAAGAGGCTGCCGAATAGCAGCACGCCATCTGGCACAAGCTCACACCGAGCAAAGCAAAGCCCGCGAGCAATCGCGGGCTTTTTTTGTTGCAGCCAAGGCATCGCGTTAGCGCGTGCGCACGACGGAAAGCATCCAATTCATGAAGGCGTCGTTGGGATCGGTGCCGCTTTTCATAGCGCGCTCGGCATCGCGCGCCGACACCAACGCATGGCGCAACTCGTCCGCCGACCAGCGTCGCGCCCACGTAGGATGATTCTTCACGCGCCATTCCGGCTGCTTGAGATGCATCGCGAGCGCTTTGGTTCCACCCTGCCCCCGAGCAGCGAGCGCATGAGCTGCAATCAGTTCGCGCAAGCGCGTGACGCACATTCCTATGAGAGCATAAGGGCTTACCGATTCCATCTTCCCCAAAAGGGAGGCGCATTGTGCTGCATCGCGAGCCGCGAACGCCGCTGTGAAATCCCACGGCTTCACCTCGGCGCTGCGCGTGACGAGCGATTCGACCTCGGCGGCGCCGATGGGCTGGCTTCCCGGATGCGCCAAAGCAAGCTTTTTGATTTCGGCATCCAGATGGACGGTATTTTCGCCCACAAGCTCCACCAAACGGCGAGCGCCCGCGTCGTTGAGCGTAACGCCGTGCGACACCGCCATGCCGCGCACGACTTTAGGCAGCTCATACGCCTTCTTGGGTGCGCAGTCTATCACGGCCTGCTTTCCCAGCGCGTCGACCGCTTTATAGAGCCTTGTGTTCTTCGCCAACTTCCGCGCGACCAACGCGAGCACCGTCGTGGGGCTTGGCGATGCGAGGTATTCGACAACCGCCTCGGAATCGGCCTTGCCGAGCGCATCAGCGTTGCGCACCACCACGAGCCTCGCCTCGCTGGCAAATGGCATGGTGTTGCAGGCTGTCACGATGTCGGCGCCCACGGCATCGGGGCCGTCGAACGTGTCGGAATTGAAATCCATATCGCCCAGCTTGTCCATGCGAGCGCGCAAGCGCTTGAGCACGGTTTCGCGCTTGAGTTCGTCCTCGCCGTTGACGAGGTATGCAGGAAGAAGATTCGATTCAGTCATAGGGCTAGTCTAGCGCAAACCAAGACGAGCGGATGCCTTATCCGACCGGATTAGACGATTTATCTTTGGGCGTCTTCTTTCTGAACACCACCTCAATACCCAACGCATCGAAGATCTTTTCCAATGTCTTGAGGCGCGGATTGCCGTCTTTGCTAAGGGCACGATACAAGTTCTCGCGCGAAAGCCCTGTTTGCTTCGCCATGTTTGTCATCCCGCGAGCGCGAGCGACATCGCCAAGCGCGGCCTGAAAAAACTCTGGGTCATCATACTCGGCAACTGCGTTGAGGTATTCAGCGATGTCCTCCTCCGATTTCAGGTACTCCGCGATATCGAACTCGGAAAATCTAGTTTTCATAGTTCCTTTTCCACTCCCTTAGCAGTTTTCTCGCTTTACGAATATCCAGTAATTGAGTAGTTTTATCCCCTCCAAGAAGAAGCAGCAGAAGCGTTCCGCCCCTCAATGAGAAATACACCCTATACCCCGGCCCGATAAAGAACCTCATCTCAAATAAATCCTCGCCCAAGTTTTTCCAATCGCCGCACAACTCGCCCCTAAATGCGATTTTTCCAATTCGCGCCTCAATGATGGAGCGAGCATGTGTGTCCTTGATTCGCTTGAGCCATTTTTCAAATTGTGCAGTCTTTACGATCTGGAGCATCTTTCCCTCATTTATTGTAGCTTATAAATTACACGTCAGCAATAACAATCAATTCGATGCGTCTGATTTCTGCGTAAACACCTCTATCCCTGCATCGGAGAATCTGCAGGTCACATCACCCATGTGGTCAGTGCGGAAGATATGGGCTCCCACGTCTTCGAGCGCATCGAGCGCCTCTTGCGAAGGATGCCCATAACGGTTGTCCAAGCCAGCGCTGATGAGCGCGACCTTTGGAGAGAGGGTTTCGAATGCCGCTTCGCTTACGCCGTTCTTGCTTCCGTGGTGTCCGGCCTTGAACACGTCAACATGTCCCACCAGCCCTGATTCCGTCATGGCATCGAGTTGATCGGCCTCGGCGTCACCCGTCAAAAGCGTGCTGAATTCAGAAATCCCGTCACCCTGGGCGTCGTATTCCACAAGGAGACAAAGGCTGTCGGCATTACCGCCCTCCTCGCTGAACGCTTCCGGCCATACGGCGAAGCACGTAAAGCGCCCCACTTTGATAGTCTCGCCCTTCGATATCCCGCTCACGCCGCGCTGCCCCGCAACGCGCTGCGCATCCGCAACGAGTTCGGTGCATCCGTCGCACTCGCAAGAAAAGGTAGGGCTCGAAAGAAGCACTTCTCCCTGCGCCACCAAAGAGTCGAGAACCGGAAGCGAGCCGCAATGGTCGTCGTCATGATGGGTGATCACCACCCCGTCAAGCGACATGACCCCATGTCTCGCAAGCGCCGCCGAAAGCTTCGCGTCCTGGTTGCCCGTGTCCACAAGCAGCGCGGCACCTTGGCTGCGGATGAGAATCGCATCGCCCTGCCCGACATCGAGCATGACGATTTCGTCGCTCGCCAGCCGCGAGGCGGCGAACGCAAACACAATAAAGAACGCAGAGAGCGCGCAAGCGACAGCCCTCACTGTCCTGCCCGTTGGAAGGGGCCACACAGCCCAAATAAGCACAACCACCACGATGGACGCAACGGCCGCCTCCACTAGCCCCATCGAACATGGAACCGCAGCGAAGGGCATATGGGAGAGAACCGTTGCTGCACCGCAAAATAACCCAGAGATGGCGCAAAACACTCGCAAGACGCACATCCCCGCATCGGGCATCGCCGCCGCCATCGCAAGAGACAAAAGACCGCCCAGAAGCAGCACCGAGAAAACGGGAGCGGCAACCAAGTTGGCAATCGGCGATACCAGCGGCACGCGCGAGAAAACGCTCGCCGTCACCGGGAAGATGGGAAGGTTCGCCGCTGCTGTCATGCCGAACGCTTCGCAGGCCGTTCCAAATCGCCCACCTGTTGCGCATGCGAACCACGAAGAGAACAGCCCCGCGAACATCACTACGCCGAAGGTGGACGCCGCGGAAAGGAAGAAAGACAGCGAAACCGCAAGAGAAGGGTCGAACGCCACGAGCACGCATACGCATACCGAAAGCGCGGCAAGCGGCGATGTCCGACGCGATGCGAATATGCACGAGATAGCGACGCCCGCCATAACAGCCGACCTGATTACCGGAGCGGAAAGCCCCGTGAACACGGAATACGCGGCATAGAACAGGCACAATGCGACCACGCACGCACGTCGAGGGGCTCCAATCCTGACAAGGAGCGCTGACACGAACGCGCCTACCACAGCCAGATGTGAGCCCGACACGGCGACCATATGTGCGAGCCCCACCGTTTTCATGGCATCGTAGAGCCCGTCTTCATCCAGATGGCTTCTATCCCCAAGAAGCAAAGCGCGAAGCAGAGCGGACCCCACGCCTGGAATCTCATCGAACCATTCCGATGCCCACCGACGCGCCGCGAGCACCGGGGCAAGCACGCCCTGATCTTCGCACAATCTGACGTCGGACACAGTGGCGCGGCACACGACGCCCTCCAAGGCGTATCGAGCAAACGACGAATCGGAAAGTTCGGAGAAACGTACGGATCCCGCAATCCGCTCGCGTGCGAAGTAAAGCACGTCACCCTCGTACGAGAGCAGCACGTTCATTCGGCTTCCGTCGGCAAACAGAACGTGCGCTTTGGCGCTGTTCCCGAAATCGCCCTGTTGCGCATCGGCCGTGAGCTCGAGCACATATTCGCCAGCGCGCGCCCCATCGGGCACGCCGCGCTCCACAAGTCCCGCTTCTACCCTATACAACGCAAGGCAGGCAGCAAGAACCCACACCGCAACGGCAATCAGGAATGTCATGGGAGGAATCGGCCGAAGCGGGCACCGCCCTCTCCCGCCCCTCGCATGCCCCTCCCCTAGAAACGACTCCACAAGCGAAGCCGCCATCGAGGTGCGCCTGCGGTCGCTGTGGGCATCCATCGTCCCGCCCTACACGCAAATCGAATCTTTGAGCTTCTCGAACTTCTTCTCCCCTATGCCGCTCACACGCTGGATGTCCTCAATGGAAGCGAACGGACCGCCCGACTCGCGCTCCTCTATGATTGCCTGAGCGGTAGCGGGTCCCACTCCCGGAAGCGTATCCAGCTCTTCAGCGCCGGCCGTATTGATGTTGACAATGGCGGTTGCGGTCGAGGTGGCAGCTCCCGACGCTTGAGCGGCTCCCGTAGAAACGGATCCCTGCTGGACCTGTTCCTTGGTAGGAATAGCCACCTGCTCCCCATCCTGAAGCACCCGAGCGAGGTTCACGGCGTCAGGCGCGGCATCCTTGGAAAACCCGCCTGCGGCATCCACCGCGTCCTGCACGCGAGAGCCTTCGGGCATCGAATAAATACCTGGCTCAGCAACGGATCCCGCAACGTGCACGGTCACATAGGTCACGGGGTTCTGTGGCTCCGTATCAGTCGAATTCGAATCTTCTACTGACGACGAATCTGCTGCAGCCCCGGCTTCATCCTTCTTCGAACCCTCATGAGACTCCTCGACAGCATCGCCGGGGACAACGAACGACGGCGTTCCCGACGATAAGGGGCCGAACGCCACAGCGGCCACGCAAATCGCTGCAAGAACGGCGGCGCCGATGAGTGCGGCGGGCGGCACGCGCAAAGAACGAATCTTGGTGAAGAAGCTTTCTGAGGTTTGAGTGAACGGCATGGGGCACCGCCTTCCGCATCGGGCGTCACCTCGGACGCCGTCTCATCGGCCATATCCGATGCTAGCTAGCAAACCTTGCCAAACCCTTTCCCGCGCGTTCGGTTTTTGCGGCGCGGATTATACGCTCTGCACCCCCGACGCTCGCCGCAATCTTCCCCGAATCGCGCGGCGCTTTTGACACATAATCGGCGCCCAGCCCCTCTCCCTCTCGTCGAAACCTTGCCAAAATCTTGCCAGAACCTTGCCCGGCGCCACGCTACGCAGACGGCATCAAAAAGCCGCGACCCGAAAGTCGCGGCTTTTCCGATTCCGCCCCATGGTCACCCATGAAGCGATGGTATAGAAAACCTAATATTTACCAGCCCTTACCGGCAGGGACCACGTCATCGGGCACCTTGCCTTCTTCGACCTCGCCGATGACCTGGTCGAGCACGTCGAGCGCACGGTCGAGCTGCTCCTTGGTGATGACCAGCGGCGGCTGGAAGCGCAGAATGGAATTCGCGATGGTGATCATGACCACGCCCTCGTCATAGGCGCGATAGATGATCTTGAGCGCGTCCTTGGCGCACTTGGTGCGCGTGCCGGGCTCCACGATGTCGATGCCCAGGTTGAGACCCATGCCGTGCACGCTGCCGATGATCGTATGGCGCGCCTGCATGTCCTCGAAACGCTCGCGCGCGTATGCGCCCAGCTCACGCGAACGCTCGATCAGGCCCTCGTCCTCGATGACGCCGATCGTGGCAAGCGATGCCGCGCAGCATACGGGGTTGCCGCTCGTGGTGAACAGATGCGCCGGGAAGTCGAGCGAATCCATGATTTCGGCTTTGCCGATGACGGCTGAAAGCGGCATGCCGCTGGCGATGGACTTGCCCACGCTCATCAAATCGGGCTCGATGCCGAAATGCTCGATGGACCACCAGGTGCCCGTGCGCGCCATGCCCTGGTTCACCTCGTCCACGGCAAATAGGATGCCGTGTTTCTGGCAGAACGCATACAGCTGCTCCACATAGGCCTTGGGCGGCACGATGATGCCCAAATCGCCCGCGATGGGCTCCATGATGATGCAGGCGATCTCCTCGGGCGGCAGGTAGTTCTCACACATCTCCAGCAGCGGGTGCATGAAGTAGGCAGCTTGCTCTTCCTCGGAGAGATGGTCCACGCCCTCATGGTAGGCGTCGGGATACGGGATGTGATACACGCCGGGCAGCAAGGGAGCCATCTTGCGGCGCATGTTCAAACTGATGGCCGAAAGCGTGAGCGAGCCATAGGTGGAACCGTGATAGGCGCCCTGGAAGCTCACCATGTACTGGCGGCCGGTGTAGGCGCGCGCGAACTTGATGATGGCGTCGTTGGCGTCGGAGCCGGAGTTGCCGAACACGACCTTCTTGGGGCTCGGGCCCGGCGCAATCTCGCACAGCTTCTGCACGAGCTCAATCTCAGGCGTGTGATACATGTATGCCGGCGTGTAATGAATCAGCTTCTGCGCCTGCTGCGTGATGGCATCCACCACGCGCGGGTGGCAATGGCCCACGTTGGTTGCCGACGCGCTCGCCAGAAGATCGATGTAGCCGTTGCCGTCCACATCGTAGAGCATGGCACCTTCGCCGTGGTCGATAACCATGTCGTAGTACGGGATGCGCCCCGTGGGAGCATAATACTTCTGCTCCTGCTGCACCATCTGCTGCGAAAGCTTCTTCTCAGCATCCGCCATGATGAACCTCTTTTCTCTTGCTCGCTTCGCCGCCCATGCGGCGCACGTCCCCGGCCAAACGCGCTTGCCCGGGAAACGAGAGCCCTGCCGCATGCACGGCGGCGCGGCAGACGAATCCGCCGCGCCGGTTTCATATCATTGTACAGCTAATGGATGGACGATTAGTCGTTATCGCGCTCCATAGCAGGCGTCTTGCCCGTAGCCTTCCAGTAAATGGTGCGGGCGACGATGATGACGATGAACGCGATGGCGAAGTACGCCACGAACGGGTAGATGGTGTTCACCAGGATGGAGAACGGCAGCTGCCCGCCGATGAGCGTGACCAGGGCCAAGGCGACGATCAGCGTCTTGTGCTTGACGGGGTCCTGCTCCTCGGTGACGAACTGGTTGGCCACCGACACGAACATCGGAACGATGGTGTTGTAGATCATGATCAGCAGCACGATAGCGAACACGATGCCCACGGCCGGGGAAATCATCTGCGCGAACTGCAGGGCAGGAACCTCGAGGTGGCTCACGTCGGCGTAGGTGGACAGCATGGCCAGATTCAGGCACACGGCGCACAGACCCAGCAGGAAGCCGCCGAACAGACCGCCCAGCACAGCCTCTTTCTGGGTGTTGGCCTCGGCGCCCATGCGCGAGATGAACGGAACGCCCGCCAGGATGTTGTAAGCGACGTACATGACTGCGCCCACGAACCACCAGTTCACAGAGTCGCCGATGCCGCGAAGCACGTCGCCCTCGGCGTCAGCCGCGGCGACGGCCGCATCGGCATTGCCCAGGTTCTGGAAGTTGGTGAAGAACGCAACCAGGGCGATGATGATAAGGAACACGATGGCCACAGGGCCGATGGTGCCCAGCAGGTTGACGATGCGCTTCATGCCCAGAAGAGCGCTCGCCAACGCGATGACGCACATGATGGCGCTGCCCACGAACTGCGGCAGACCGAAATACTGATTGAAGGTGGCGCCTGCGCCCGACAGCATGATGATACCGATCAGGAAGCAGAACAGAATGGTGAACCACTGCAGGAACGTGCCGATGTACTTGCCGGCGAAGAAGCGGAAGCTCGAGAAGTCCACGGCGTTCGCGTGCTTGTAGCCGTAGTTCATGAACACAGCGCCCAGAACCGCGAACAGCAGCGTGGTGACGAAGCTACCGAAGATGCCCAGGGTTCCATACGATGTGAAGTACTGCATGACCTCCTGGCCCGAGGCGAAGCCCGAACCTACCAGAGTTCCCACCAGGGTGCCTGCGAACTGCACGACTTTGCCCGGCCTGGTTTTCTTTGCGGACTCGTCTGCCATCCCCATCATCCCCTTTCCCATATTGCGCCGCCCGTCGCGACGCACTCGAAACGGATACGTTGCTATCGCGCTTTACCCTGCGATAGCGTTCAAAACATTATGGAGAGATTGGCCAGTCAAGTCCATTGAACGGGGCGAATTATCCGGCATACGGCGCATGATTTAACAGGCGAGAAACAATCGCGGCGGGGTGGATGCCAAACATCGAACCATCGGAGTTGTAGCGCGGGCAGATTACCTTGGCAAACGCGCCTATCACTTAGACGCGCTCCTCTTTCTTCGCCGCTTCTCGACGCTTGGTACGCCAATATGACGAAGGGCAGCGATATTCGTGAAGCTCGAGCGCGTCCATGATCTCGTCGATCCACTCATCGTAGGGCAGGTCAGCCTCCGCCGCCTCTACCTCGGGAATCTTCGCATGGGTCTCGGGGCTGCGCGGCATGAACAGCGTGCAGCAGTCGGGCGCTGGGTTGCTGGAAATCTCGAAGGTGCCCAGCTTCTGCGCGTCGGCGATGATTTCCAGCTTGTCGCAGCCGATAAGCGGACGGAATATCTGCATATCAACCGCAGCGTTAGTGGCGGCCAGGTTGTCAAGCGTCTGAGACGCCACCTGTCCCAGGCTCTCGCCCGTCACCAGCGCTTTCGCGCCTTCTTTATGGGCGATGCGCTCGGCGATCTTCATCATGAGCCTGCGATAGATGACGATGCGCAGCGCAGGAGGAACGCGCATGGCAATCTCGCGCTGGTAGTCGCCGAAGGGCACGATATACACGCGTGCGACGCCGCCGAACTCTTCAAGCACGTGCGCGATGTCGTCAACCAGATATTCCGAAGTCGAAGCCGTCTGCGGGCGGCCCGAGAAGTGCACACCGATAACGGTGGCCCCGCGACGCGCCATACGCCACATGGCCACAGGCGAGTCGATGCCGGAAGAGATAAGGCACACCACTTTGCCGGCCGTGCCCACGGGCAAACCGCCCACGCCGGGCACGCTCAGCGCATAGATGTAGGCATGCCCCTGCACCACTTCGACGTGAACCTCCACATCGGGATGCTTCATCTTCACAGGCTTGTCGGGGAATCGCTCGCACAGATACGCGCCCACGATTTGGTTCATCTGCATGGAATCGATCTCGAAATCGGTGTGGCTGCGGCGCGCCACGACCTTCCACGTGGTGAACTCCCCTGCCTCGGCCAGCGCCTGAGCGGCGGCCTCGCACATGATGTCTATATCGCGTTCGCAAGAGAATCCGCAGCTCACGCGCGCGACACCTGGCACGCGAGCGATGAGGCTCACCGTGGATTCCGCATCCTCTTCGGTGGCATCGTGTACGAACATCACGAGAATGCGCCCCGAGATGCGGATGACCTTTTCCACGCACGGGCGGTCGAGCAAGGCCTGGAGGTTGTACATGAGCTTTTTCTCGAAGAGCGTGCGATTGTGACCCTTCAATCCCAGCTCATGGTAGTGAGCCAGGCAGATTCGTTGAAATTGCATGGTTGCCTTTCTTGTCAAAGGGGGAGGGGGAAGAGGAAGAATCCTCTTCCCCCTCCCCCTTTGCATCCCCCTCCCCTTGCTCCTCGCACCAGGGCGCACGGGACACCGGATGCTTATAACTTCATCGCCTACTCTGCGGGCATCGCTTCGCTTGCCCGCGGTGCACAGCATGCATCGCGATTAAGACCCTGCCAAGTGTCTCAAACTCTTTTGGGTTCGCGCTTCGCGCGGTGGGATTCGCTTCGCTCTCCCACGTGACACGCCAGATTAGATGCCTGGCAAGCTTTTCGGTGCCCCTGCGGCATCGCTTCGCTCGCCGCCAAGGGAGGCGATGCCGCAATCGCATATGCCCACAAAGCGATACTAAGCTCATAGGGCCATACCGACCCATCAAGGCGACACACAACATCAGAGACACTTGGCAAAGCTTCAAACAAACCAAAGCCCACGAACCGCGGCCGAGCGAAAGCGATGGCCGCCCTGTGGGCCACACGGTTCAAATATCCGGTTTCCCCCGCGTGCTGGAGCGAGAGGAAGGAAAAGGGGGATACAAAGGGGGAAAGGGAAGGGGATTCCTCCCCTTCCCTTTCCCCCTTTGAAAACGCTACAAATCAGTTAGTGCTGATGAATATCAATGGTTTCAGGGTCGTACGACACCTCGCCGCGAGCGATCTCCTTGAATGCCATAGAAAGCGGCTTCATATCGTTCGCCTTGGCAATCTCGACGGCGCTCGACAGCTCGATGGCGCGCTCGCGCTGGCCACGCATCATGTCGTTGATGTCATGGGCGCGCTTGGACGCCAGAGCGCACAGCAGGAAACGGTCGTTGTCGGTCTCGTCCAGCAGGACGTCAATCTTCGGGTCGATGATGCTCATGCTTATCTATTCCTCGTCAGTCTCAGCGGTTCGCTCGATATAGGCAACCAGTTCGTCGGTGCACTCATCGAGGTTGTCGTTCACGAAGCGAATATCATACTCCATTTTGCGGCTTAGCTCCAGCTTGGCGTTGTTCATGCGAAGCGCGACGGACTCTTCGTCCTCAGTGCCGCGGCTGCGCAGACGCCTTTCGAGCTCTTCGAGCGAAGGAGGCTCGATGAACACGAGGTGCGCCTCGGGAACGCGCTCGCGCACCTGAAACGCGCCCTGGACATCGATCTCGAGGATGACCTGGCATCCTGCGTCCAGATGCTCCCTCACAAGATGCGCCGGCGTGCCATACTTATGGTCGTGGACCTGCGCCCACTCCAAAAAACCGTCGTGGGCAACAAGCTCGTCGAAGCGCGCATCGTCGTAGAACAGGTAATGCACGCCGTCCACCTCGCCTTCGCGCGGGTCGCGCGTGGTGACCGAAATGGAGAGCCATGCGTCGGGCACCCTCTCCATGATTCGGGACACAAGCGTTCCTTTGCCGGCGCCCGAGGGGCCGGAGATGACGAAGAGGTTTCCGCGGCGCATGGAATCGACCTTGCGAACTAGCCCAGACGCTCGAGCAGAGCGGCTTCCTGGCGCTCGCCCAGGCCCTTCAGGCGACGGCTTTCAGCGATCTTGAGCTCGCCCATGATCTTCTCGGCCTTGGCCTTGCCGTAGCCGGGCATGGTCTCGATCAGCGTGGAGACCTTCATGCGACCCACCACGGGATCGTCCTTCATGTCCAGGACTTCCTTGAGGGACAGCTTGCCGGACTTGAGGTCGTCGCGGACCTGTGCACGCTTGATGCGGGCGGCCTTTGCCTTCTCGAGGGCGGCCTGACGTTCTTCAGCACTCAGTTGAGGGATAGCCATCGGTAGTTCACTCCTTCATAGTTCAGCCGCCCCATCTAGGCGGCGATTGGCGATAATACCACACCAGACGCGCGTTTCAAGATTTTCATCCACTTTGCGCCTGCCGCTTTCAAAGATTGCGCAAAAAAGCGCCTTTATGCCCCTGACCTGTGAATTTTCCGTGGTCAGAGACAATCCGCTAAAGTTCGGCGGCGATGCGCTCGAACGCGGCCACGGGGTCGTCGGCCTGCGTGATGGGACGGCCCACCACGATATGCGACGCGCCTGCGTCGAAGGCGGCCTTGGGCGTGGCCACGCGGCTCTGGTCGCCCAGATCGGCGCCCGCAGGACGCACGCCCGGAGTGACGATCATCGCGTCGGGGCCCAGAAGCTCGCGCAGCATGGCGGCCTCCTGGGGCGAAGCGACAACGCCCGAAAGCCCCGCCTCCTGCGCGCACAGGGCGAGCTGCTTGACCTGCTCTTCCATGCCGCGCGTCACGCCCGTCGCGGCAAGCGTATCGGCGTCCATGCTTGTGAGCACCGTAATCGCAAGCGTATCGGCGTCGGTGCCCGACTCGTCGACGGCGCGCTGGGCAGCCTCCATCATGGGCACGCCGCCCACGGCGTGCATGGTGATCATGTCGGCGCCGGCCTCTACGGCAGAAGCGGCCGCGCCTTCCACCTGATGCGGAATGTCATGGAACTTGAGGTCGAGAAACACCTTGTAGCCCAAAAGCTTGAAGATCTCGACGATGGCGGGGCCTTCGGCGTAATACAGCGTCATGCCCACCTTGAGCCACTTGGCCTTGCCCTGAAGGCGCTTGGCCAGATCGAGCGCCGTGGCGCGGTCGCAGTCGAGCGCCACGATCACGCGGTCGGCGCGCGGGACGCTTTCGTATGCTGCTAGCATTGCAGTCCTCCGATCAGTTCGTTCACATCGCTTACGCCGTAGCGCTCGCAGTATTCGATCATGCCGTCGAGCACGTCGTTGACGGCATGGGGATTGACGAAGTTCGCCGTGCCGACCGCGATCGCGGTGGCGCCGGCCAGCATGAATTCGATGGCGTCCTCCCCCGTCATGATGCCGCCCATGCCCAGGATGGGGATCTTGACGGCGTTATGGCACTGCCACACCATGCGCAGCGCCACGGGCTTGACCGCCGGACCGGACAGGCCGCCCACCACGCGCGCCAGCTTGGGACGGCGCGTCTTGGCGTCGATTGCCATGCCCAAAAGCGTGTTGATGAGCGAGATGGCATCGGCGCCCGACGCCTCCGCCGCGCGGGCGATCTCGGTGATATCGGTCACGTTAGGCGAAAGCTTGACGATCATGGGCTTAGTGGCGGCGGCGCGGCAGGCCCCCACCACGGCCTCCACGCTGGGCACGTGCGTGCCGAAGGTGAGGCCGCCCGCATCCACGTTGGGGCAGCTGATGTTAATCTCGTAGGCATCGGCTTGGCCGTCGGCCTCGAGCGCCTCCACCACGGCGACGTATTCCTCCAGGCTATGGCCGGAAACGTTGACGATGGCCGGCACGCCCTGCGACTTGATCCAGGGCAGATCTACTTCGCACAAGTGCGCCACGCCAGGGTTCTGAAGGCCGATGGAGTTCAGCATGCCGGACGGGGTCTCGGCGATACGCGGAGCGTCATTGCCCTCCCAGCCGTTGAGCGACACGCCCTTGGTGGTGACCGCACCCATGCGCGAGACGTCGCAATACGCATCGTATTCATGACCGGCGGCGAAGGTGCCGGATGCATCGGTCACGGGATTGGGCATGATCAGGCCGCCCAGATTCACCTGCATGTTCACAGCCATTACCACACCACATCCTTCGCATCGAACACGGGGCCGTCGACGCACGAACGGCGCTTGCCCTCGTGCGTTTCAACCACGCAGGACAGGCACGCGCCCACGCCGCAAGCCATGCGCTTTTCCATAGAAACCCAGCACGCCACGCCCGCCTCGGCGGCGATGCCCGCAACGGCGCGCATCAGCGGCTCGGGTCCGCAGCAGAACACGCCCGCATACTCGCCGGTCGCCAGCTGCTCGCGCACGGGCTCGGTGCAGAACCCCGCGTAGCCCACGGAGCCGTCGTCGGTGGCAAGAATGGGGTCACGTCCCAGAAGCGCCGCGTAATCGGCGCGCGTGACCAGCATGCTTTCGGTCTGGGCGCCCAGCACGACCTCAAACGGATGGCCGTCGGCCGCCAGCTGTTCGGCAAACATGAATAGGGGCGCCGCGCCCACGCCGCCGCCCACGACAAGCAGCTTTCCTTCGCACGGCTGCCAGCCATGGCCC
>NZ_CALUMA010000094.1 GCF_944321625.1 uncultured Slackia sp.
GGTCTTGGCGAACACCTCGTTGAACGCGCGGTAGCCCGTCATGACGTCGGAGAACTTGAAGCCGTAGATCGCCTTGATGAGGAAGCGCACGAGGTCGTTGCCGAACCCGTGAAAGGCGCGGTCGTTCTCCTCGCCGTAGGTGCCGTTGGAGAGGCGGTCGCCCACGGTCATGTCCGCCTCGCCCGACACGAGCGGCGCGATCAGCGCGGGGGCGGCCTCGGCCGGGTAGGTGTCGTCGCCGTCCACCATCACGTAGTAGTCGGCCTCCACGTCGCGGAACATCGAGCGCACCACGTTGCCCTTGCCCTGGCGGGGCTCGCGCACCACGATCGCGCCGTGCTCGCGCGCGATCTCGGCCGTGCCGTCGGAGGAGTTGTTGTCGTAGACGTAGACGTCGGCCTCGGGCAGCACGCGCCTGAAGTCGTCCACCACCTTGGCGATGGTGATGGCCTCGTTGTAGCAGGGTATGAGAACCGCGACTTTACCGTCCATGGGCGGACCCTCCGGAACTAGGAAACATTGAAAGCGGGCCGTACGACCCGCGAAACCGTATTATAGAGGATGGCCCGTAGTTGGTGCCGAATTTCACAGGTATTGGAAACCCGAACAAGAACAAATCAGGAGAGAACGCGCATCGCCGCAAGTCGAATGGAGCGAGCAGCGCGACCGCCTGAGTCCACGCCGCTCGCCCACTCCGTCGACGCTAACGGAGAAGATTGTCTTCCACGATGGTGTAAGCGCGGTAGGTTGGCACCTTTTTCAGCGAGAACAATGCGTCCTTGAGCCAGCGACGGGAAAACGCCCGCTCGCGCTCCAAGCGCTGGTTCGCGCTGACGTAATCGACATCCGTAGCCAAGAGCCCGATCGTCTCATCCACATGGCCATGCAGGCCGTCGATCCTGCGACCTTCCAGCCCAAGAACGCCCATCACGTCGATGAAGCGCCCCGCCCCGCGCTTGGCGTTGGGAAACGCCACGAACCGCTTCTCGAAGGCGAACGAGAACAGCATGCCGTGGAACGAATCGGTGAGCGTGGCATCCGCGTGCTCGATGGCGTAAAGCCACTGCTCCACCTGGAGGTTGTCCAGCACGAACACGCCGCGCGATTCTCCACCCTTGAAATACGAGCGGTTCTTCTCTCTCGTCTCAGGACGCATATCAATCGACACGACAACCGGCATGCCCGTTTGGCTCGCAATCTGGGCAAGACCATCAAGCGTCGTCTCGTCCGGATCGAGAATGTACGCGAACAGATAATTCCCACTCGCAAGAAGCGGCATCTCGCCCGCTACGCACGCGGGCTCCGTCGCCTGGGCGGCAAGCTCGTGAAAGTGCACGGCGTCGCACAGAATCGCGGGATCGAGCACCTTGACCGCATCGTGGCCGTATTCGTCCTTAACCAAATCACGGGAGAAATCGTCGCGCGCCGACACCGCGTCGAACTTGGAGAACTCATAGCGCATACGGTTCTTCGTGATCTCATCGATTCTGTGCGTGGCCTTGCCGAAGCTCGTGCCGTAGGCGATGCGCTTGCGATCGGGATTGACGAAGCTCAGGAAATACGAGTAGCCGTAGGGTTTGAACAGGCCGGGGTTCCACAACTGGTCAGAGCCTAGAACGAACGAATCGCAGAACTCGTTGAGCTCGCCCATACGCGAAAGCGGACGGCGCATAGAAATCGAGTAACCCTGCCTCTGCGCAAACTTCGTAGGCTCAAGCGCATCGCCCTGAGCAGACCCCAAAGGATTCGCAATCATGAGCGCCGACAGCCCCATGGACTCGAGCACCTTGACCAAGCCGTAGTACGTCAGGATGCTTCCGTAGTTCTCACCGTACCACAGACCGTATATGCCCACGTCGAAGTGGTTCTCGAGGCCGTAGCGCACCGCCTTCGCGAAAGGGTACCTATCAAGCAACCCGAAAAACCGCGCACGATGGATGTGTGCCTTGAACGGGCGGTCGATAGTGTAGTTGCGCGGACGGGCCTGGCTCAGGGGATGTGTTTCGCATCGAGCCATACCATCCCGCACCGCCTCGAATGCCCTTCGTCCTTTTGCGTTGTTCACCAGCGCGAGCGACGTCCCGCACCCGTCATTGAGCGTCGCGTCGTATTTCTCGATGCCCCACCAATCGCCGATGGACAAATCGGCCACGCGTGGCAATCGGGTGAATTTGCAGATAGAGCAGAACGGCCGCTGGGCAAGGCAGCGCAGGAACATCAGATAGAACGGGTCGTCGGTGCATTTCTCACGACGAACACTCCCGTCCTCCATGTAGACGTTCATGTGCGTCGACCACCCGAACGCGCTCTTATCACGGAAATTGACCTCGGCAACACCACCCTCGGGATACGTTTCCTTCAAGTACCGACGGAACAACCCCGGAGACGGAACGCCATGGCAAATGAGGTCTACCGTGAGCAGGTTGTCGTAATCTTTTCCCAGATAGGCATACAATCCCGCAATCTGGCAAGGACAGCCGGAATAGAGAACCTGTCGTCCCTGGTCGAGCGCCTGCTTCGCCTGGGCGAACGTGTCGCCCGTACTGCTCTGCACGTACTTCGAGCGACGCAACGCATCAAGTTCTTCAATGGATTCGACCGCTCGATGGCGCACCGTGTCGCAGCCATCGTACGCCGCTCCGAACACGACGCCGCCCGCCTGAAGCGTGCGATTGGCAAGCTGCGAGAACAGCCCTCCCGAACTGCTACGCGCACGTACGGCATCGTCTGCGGCGATGGTGGCATAGCATTCGGTCACGACGTCGTTCGCGGGCTGGTCGTTATACGTAGGGCATTTCTTGATACAGATGCCGCAATCGATGCAAAGAGCATGATCTACCTGGGGATACAGGAATCCTTCCTCGTCCTCCGCCATCGAAATCGCCTGTTTAGGACAGGCATTGCGGCACGACTCGCATCCGCAGCAGTGTTCCTTCTTCATCTGATCGACGATGGTCGGGCGTCCAAGGTCTTGCATACTCCAAGGGTGGACGTACGGGCCGGACGGCTTTTCGTCCCGAGCAAGGCCCAGCCTTACCTTCATACGATGCTCGACGCGCATCTCCATCTTTTTCGCGGAACGCAGCCCCTTGATAACAACGCGCTTCGCGGCTTTTTTCACAGACATCGGCCTACCCCTTCTTCACCTTGGCGATGACGGAACGCGGCAGCATCTTGCGCGCCATCTTGGATACAGCGCGACCGAATCGATACGACCCGGAATCCTTGATCGAGCGATTGCGGTTGCGCAGCGCTATCACGTTGTTGCTTGCCAGCATGAGCTCGCGCTGCACGAACTGCTGATACCCCATCAGGGTCGCGCGCTGCAGGTGCCGATATGCCCCTTGGTTGAGGAAATACATGCCGCCGCATTGCGCCAGCCCGAAGCGGCACGCCAGCGCATCAAGGGCGCCGTTGAAAACCTTCTCGCCATCGACGGTGCTGCAATACAGGTGGATATCGCGGTCAAGCTGCGACACCGCGCTGCATCGGAAGGCGCGAACGACCTCCTCCTCGCCCGACTTGATCGCGTACTCCTCCATCGCCTCGAGCATCCCCATACGCTCTTGGAATCTCGCGCCCGCATCCTTGCGGCCGCGCTCCTGCAGGTGCAGACGTTCGTCATCGATACGATGCTTGCGCTGAACAAGCACATACTTGGCCCTGCGCAGAGCCTTGAGGCAGAACAGCAGACCCTCTTCGGTTTCGCAAGGGTCAAAGCGAATGCCCTGATCGTCAAGGAATGCCTTGCGGAACAGCTTCGACGATACACCCAGCGTCCCCCCGTCAGCAAGCATGAGGGCGGCAGCGTTCCCCTCCGTCCCAACAGCGATGCATTGCGTGCCTTTCGGCAGGTGATCGCCCATAAAACGCGGCGACAGGGCGAACAGCGAGAGCTCCGCCTCAGGATGCTCCTCCAGCGCAGCAGCAATGGAGGCAAGGAACCCCTCCGGCATATCCATGCCGGGCAGTAGGAAGTACACGAACCGCCCGCGGGCCGCGTCAAGGCCCGCATTGCAGCCTTCCGCAATGTTCGACGATTTGCACGACACAACGCGGAAGCGCCCGTCCTGACCCGCCGCATCGCATGCCACCGCATACGACCTGTCGGTCGACGCGCAATCGACGCACAGCACCTCGAAGCTCTCCAGATTCTGCGCGATCACGCTCTTGAACGTATCCCATAAAAGCGCCCTCGAATTGCGCATAGGCACAACGATGCTTACCTGGGGATTCTCGATGGCATCGTGCTCCGCCACGCGCGCCCGCGTAATGCCCATGACGTCCTCGTAATACGCCAAGCGCTCTTTGCTGATGCCGCGCTTCGCCGAATAGAGCACATCGGTGTCGATCGCTTCGAACTCCTCGCGGATTCGCCCCATGATCTCAGGGTCGGATTCTGGGAATCCGAATTCCCCAACGACGGAATTGACGTAGCTGAACACGCGGTTGTACAGGCAAATCAGCACATGCGGATCGGTTTCCCCAAGGCGTTCGAACAGGGCGCGGATATCGCGCAGACGGTCGAACGGCAGATGGAAGTCCTTGAGATTGCTGGAAGAGTCGGGGTTGGTCTGGCGATAGTAGTAATACGCCGCTGGCACCCATACAATCGACTGAGCCTGCAGCAGCGTCTCGAAAAAGAACGGATTGTCGGCCCAGCCGGCGCCCTTAGGCTCGATCATGCGGATGCCGCATTCCTCGATGAACGCGCGTCGGTAGATGGCCGACCAGATCGAGGGATGGTGGTAGAGCACCTCCCAATGCGTATGGGCCGTGAACTCGAACGATTCGCTCGGCATGCAGTTCATCAGGTTGGGCGCCTCGATGCGCGGCGGCTCGCCCTCCACGTCGTAATAGTTCCAGTAGGCGGATTTCACCACGTCGACGGCAGAACCGTCCCGCCTCTGCGCCTCGGCCAGCAAATCCTCGTACATATGGATGTCGATGAAATCGTCCGGCTCGATGATGGATATGTAGTCGCCGCGCGCCTCAGAGAGCCCGCGGTTGACAGAATGGCCGTAGCCGCCGTTGGGCTTGTCTATCACGCGCACGCGCCCGTCTTGTTCTTCATATTCGTGCATGATGGAAAGCGACCCGTCGGTGGAGCCGTCATTCACGCAAATGACCTCGATATCCGAAAACGTCTGACCAAGGATGCTGTCAAGGCATTGGCGCAGGTACGTCTCGGTGTTGTAGATGGGGATGATGACGCTTAGGGAGGGTGTATGCCCCACGGTTCCCGCCTTCCGATTCAAAGGGAGCTGGAATCGCAACGCAGGCGAAGGCAAGACGCCCCGGTCCAAGCGCCGCGAGACGGACTCATCCGAAGCCCGCAGCGCTTCACTTTAATAGAAAGAGGATTGGGGGCGCGTGCCGCCTTATCCGAATTGACCTGCATTTGACGAAGATGCGACGCAGGCTTTGCATGGCGCCAGGCGAAGGCACATCGTTTCCGCGCAGCGACTTCCCCAAGAACGCGATACGGGCTTCGCGCAACGCTCCGATTGACTTTCCATAATCATCCACTACAATAAAGCATCTTCGAACGAAGGTTCGAGGGCACTTTGAGAATGCGATATCGGTGGATGCTATCTTCGGCACAACGCCATCGCAGGCGCCTTTCGGGGGCGACTGGTTTCGACATGGTACGTTTGATCTGAGGAGCAGGCCGTGGTCTCCTCGCCACGCTAAACAGGGGTACCGTCAAGTTAATTGGCAAGAACAACACTCAGAGCGCTCCGGCGCTCGCCATGGCTGCTTAATTTACGCGGCCCGTCAAACCCGGATTGTCTCCGCTCCGGGGGCGACGTCATTTTAGGGGGCTGCATCGAAGCACGTAGTCCGTATGGCTTCGATTAAGACAGAACGGGCTAGGGTGTCCAACGCGTGTCCGTGAGCCGCAGGCGCCCGAATCCTGACCACGGAATAAGCTTGTAGAGCCTGAGGGAGAATGTAGTATGGACCGGAGTTCGATTCTCCGCGCCTCCACCATAACGCACAGCGCCCGACCGCGATAATGTCGCAGGTCGGGCGCTTTTTTATGCTCTTACAGCAATGCGTTATTTCGTCAGGTTCTTCAGGTCGAAGCCTCCGAGGATATCGTCCATGGCTTCCTTGAGCTCCTTGGCGGCCATGGCGCTCTCGCGGGCGAGCTCCACGCCTCCCTTGGCGGCGTTTTTCACATCGCCCTGCGTGATGCCTTTGAACAGGACCTTGTCGTCGGGGTTTTCCTCGCCCTCTTCTTCGGCGGGGCACCAGTCGTAATGCTCGCAGTTCTCGCATTCGCCGTCGCAGCCGGCCTCGTAATACGCCTCTGCCGCCTCTTTGGCTGCACGCTCTTCTTCGGTGAGTTCGCGCTCGGGTTCGGGCTCCTCTTCGGATTCGGCCTCTTCGGCGCCCTCTTCCGCCACCTCTTCAGCCGCGGGCTCCTCCGCCTCCTCGGCGGCCTCGTCCTCGAAATCATCCGGACACCAATCGTAGTATTCGCAGGTCTCGCATTCGCCGTTGCAGGAGGTCTTGTAGTACTCCTCCCACTTGGCGCGCATCACGGCGTCATACTTCTCTTTAAGCGCATCGTACTCGGCATCGGTGTGCTGGGGCGCGTCCTGCGCCGCAGCATCCTTGGCCTTAGACGATTTCACCTTATCCGAATCGTCCTGCGGCATGATGACGTTCTTGGCCACGTTTTTCGCCACGCGACCCACCTTGCGGCTCGTCCTTCTGAACAGACCCATCTGCGTTAAACGCCCCCTTTTAAGATTCCTGCAAATCGATCGCGCCGGAACACGCCTCACACTCCGCATTCGACGCTCTCGCCTTTTACCTGTATCGTTCCTTCATGGCGCGCTCAATCTCGCGCTTCGCATCGCGTTTTGCCATGTCGGCACGCTTGTCGTAGAGCTTTTTGCCGCGCGCAATCGCCAGCTCCATCTTCACCAGGCCGTTTGTGGCGAAGTAGATGTTGAGCGGAACCAGCGCCATACCCTTTTCACGCGTCTTCTCCTCCATGTAGCGAATCTGCTTCCGGTGAAGAAGGAGCTTGCGCTTGCGATCGGGATCGGGGTTGGCCAGGTTGCCATGGGAATACGGCGCGATATGGAGGCCATGCAGCCAGACCTCGCCGTGGCGAACGAGCGCGAAGCAATCGGTGAGCTGGCAGTTGTTCTCGCGCAGCGAGCACACCTCGGTACCGGACAGGACGATGCCTGCCTCAAACGTTTCAAGAATCTCGTACTCATGAAACGCTTTGCGGTTCTTCGCTATCTGTTTTTTCTCTCGTGCCACGTGAAGCGTGCAGCCTTTCTTAATCGCATGTTCCCTCGCGCCATCGAGGCCTCAAACCTGCCCCAATCGGCACGGGACATTATACAAGTTCCCCCACTCGGTTCCAGCATGGCGCGATGAGCTCTTCACCAAAACCCATTTCGCGAAGC
The DNA here is from genome assembly GCF_944321625.1 of uncultured Slackia sp. Taxonomy (GTDB): domain Bacteria; phylum Actinomycetota; class Coriobacteriia; order Coriobacteriales; family Eggerthellaceae; genus Slackia. The sequence continues at coordinate 7,437 of NZ_CALUMA010000094.1, forward strand.
AGCAGCGTAAATGCGAATCAACGCCCGACCTCTGCGCTTCGACGCTATCCCCTCAGTCTCAATCCTATTCCGCGCCCTTTGCTTACAAGCACGAAATCGGCGCGGCGCTCCAGCGGCCGAACGTCCTTGATGCGGATACGCACGCGCATGCCGAGTCGGACCACGCTGCCCGAATCGGACCCCGTGAGCGTGCGGCGCTGGGCGTCGAGCATCCAGTACTCTCCCGCCCCACGCAGCGCGACGAAGCCCTCGGTCGTATCGGCGAGACGCACGAAGAAGCCGGACGACACCACGCCCGACACGATGCCGTCAGCCTCTTCGCCTACGCGCTGTTCGAGCAGCTCGTAGAGCTTGAGCTCCTGGCTCTCGCGCGCAGCAGCCTCGGCAGTGCGCTCCGCCTCGGAAGAATGCTGGGCGATCTGGCTCATGGCCGCCTCGACGGCCGACGTCTCCTCGGATCTGCCGAACAGCGCACATTTCAGCATGCGATGCACCATAAGATCGGGATAGCGCCTGATGGGACTCGTGAAGTGCGTGTACGCCTCGCTTGCAAGGCCGAAATGCGTCCCGCAAGCATCGCGGTATACCGCACGCTTCATCGCACGCACAATAAGCGAAGACACCAGGTATTCCTCGCGCCTGCCCTGCGCCGCGGCAAGCACCTCTTGGATGGCGAACGGGTCGCCGGAGCAGAACCGCGTCAGTGACACCTGCCTGTCGTAGCCGAACTCCTGGAGAATCGGCTTCAGGTCCACAAGGTCTGCCGGAGCGGGCGCATCGTGGACGCGGTAGATCAATGCGACCTTGGCATCGCGCAGAAAACACGCCACTGCCTCGTTCGCAGCAATCATCGCCTCTTCAACCAACGACGTCGCATCCGTCTTCACACGCACATCCACCGAAACCGGTCGCCCCTGAGCGTCGAGGCGCACCTTGGCCTCCTCGCTTTCGAAATCCATGCCGCCGCGGGCGATACGCGACGCATGGAGCTTGCGAGCGATTCCGTCGAGATACATAAGCCTGTCGAGCACCGCCTCGCTCTTAGCCCCTGCGGCTTCCGAGATGCAGGCGAGCGCCGCCTCGCGTTCTCCGTCGCGCTGCGCCTCAAGCCCATGCTGCACCCATCCGTAGGCCAGGCGGGCACACGAGCGGATAATTGACGGCGACGCTTCCATACGGCGCACGCAGCCCTGCGCATCCAGGAACAAATCGACGCTCATCGCACGCCGCTCT
>NZ_CALUMA010000095.1 GCF_944321625.1 uncultured Slackia sp.
GCTTCAATCCCGTCGAGTCGGGCGCCGATGCGCGCGGTCTCGCGGCATCGGACGCTGAGCCCAAGAGCCCCGCGACGCATTCCGCCAAAACGCTGGGCATCGTGTGCGGCGGCGTGTCGACCGCCTACGTGCGCGAGGCGCTGGCGATGATCGCGCAAGAGCCTGCAACGCAGGAGCGTGCTCGCCTGTACGGTTCCATTCCGTATGAATTCATGCAGGTGGGAACGCCCTTCCCGTTCCCGGTGGCACGTGCAAGCGCTTTCGTGGACCGCGTGGACCACATCATTGTGTTCGAGGAGCTCGACCACGTGATTGAGGACGAGTTCGTGCGTCTCATGGGCTTGCGTGCGGCGGCGGGGCTTCCCGCGGTGCGCGTGGAAGGCCGGCGCAGCGGCGCGTGCCACGGCGTGGGCGAGAACACGGTCGAGTCGGTCGCCGAGGTTCTGCGGCGCCAGTTCGACACGCTGGAGCTGGAGGCGCGCGGCCTCGCCGGCGACGATCTTGAGGAGGAATTGGCCGCCCGCCGCATCCATCGCGTAGATCGGCAGATTGACCGCTTGGCATCCGCGCCTGCCGCGAAACTTCCGGTGCGTCCTCCTGTGCTGTGCGCGGGCTGCCCACATCGCGGCGCGTTCTACGCCGCCAAGCAGGCGGTGCGAAAGATGCGCGTGAAGGCCGTGTTCTCCGGCGACATCGGATGCTATACCCTGGGCAACGCTCAACCGCTCGATGCGGTGGATACGTGCTTGTGCATGGGTGCCGGCATCACGATGGCGCAGGGCTTGGGCACGGTTGAGCCGGGCGCCAAACAGCTTGCGTTCGTAGGCGATTCGACGTTTTTTGCCAGCGGCATGACCGGCGTGGCCAACGCGGCGTACAACGGGCATGACATCTGCGTGTGCGTCCTGGACAACTCGACCACGGCCATGACGGGCGGCCAGCCGCATCCCGGCATCGGGCGCACGCTCATGGGCACGATGAGCGAACCGCTCTCCATCGAGGCGACGCTCGAGGCGCTGGGCGTGAAGTGCATCGAGCACGCCAATCCGCATCATCTCCAGGAGAGTATCGACGCGGTGACGCGTGCGCTCGAGCACGAAGGGGTGTCGGCCGTCATCTTCCGCGCGCCGTGCGTGAATCTGGTGAAGCCCGAAGCGCCGGTGACCATCGACGCGGAGGCGTGCACGGGTTGCAAGAAGTGCATCACGAGCATCGGCTGCCCGGCCATCGGCTTTGACGTGCATGGCGCACGCGAGGCGAACGAAGAGGCTCGCAAACGTCCAGGCGTCGCAACGGTTGATCCCACGCTCTGCACCGGCTGCGGCCTGTGCACCCAGGTCTGCCCGTTCGACTGCATCAAGGCGACTGTCGATTCCAAGGAGGATGCGCGATGAAGAACATAGTGCTTACGGGAATCGGCGGGCAAGGCACGGTGCTTGCGGCGAAGATTCTGGCGCAGGCTGCTCAGGCGCGCGGTTGGCACGTGCGTACGGCCGAGACTATCGGCATGGCGCAGCGCGGCGGCAGCGTGGTGAGCCACGTTCGCATGGGTGACTGCGGCGAGCAGGTGGCGGCACCTCTGGTATCGGAAGGCTATGCCGACATGCTCATCGCGTTCGAGCCTGGCGAGGGCGTACGCATGGCTCGCATTTTGAAACCCGGCGGCGTGATGGTGACGGCATCGCGCGTGGTGCAGCCGGTTACGGCGTCGCTCTCCAAAGAGCCTTACGAGGCGAGCGCCGTGCTAGAGGCGTTGCGGGTGAAGGCGGCCTGCGTGAAAGAGGTCGCGCGCGTCGAGCCTGAGTCTGGCTCCGAGCGCACGGAGAGGCTCGCGGGTGAGGGTTGGGACGGCTCCTCGGATGTGCGGCATGGGGCTGAGTCTGTCGAGGCATCAAACGCCGTGGGCGATGCCGCGCAGGTTCCCGCTGCCGATCCGAAATCGGTTTTCGTGCCGGAGCAGGCAAGCGCCCAGGAAACCGCCTCATCCATCAGCACGCTCTACGTGGTGAATGAGGCTCCCATCCTCGAGCGCATCGGCAACGCCAAAACGCTCAACATCGTGCTGCTCACGGTTGCCGTGCATGCGGGCGTACTCGGCCTCACCCTGCAGGAATTCAAGGATGCCGTGGCCGCTTGCGTGAAGCCCCGGTTCAAAGATATGAACCTCGCCGCCATCGATGCGGTAGAAGCATTGCTCGCTTAGGTGCGGAAACCATCCAGGGCGCGGTACCTGCCGTCGAGGCGTTGCTCGCTTAGGCGGCTGATGAAGCGGCGGAGTATTGAAGGGAGCGTCGGGCTATGATGCCCCTTTTCTATGCGCACAATCGCGGTTAAACACGCGGTTGATTTTCAGCTGGGGATTATCGGGAGGCGCCTAGCGTTGTCCGATAAGCTCACAGGCTCGTTGCGGCGTTATGGCTATTGCCGGTAAGTGGGCGAGAAGCTGCTTATCGCTCGTAACAATGTAGTCCACGTTGGCGCGTTCCCCGGCGGCAATGATGAGGTTGTCTTCGAAATCGCCGTGGTCGTGCCTGAATTTGCGTGCTATCCACAGCTCGCTCTCATCGATGGGAGCCGTCGTTGCCAATTCGCTCATGTTATCTATGCAAGCCCACGCTACTTCACGTGCCGCTTCCGCTGCGCCTTCCGGCAGCTCTGCGTCTTCGGAGCGGGCCATTGTTTTGAGCGTTCTCTCCAGGAGAAAGAAAACATCCTTGGCGGTGGTGGGGGCGTAAAACAACGCCACGTGCTCGCATTGAGCGGCCTGGCGCAAGAGGCGCGTCGCGGGGTTTTCTCTTTGCGGTCTTGCCAGGTAATGGTCCATCCACACATTGGTGTCAAGGAGGAATGATAGTGCGCCCTTCATAGCGTCCCCCGTTCGCGCATGCGCTCAGTTAGGGCTTCGAAGAGAAGGTCATCATCGGATTCGTACCCGCTGCAGGCGACTGGGACGCCTGCATTGAAACGATGCATGAAAGACGCGATGGCGCGCGGGCCCTTTTCGACAAGGGCCAGCCGATGGGCGGCACGATTGTCCGCTTCATCTTTCGCGGCAGATTCCACTGAATCCAAGAGAGAGGTTATTTCCTGCGGTGCGGCAGCGTGAGTCGCGGCGAATGCCCAGAGCGCGCGTACGGCGGCAGAAGGGGTGTATCCTGCTTGAGCTAAGGCCGCATCTCCACTTGCCTTCAGCGCCGCATCCATGCGCACATTCATCTGGGCCTGGCGCGACGTCCGACTCGCGGCGGACGTCGCGCTTTGGGCGGCGATGGGAGCTCCTACTAGCGACTGACTCGACATGGCGCCTCCTTTGCTGGCGTCTCAATCGTCTCCTCTATGTATAGCATTGAATAGAAAGCTATACAAGAGCTTGTTGTTGCGCAATGCAACGAAAGGAAGGAAATCCAAAAGCTCCTGCCGTGGGTGGTTTGTGCGTCGTTGCCTGATTGCATGAAGTGCGCAAGCCCGAAACATTATCTGAACAGGCATTTCTCAAAGATTACCCCACGGGGGGCATAGCCATTTTCCTCCTTCGGATGCATTCTGACATCACGGATTCCCGACAGAATCGAAGGAAAGGGGGAGGGAATGACCGAGAACAGCAACGGCCAGGATCTCGTGCAGACCGACGCCGTCGAGCAGAACGCGGCAGTGTCCGCCGACGCCGCTGAGTCCGCTGCGGCTCCCAAGAAGGCACGCCCTAGGAAGGGCATCATCGCCGCTATCGTCGCGGTGGTGGTCATCGTTGCCGCCGGCGCGGGCTTCTGGGTGTGGCATGAGCAGCCCAGCTTCTGCAACGCCGTGTGCCACAGTCCGATGGACAAATACGTCGAAAGCTACACGTCCAACGATCCCGGCAAGCTGATCACGCAGCATGCCCAGGCGGGCGACAGCTGCCTGGACTGCCACGAGGCGGTGCTCACCACGCAGGTGAGCGAGGTCATGGCATGGGTGTCTGACAGCTATCCGATGGGCGAGGATGGCATGCTCGCCACGGGCAAGGAATTCGCCAACGAGGAGTTTTGCGCACGTCCCGAGTGCCACAGCATGAACGACATCGTGGACGCTACGTGGGGCTTCGAGGGCAATGACGCCAAGTACAATCCGCATTCCAGCCATCAGGACAATCAGCTCGAGTGCGGCGACTGCCACAAAGTGCACGAAACCAGCCAGCTGTACTGCGCCAAGTGCCATCAGCTGAATCTTCCTGAGGGATGGGAGGCCGCAAGTGAATAAGACCACGAACAACGCTGCGGGCTTCTCCCGCCGCAATTTCCTGAAGGGCGCCGGCGTCACCGCTCTGGCTGCTGCCGCTGCCACCACGCTGGCCGGCTGCGGAAACGGCTACGTCAGCACCGAGGAAACCAAGAACCCCACCACGCAGGCGCCTGCCGGCCCCAGCTGGCTGGGTGAGGCGCCCCAGATCGATGAATCCCTGATTACCGAGACCATCGATACCGAGGTCGTGGTGGTGGGCTGCCGCACCGGCGGCATTCCCGCCATCATCTCCGCCGCCGAGAACGGCGCGAAGGTGCTGGGCATCGAGCAGATGAGCGCCATCGCCGATCCGCGCGAAGACCTGGGCGCCATCGACTCCCGCTACCAGAAAGAGACCGAGAAAGAATTCCCCGAGTTCGCCATCAACAAGATGGAGGCCATGGAGGATATCGTCCGCTACGCCAACGGCTTTGTGGACTACAACCTGATCAAGCTGTGGGCCGACGAGTCTGGCGCCATGATCGACTGGATTGCCGACATCGTGGAGCGCAACGGCGAATTCAAGATGTGGCACGAGGGCTCCATCGGCACGACGGGTCAGGGTGCGCGCGACAAGGCGTGGGCGACGGGCCACAGCCCCCAGAAGCTCACTGAGGACGAGAACGTGTCGTTCGGCACCTGCCTGCGCGACTACGCCATCGAGCTGGGCGCCGAGTTCCGCTACGACACCATGCTCGTCAAGTGCGAGCAGAACGACGAGGGTCGCGTAACCGGCGTCATCTGCCAGGACGGCAACGATCTGCACTACATTCGCGTGAACGCCAGCAAGGGAGTCATTCTTGCTACCGGCGGCTATGTTGCCAACACCGAGATGGTGGAAGCCCGCCAGGCGTGGAACAACCGCCTTAAGATCAACGTTCCCGTGGGCGGCGCCTGCACGGGCGATGGCATCAAGGCTGCAATGTGGTGCGGCGCGGCCATCGACCCGCTGGGATGCGCGGTCACGTTTAACCGCGCGTGCTGCAAGCCCGACGAGGTGGCGGGCAGCGATCTCATTGGCAAATGGTTTTGGTTTGGCGAGCAGCCCTTCCTTAAGGTGAATCTTAACGGCGAGCGCTTCTGCAACGAGAGCGGTCCGTATGACTACATGCTGCACTCCGCCTACATGCAGCCGCATCACACCTATGTGGATATCTGGGATTCCGATTACGTCGACCAGGTGAAACAGCTCAACGAAGTGGGTTGCTGCCGCCTGTATCCCTTCGATAACGGGGCTCCCTCCAACATGCCCATCAGCAAGATGGCGAGCGATTTCGAAGAGCTCATCGAAGCGGGCTACATCCAGCAGGCCGACACCATGGAAGAGCTTGCCGAAAAGCTCAATCTTCCCGTTGAGGCTACGGTTGCCACCTGGGAGCGTTACAACTCTTTTGCCGATGCGGGCAAGGACGAAGACTACAACAAGGAGCCCTATCGCCTCACCAAGCTTAACCATCCGCCATATTATGGCGTTCGCACGGGTGCGTGGTTCCTGGCCACCATCGATGGCGTGCGCATCAACACCGATATGCATGCCATCACCGATGAGGGCAAGCAGATCGATGGCCTGTTCATGGTGGGCAATGATTCGGGCGGCTTCTTTAGCGTGAGCTACCCCAACCTTATGACGGGGCTGGCCGCTGGGCGCACGATGACGTTCGGACGTCGCGCCGGCATGCTGGCTGCGCAGGGCAAATAGCCAAGGCGCACATCGTGGCGGCGGGCAAATGACCGCGTTTGTCGCCTTTGCGCATGACGAACACAGCCCCCTCTTCCGCCCCGTCGGCGTTTCCGCGCCGACGGGGCTTTGGTGCGTTTCCAAGGGAATGCTGGGGTGCTGGTACAATGCTCGTGCTCGTTTAAACGCCGGGGGAGGGCGACGATGCAAACTGAAACAACAGCGGTACCCGTGGATGGGGCTTCCAAGCAAGCGACGCATCAGTTCATTCGGGTGTGCGCCGCTGCTACGTGCATTCTTTTGGCGACGTCCCTCATGAATGTGGCGGTATTCCCGCTGTTCGACCCGCTTTTCACCTATGCGCGCGATATATCGGTCGTGGCAAACGCCGTGACGCTTGTGGCGCTTGGCCTTGTGGGCACGCTCCGGCCCGCATGGTTGCACTCCGAGGCGTCGTTCCGCATCGTGGTTGTGAGCACGGTAGTAGGCTCGCTTTTACTGCTGTGGTCCCTTGCGCTTGATAACGCGTGGCTGCTCACGGTTTCGGCGTGCATCGTGGCCATGGCGCGCGGCTGGGCGATGGTGGCGGTGGGCGTTGCGGCGTCGCGCCTGGACAGCCGCCGAATCGCGCCGTGCATCGTGCTTGCCTTCGTCGCATACTATCTCTTCACGGCGCTTTTGTGGGTCATTCCCTCGGGCGTCGGCGTGCTGGCGTTTTTGATACTGCCCATGGTCGCGTTCGCGCTCGTGTGGCGCGACGCTCTTCCGGTATTCCAGGAGGTCGAGCGTGGCGAGGCACCTATCGATGTGGCGGTCACGCAGCCCTCATCGTTTCTTCCCCTGGGTAGCCAGTTGTTCGTGTGCCTGTTTTTGTTTCGTGTCGCATTCGGGTTTTCGCTTCGCTTTGGCGAGGTAGAGGGCGTGCCCCTTTCCGACTTTCTGGTGATTGTTCCCGTGGTCGCACTGGCGGCGTTTGTCCTGCTGCGACGCAGCAAGGCTCTTTCTGCTGATTTGATCACGCAGATTTCAGTGCTCTGCGTGGTGGGAGGCTTTTTCGTTTCAGCGACGTTGGGGGCGGAAGTGCGCATCGTGAGCACCACATTGCTTTCCGCAGGCAACACGCTGTTCGACATTGTGGCCTGGGTCGTGCTCATTTCGGCCGCCGCGCGCAACCGCAGGGCGTCGGTGGCGATATTCGCGTGGGGTCGCGGCGTCGCGGGCCTCGGAACCACGCTGGGTGCCGCGATTGGCGTGTGGTCAAATCAGGCGTTCGGACTTGATACGCACATGGTTGCGGCTGCGCAGGGAGCCATCATTTTGATATTTGTCGGCTATGCGCTCATCGGCTTGCGTAAGTTCAGTTTTGCGGAAACCATCCAAGGCGTGGCGCCCGTTGTCGAAGCGGCGGCCGAAACGCCCGAGGCGCAGTTCGAGAATCGGTGCCGCGAGGTAGCGCAGCGCTACGGTCTGACTGCACGCGAATTGGAAGTGTTCATGATGCTGGCGCGCGGACGCGACCGCACCTATATCCAAGAGCAGCTCACGATTTCGCGCAACACGGTAAAGGCGCACGTGAAGCATATCTACGCCAAGCTGGACATTCATGCTCATCAGGATTTGATTGACCTGGTGGAGAGGGGCGACGGGGCGTAAGACAACGCGCTTATTCTGCCTTTAGGAAGATGCGCCCTTGTGGCAACGAGGCGCAGCGTGGTACTCGGCAGGATTTTACGAGCGCTTAACCGTTCCGCATTTCAAACTATCGCACTTTAGCATACAATAGCGCCATGACGAATCGCATCGACATATCCTTTGCATCAGCCGTGCGCATGGGCGCGGCGGGTCGATGGCTTTAGCTTCAAGTCCTCCGTGGGCTTGAAGTGCCTTAAGGCTGCGAAATCTCGCAGCTCTGCGCTTCCTTTGCATTGCCCATGCGTGGCAGCATTCGGGCAAGCGCCTCCTCTTTCGCACCGCTCAACGACCGCAGTGCCGACACCCGTCGAAAGGATTACCATGCAGCTCACCGATACCCAATTTGACCTGCTCAAAAAAGAGTTCGCAACCCTGAAAGACCGCTCGCCGTTCTACGCGCGCAAATTCGCCGACATCGATTTGACCGACGTTCAAACCCAGGACGACTTCGAGAGGCTCCCCTTCTCCGAAAAGGCCGATTTGCGCGAGGCCTATCCTCTGGGAATCCAGGCCGTGCCTGATGAGGAAGTCGTGCGCATCCACTCGTCCAGCGGCACCACGGGTACGCCGGTCATCATCCCTTACACCGCGCAGGACGTGTCCGACTGGGCCGACATGTTTGCCCGCTGCTACCACACCGCCGGCATCACGCCGCTCGACCGCATCCAGATTACGCCGGGCTACGGCCTGTGGACGGCGGGCATCGGCTTCCAGCTGGGATGCGAGCGCCTGGGCGCCATGGCCATCCCCATGGGGCCGGGCAACACCGAGAAGCAGCTCAAGATGATGCAGGACCTTAAGAGCACGGTCATCACGGCCACGAGCTCCTATGCGTTGCTGCTTGCCGAAGTCATCACCGAGCGTGGGCTGCGCGACCAGCTGTATCTGCGCAAAGGCGTCATCGGCAGCGAGCGTTGGGGTGAGAAGATGCGTTCCCGCATCGCCAACGAACTGGGCATCGAGATTTTCGACATCTACGGCCTGACCGAGATTTACGGCCCCGGCATCGGCATCTCGTGCAGCGAACACCATGGCATGCACATCTGGAGCGACTACCTGTACATCGAAATCGTGGACCCCAAGACCGGCGAAGTGCTGCCCGACGGCGAGACGGGCGAGCTGGTCATCACTACGCTGCGCAAGCAGGGCGCGCCGCTCATCCGCTATCGCACGCACGACATCACGCGCATCATTCCCGGCACCTGCGCCTGCGGCTTGGAACATCCGCGCATCGACACGCTTACCGGCCGTACCGACGACATGTTCAAGGTCAAGGGCTGCAACATGTTCCCCGCGCAGGTGGAGGAAGTGCTGGCCATCACCAACGGCGCAAGCTCTGAGTATCAGGTGATGATTGAAAACATTAGCGGCAAGGACATCCTCACCGTGCTGTTCGAGACGCCGCTCGAGGGCGAGGCCAAAGAGAAGTGCGAGCAAGAGCTGGCGATGATCTTCAAGGCGAAGATCGGCTGCACGCCCGATGCCGTGGCCGTGCCCATGGGCGAGCTGCCGCGTTCCGAGAAAAAGACCCAGCGCATCTTCGACAGCCGCTACTAGGGGTCGGGCTTGATTCGTAGAGCGATTCATGGGCGCCTTGCCAGGTTGGCGAGGCGCCCTTCTTGATGGCTCCGGACACTGATTGAGATAGATTACGTGTTGACATAGCCACATAGACGAAGGCCCGCCATCGGGGATGATGGCGGGCCTCAGTGTCTTGATAGGCTATGTACTGGGCTTTCGGGCAGGTCTTACTGTCCTTCCGCCAGCCTTTCCACGCTGGTGTGCTCGGCGCGCGGAATGCCCTTCACGCTCTTGCCGATGGTCTTCTTAAGCACCAGCAACGTGCCTATGGTGAGCAGGATGCCCAGCGGCAGGCAGATGAACGCGTTCTGCACGAAGCCGGCGATGATGAACATCACGAACGAGATGCAGCACAGCGTGATCACGTAGGGCAGCTGCGTGGACACGTGGTTGACGTGCAGCATACTGGCGCCTGCCGACGACATGACCGTGGTGTCCGAAATGGGCGAGCAGTGGTCGCCCGCAACGGCGCCGGCCAGAACGGCGGAGATGGCGACGATGCGCAGCGAGGGGTCGTCCACGAAGATCGGGATGATGATGGGCAGCAGGATGCCGAAGGTGCCCCAGCTGGTGCCCGTAGAGAAGCCCAGGCCCAGAGCCACCAGGAAGATGACGGCGGGCAGCATGTTGAACAGCGCGGGAGCGGTGCCTTCCACCAGGCCGGCGACGAACACGTCGGCACCCAGCAGGCTGGTCATGTTCTTCAGCGACAGGGCCATGGTGAGCACCAGGATGGCGGGAACCATGGCGTTGAATCCGGAGACGAACGAATTAGAAGCGGTGGTCAGCGTGTGGATGCGGCGCGCGATCAGGTAGAGGAACGTGAATGCCACGGCGATCAGCGAGCCCCACGGCAGGGCGGTGAAGGCGTCGGTGTTGGCGAAGGCCGCAACCACGTCGCCGTTGGCATCGCCGCCGAAGAAGCCGCCCACGTACAGCATGGCGCCGATGCAGCACACGATGAGCACGATGATGGGCAGAAGCATATCCCACAGGCTTGCCTTGGGGTTGTCGGCGACGGGCGTCTCGTCATCGAGGTTGCCCAGCTCGCCGTCGCGCCATGCGTCAAGTTCGGCCTTGGCCATCGGACCGTAATCGAAGTTCAACACGATGATGCCCACCACGAACACGATCATGAGCAGCGAGTAGAAGTTGAACGGAATGGCCTCGATGAACAGCTGGATGCCGTTCATGTTGAGGTCGGACGCCACGCCGGACACGGCCGCCGCCCACGAGGACACGGGGGCGATCATGCAGATGGGGGCTGCGGTGGAGTCGATGATGAAGGCCAGCTTGGCGCGCGAGATGTTATGCGTGTCAGTAAGCGGGCGCATGACCGAACCCACGGTCAGGCAGTTGAAGTAGTCGTCCACGAAGATCAGGACGCCCAACACGAACGCGGCGAGCTCGGTGCCGATGCGCGACTTCACGTGCTTGCCGGCCCAGCGGCCGAACGCCACGGCGGCGCCTGCGGAGTTCACCAGCGCGACCACCATGCCTAAGAGCACCAGGAAGATGAAGATGCCTGCGTTCTCGGCAACCGCGGGAATGAGACCGTCGTTGATGATGGCATCAAGCGTGCCGATGGGGTTGAGGCCCGAATACAGCAGGGCGCCCATCAGGATGCCGACGAACAATGAGATGTAAACCTCTTTGGTTACGAGTGCCAAGACGATGGCGACGATTGCCGGGAGCAAAGCCCAGCCGGTATTGACGAATTCCACGCCCAATCCTTTCCGCGTTGAGCGTAGACATGATCGAACGCCAAGCGTTCGGCGTTCGATCATGGCAGCTCTCCGCATTCGCGACAGTCCGCGGCATGTTCTGCCGCGGCCCAGTACCGTGCGGACGGGGCATCCGTACGGCCTTCGGCGCCATCCCCTTTCGCCCCACGCCGCCCCGGCGTCAAGCAAGGCTACTGATGAAAGGCGCGCCTCTACCTATGAGGAGGCATAATAGCAAAAAAGGAAAGTATTGTTGTCCGGAAACGCTGTTCAAGGGCGTTTGTGCCCATTTGCGCCCGTAGTCGGTCGGTGCCGAGGGTGGTGCGTGCACTTCTTCGTTTTTGCGGGTTTCGACTATTTTTGCAATTTTCGACTTTTTTTTGCGAGTTTCGACCCCCGGTCTGACGTGGTGCTTTGTCGAAATTGACGTCATCGGATGCGCTTGAGCGCATCGATTGGCTCGGTGCTGGGCAGGGTTTGTGTTCGCAAGCGGCAGGTTCTTTGCGATTGGTGAGCAAGGAGCGCTATGATGTCAGCTTAGCGCAACTGAGGGAGGAATCGTGACCTGGCAAGTTCATACGACGCATGAGAGGCGCTATCCCGATCAGGGATGGACGATGGACGCGTGCGTTGCAGAAGATAAAGAATGGCGCATGGCGGACCCCGAGGGGCATCCCGATGCTGACGGCTGGCCCATCTGGCATTACCGCTACAGCCGCCCCGACGAGGGATCGGGCTCGGGCATGCTGCCGCAAGGCCCCATTCTCGATTTCCACTGCCATTGCTGGGTTGATTCGTTCGCGCCGCGCATGCGCGCCTATTTCGAGAACTCGTTCGGTATTACGGTGTTCGACCCCGGTACGCTTGACGGCTTGGCCGAGCGCCGCGCACGCTTAGGCGTCACGCACTCGGTGGTGCTTCCCGTGCCTACCAACGAACGCTAGGTGCCGCAGTTCAACGTATGGCTGCAAGATCATCTGCACGATGAGGGAATTATCCCGTTCATGGGCGTGTATCCGTGGATGGATGACCCGGTGGGTGAGATTCGTCGCTGTGCTGAGCTGGGGTTCAAGAGCATCAAGCTCCACCCGGTGAACCAACGCTTCCGCATGGCGGATCCGCGCATGTATCCTATATATAAGGCCGCAATCGAAGAAGGCATGGTGATTCTGTTCCATACGGGGTCCGGCATCGACTATCCCACGGTGGGCTCTGACTGGGATTGCTCAACGCCTGAAATCGAGTGCTATTTCGATAAATTCCCCTATGAGCGCACGGTACTTGCGCACTTTGGCGGTGCGATGGACTTCCATCATTTCCCCGAGATTTATCCCGAGTGGCCAGGGTATATGGACACGGCGTTCGAACTGGGCCACAAGCCCAACGAGTTCATTCTGGAAGCCATCCGCTCGTTCGGCGCTGACCGCATTCTCTTCGGTACGGACTCGCCCTGGGAGGACACGGCGGACTTCCTCACGCGCATGGCGCACATCGGCTTCACCGAGGAAGAGCAGCGCGCCATCCTCTACGACAACGGAGCGCGCCTGTTGGGTCTTCCGCCGCGCGAGGTATAATCCGGACTGTTGTCTGGGGAAACGAAGCCGGCAGGCAACGCTGCCGGCTTTTGTCATTGGGGCAGGGAAGGCCTAGTGAGACGGCGTGTAATCCATGCCGTCGAAGTAGTCGCGGAACTCCACGTGATGTGCGCTGTTGGGGCATATGAAACGGTGCGCCGCCAGGAAATACTCATCAGTCATCGCGGCGAGGTAATCCACCACAATCTGATGTGGCTCTTCCTGACGATAGGGGCGCTCGTCCTCATAGATGCGGCGCTGGCGTTCGATACGTTCGATGTGATGCTTGAACAGCGGTGAGCTTTCGTTGCCTGCGCGCAGGTCGACCAAGAGCTGCTCGTAAAGCTCCTCAAACATGGGACGAATCTCGTCTTCGTAGATGTCGCCCTGGTCGCCCGCCAAATAGATGCGCTCGTAATTCTCTGCCTTGGCGGTCTTGAGGCTTTGGAACGCGTCTTCGCTCATGCTGATGCAGTCCTGCATGTAGCTGTGCTCCACGATGTCCACCGTGAGATTGTTGATGATCTGCGCGTTCTGCACGCCCACCACGCCCTCGGAGAAGTCGCGGTCATCGCCGAGGGCGCCGGTGTTCATGGCGTCCTGGCGGTCTTTGCCCACGTAGGCGATCATATCCGAGATACGCACCACGCAGCCTTCCAGCGTGGAGGGGCGCAGGTGTCCGATGGCCTGCTCGTCCACGTAGCACGCTTCCATTTGGGCATCGAAGGCATCGAAATCATGCACATCGCCCAGGCGAAACACCTTCTGGCTGCTTTCGCCGTTGTGGCACAGGATGCCGTCGAGCGTCTGCAGGCTCACGTTGCGTGCGTAGAGGTGATCCATCACGCGCGCGCTGTGCACGTTGTGATTGAAGTAGCGTCCGGTATCGGCGTGATAGAGGTCGTTCAGAATGTGCTCGCCTGCATGGCCGAACGGCGTATGCCCCAGGTCATGGCCCAAAGCGATGGCTTCGGTGAGGTCGAGGTTCAGGCCCAGCAGCCGCGCGATGGTGCGAGCGGTGCGTGCTACCAGCTGCACGTGCAGGCCGCGACGGCTGATGTCGTCGTTGCGCACGAAGCTGAACACCTGGGTTTTCCCGGCGTAACGGTTGTACGGCGGCACGTTGATGATCTTGTCGATGTCGCGCTGGAACGGCGGGCGGTGGATGCGCGGCGACATGTCGCGCGCGGGGTTGCGCCGCACGACGGCGGAATCGGGCGTAGCGAAGGGATTGGCCTTGCCCGCCGCCTGGTCGGCATTCCACTGCTCGATGAATTCAGGGCTGAAATTGTGATAGCGTTTGGCCTCTTGCCTGGTCTCCCGCTTGGGGTCTTTCGCGGACGTTTCGTTTGCCATAATGCGCTCCTGACGTGCTAAGACGGTATTGTTCGCGGCCAGTATACGCCAAAGGTCTCGCTATGCTGGCGACGTGTGCTCCAGCACCGCCAAAAGCTCTTGTTTCTTGCTCACGCCCACCTTGGCATAGATGCGCTTGATATGCGTGCGCACGGTGTTTTCCGATATGAATAGCTCCTCCGCAATGGCGGGGCCGGTGCGTCCGCGGCCGAGCAGCTCCATGACCTCGGTCTCGCGCGCCGAAAGGCCGTATTCGTCGGCCACGTGGCGGCACTGCTTGGAAAGACGGTCGATAACCGGGCCGCTGCTGTGCCAGCGCTCGGCGTGCGCATCGCCTTTTTCGTGGGCGGAGCCGAACGCGGTGAGGGGGTCGCGCTCGCCAGAGGGGGCATTCGTGTCGAAGGGATCGCGCTCGCCGGAGGGTTCGCGCATGTCGAGGGGCCTGCGTGCGCCAGGCTGGCCGTCCTCATCATGCGCGCGGCTCTCATCCGGGGTGCTCGCCTGCGGCTCCACGTCAATCACCTGCACGACGTTCGTGGCAACAATGCGCGGTTCGGGCGCGGGCCTCAGCCGTTTGGGTGAAGGCGCCAGAAACTCAAGGCGCGTGGTGTGCAAAGGCCGGCTCTGCCCGGCGGCGAGCGATGCCACCAGCAGCACGAACAGCGACACCACCGCCACTGCCGAAAGCTGTCCCACGCCCAGCGCGCCGTTGCCCTCGGAGGCGTACCCCACAAAATATCCGGCAATCTGGATGGCGTACACCACAGCGCCGAACATCGCGTAGATGAACACCGGGTTGATGCCCGA
>NZ_CALUMA010000096.1 GCF_944321625.1 uncultured Slackia sp.
GCAACGTGAAGGTGATGGACTTCGGCATCGCGCGCGCCAAGAACAGCGTGAAAACCCAGACCTCCGCCGTGCTGGGTACTGCGCACTACATCTCCCCCGAGCAGGCGCAGGGCAAAGAGCTCGACGGCACGAGCGACATGTACTCGCTCGGCTGCGTGCTGTACGAGGCCGCTACCGGCCAGCTGCCCTTCGACGGCCCCGACGCCGTGAGCGTGGCAATGCGCCAGGTAAACGAGGCACCCGTGCCGCCCAGCCAGATCAACCCCGACATCCAGCCCGACCTCGAGGCCATCATCCTCAAGGCGATGGAGAAGAACCCCGTCAACCGCTTCCGCACCGCGCGCGAGATGAAGCACGCGCTGGACGACTTCATGATGGGCCGCCCCGTCAATCTGAGCGGCGAGACCATCAACGGCGCCGCCACGCAGGTGATGAATGGCGTGGTGCCCCCCATCAGCAACGATATCGCGGGCGGTACCGCCGTCATGCCCGCCATGGGTGGCATGAACGGCAATTCCGGCCCCATGAAGACGGTCGATTACCGCAACGGCGGCAAAGAGTTCGACATGGGCCAGAAGAAGGGATCCAAGCGCACGGTGGGCATCGTGATCGGCGCGCTGGTGGCCATCCTCGCCATTGCCGGCATCGCGTTGGCGGTTTCGGGGGCGTTCGGGGGCCAGACCCGCGTGCCCGATGTAACCGGCCAGACCGAAGAGGCCGCGCGTCAGGCGATTGAGGCCGCCGGCTACGTGGTCGGCGAAGTCACTGAGGAGAACAGCGCCGACACCGTAAGCGGCCGCGTCATCCGCACCGACCCCGCCGCCAATGCCGTGCTCGACAAGGGCGAGACGGTCAATATCGTGGTTTCTATCGGCGCTAAGAAGGGCTCGGTGCCCGATCTGAACGGCAAGACGGCCGAAGAGGCGCAGAAAATGATCGAGGATGCGGGATTTGTTGCCAAGTTCGGCGGCAACGAGAGCTCCGACGCCAAAGAAAACACCGTGAGCAGGCAGGATCCTGCCTCTGGCACCGAGGCCGACGAGGGCACCACCATCACGTATTGGATTTCCACCGGCCCCGAGCTCACCAACGTACCCAACGTGATTGGTGACGATCAGGCTACGGCGAAGGCGACGCTCGAGAGCGCCGGGTTCACCGTGAGCGTCCAGGACGGCGAGTATAGCGACCGCTACGATGAGGGCGTGGTCATGAGCCAGGAGCCCAACGGCGGCCAGCTCGAAGAAGGCGCGACCGTGACCATCTACATCTCGCTTGGTCAAGACCCTGCCACGATTCCCGTGAATGTGCCCGCTGTGACCGGCATGTCCGAAGGCGATGCCCTGAGCGAGCTGAGCGCCGCAGGGTTCAACAACGTGGGTGTAAGCTACGAAACCAGCAACACCGTGCCCGAGGGTCAGGTCATCAGACAGACGCAGTCCGGCACCGCCACCACTGATACGTACATCGAGATTGTCGTGTCGGGCGGCCCGGGAGCCAGCGCCGGCAACGTGGATGATGGTACCCAGCCGACCAATCCCGATGACGGAAACACCCAGGGTGAAGAGGTCGAAACGAGAGGAGAATAGCGCAAGCCAGGCGATTGGCATAGCAAGCGATAAAGTCCGGAAGGCGGTCACTCAGTGGCCGCCTTTTTGCATGGTTTCAAAAGCCTCAGCACCCTGCACGGCCATCACGCCAGAGCCAAAGGGCAAAAGAAATAAAAAAGAGCAAAAGTTGCAAAAAAGAGCAAAAAGTGTAAAAGCACTATGGGCAAGCGAGGAACTGCGACCTACGCCCAGACCTCGGTCTTCCGCGCCTAACCTTAAGGCTTAAGAAGAAAACTGCGGCCCCGTACAAGAGCCGCAGTTCACAGAACTATAGGTGGTCTTTCGCGAACTCGATCAAATCGCCTGGCTGGCAGTCGAGCTCGGTGCAGATTGCCTCGAGGGTTGAAAAGCGAATCGCGCGGATTTTACCGGTCTTCATCTTGGAGAGATTCGAGACGGAGATGCCGACCCTCTCGGAAAGCTCGTTGAGAGAGATCTTCTTTTCTGCCATGACGCGGTCTAAATGAATGATGATAGCCATGGCTACGTTATAGCGTGTCATCAGACAATTTTTGCAGCAGACTCCCATACTCCACAATAAGCGCGGCACAAAACAGCACGATAGCCAGGACGATGTCACCAACATTAATGGGGATAAGCCGGGGGTCAGTATTTGCCACAGTGGGGCCCACCGCCAAACCAAGCCTACTTTCACCCATGCCAGCAACATCTAGGATTGCCGGAGACGACATAGTGACCAAAGCCGCGTGCACAAGCAGCAGTACCCCAATTATTTTGAGCCTCTGTGATTGAGCCTTGGTGAAGGGGGATTGTCCTTTCGAGACGTCTCGAAAACTACTTTTCAGAGCGGCAACGACAAAAAGCATCAGCACGAACTCAAGAGCCATTTTGCATAGCAACCCCATCGACAACCCTGCATCGTCTGGCGAAAGTTTAATTCCGAATGTCAGCATCAGCGCCGCCATTAAAAACAACCCAACCAGCATTAACCAGAACAGAATAAAGAATAGTCGATATAAGAAGCTCGATACTCGCCGAGCTTTTATAAAAGCATAGTCGATTTCATCAATTTCATTCAAAAGTTCTCCCCCTCGTAATGGCCGCCATCAGTCCGACGCTAACCAAGCACCAAGCAAGGCAAACCAGCTGGCCCAATAACGAAACAGGTACGCGGATCGCCTTCGAACATTTCGCTGCAGAACAACATGGTTTTTCTCCTTTCGACCTGGCCCTTTATCGAGCCAGAACATCTTTGAGCATCGACTCGTACAAGCCGAAATACTCCTTCATCAGAACGCAGTAATCATCCCTGCGGCGCACGCCAACGTCTGCGCCGTCGAACGAGCGCGCCTGACAGCCTCCTCCGCACAGCCACGTGTACGAACACTCACGACATTCCTCCACATCATTCGCGGAAAACGCCATGAATGCCCGCCTGACGGGACTCGCCTCAATGGCATCCATCTCGTCACAAAACAGATTCCCCATCGAAAGCCCCTCACGATGGAGCATGTGGCATGGATACACCTCGCCGTCGTAAGCCACGCTGACAAGGTTGACGGCCGCCTTGCAGGATCCCTTCACACGCACCCCTATAGAACCCCTCCTTAACTCGTTCAGCATGTCCTCTCGATTCAACGCGACCAGCGAACGCGCCAGCCGCTTGAGAGCTTCGTCATCAGGCAGCAAATCGGCATCGCAGCCGCCCGGAGGGCACGTAAGCACGCTGTAATCCACGCCGCACCCCAGTTCCTTCGCTAGCGTCGCGTACTTGCCCAGATCGCCGGCGTTCTTACGATGCATCGTCGCCTTGATTCCCACTGATATCCCCGCGCTCTTGACTCGTCTCACAGCATCGAGCAACACGGGCAAACGGTCGTATTTCCGCACGCACGACGTTTCTTCTTCGGAAGGGATATCGAGCGAAATTGAAATATGGTCTACGAGCCCCGTAATTTTGCTTAGGCAATCGTCGGAGATGCACGTCCCGTTGGTGAGCACATCGACCTTCGCAATCGCACACGCTTGCTTGGCATGGGCAAGAATCTCCGGCAAATCATCTCGCAGGAACGGTTCGCCACCAGATATGACCAAACGATTGACGCCCGCAGCGGCAAGCTTAGATAGCGAGCGCTTCACATCATCGAGCGAGGGATCCGGCGCGGCATTGCGCTCCGCATCCAGCGAGTAGCAGCCCTCGCAATGGAGATTGCATCGCTGCGTCACATGGACATACGCATGAGTGATTCCGAGGGATTCCTGCCGTTTGAAGAAACCTCGCTGCTCAAGATGCTCAACCAACACGGCGTTGCTTGCAAGCACGTCCTCTTGGCTGACATCGCCCGCAAACAGCCTCTCGCACAGCTTTTCACCGGCGGCGTCAAGGCCCACTACCTGACCGTTGTCGAGATTGCCGACAATAGGAACTCCTGCGAACGTGGCACCCACCACGCCGTCATGAAATCGCATGCATCCCCCTTATGCTTCGCAGTATCTATGGCTTTCAACCTTGATTTGAAGTACCCACCCTTTTTCATTATGTCTACTCGTGTCCTAATGACTGCAAAGTAAACGTTTGCGGTCGATATAAATACTTTGCGGTCGGTTCACAATCATCTAAATTTGTCGTTTATCATCAAAAATTAGTCGTTTTTCGACAAATCTTAGAGTTGCAAGCACAATCGACAGGGGTTACTGCCATGTACATCAATCAGCTCGAATACTTTGCCGCCACAATAGAAGCCGGAAGCTTTTACGCCGCATCAAAAAAGGTCTACATCACCGCTCCCGCTGTCGAGCGAGCGATCCATCTTCTTGAGAATGAGCTTGGGGTAAAACTGTTCGAACCTGCGGGCCGCAGCTATCGCCCCACGCAATTGGGCAAGAAGCTGTACGAACCCGTCGTCGAAGCCATGGCCTGCATCGACAGAATTTACGATATGGCGCATGAGCACGCCCTCACCGCCCTTGACGATGCCGAGTTTTACTTGGCTATCGCCACGGCGCCATTCCGCTGCGGATGGCTCGCCCCTGGCGTCTTCGAGCAATTCAAGCTCGACCACCCCAATATCGACCTGAATCTCTTGCCCAATTCGAACGGCGCATGCCTCGAGGCGGTGCGCACCGGCATGGTGGATGCCGCCGTGGTCATCGGCCCCGTAAATGAAGGCGGCTTGCAAAACAGAAGGCTTTTCTCATTTCCCGTCAGAGTGGCGATGGCGAAAACGCACAAACTTGCCTCGGAGGCATACGGATACCTATCGCTGCGCACCATCTCCCATTATCCGATTGCGCGACCCATCGACATCGGGACCTGCTACAAGGTCATTACCCGCGCATTCGACGAGTCGCAGGCACTGCCCCGTTTTGTTGACGTGAGAATGGGAGATGAGCCGGCGTTTCTGCAAGACGGCGGAATCATTCTGGTGGCTGACCACGCCTCAATCAGGCAAATTGCGCCCGACGCGGTCATCAAAGACATAATTCCGCGCGAGCGAATCGTATTGCCCGTGTGCTTTGTGGAAAGGCCGAACGAGACGAGCGCACTGTCGGAGCGCCTCGCAGCGTACCTGGCAACATTCGGAGAGCGCGTAAGAAAACTTCAGTCCAAGGGCTTAGTCGTCGACGCCGTCAAGTAGCTCGGACGCGGTCACACCAAGCCCCTGCGCGAATTTGACGATGTTGGTCAACGTGGGATTGCCGTGGCCATTCTCGAGATTAGACACGTATTTGGGACTCATGCCAAGCATGAGCGCAAGCTGCCGCTGAGTCAGATTTGACTCATCTCGAAGCTGCTTCAGCCTGATGCCAAATTTTCGCGTGTGCTCGTCCATAGAGGACAAAGCCTATGACTTAGAGTACACTCGAACTGGAACTATATGTGTACTTTTGCGAACTTATAAGAAATAAAGCGCAGGTAGGCATGGTGGTTCCTCCGAAAAGCACGGAATACAGGAGGAAGCATGCAGAAAACAATTACCCAAAGTCCGAACGCTCACGAGACCGTCATGCTCTTTGAGCTGCTTGAGCGAGCAGATGCGCTTTTCGCAAACGCCCACTCCCCTGAAGAGCTCGATGCCACAAAGGACAAAATCGTCCAAGAAATCGAATGCCGCTGCTATGCGCGCCGCCTGGAACTCGCACCCCTGGAAATCGATGAGACCGCGGCGGAACGCGCCGAGAAGGCCCGCCATCAGGACGCGTGAATCCTGCATGCTTGCATGCGCACCCTAGCAACGCAACGCGACGTTGCGTCAAATTGGGAATGCATCACACCCACGCGATGTACACGATGTGTTGGTCCAGACCTCGTTCGAACCGGGCCCTATGCGCGCGAGCGCGAGATCGCCACCGACACGTACGACAGCGGTAGACCAATGGGCGCCCAAGGCTTTTTTACTTCGATATCCACGCGCTCTACCATCGGGTATGCATCAAGGATGGCATCGGCAAGCGCCTGTGCAACGCGCTCGACAAGATCGAACGTTTCCTCGCGCATCATTCGGTCGATGAGATGGCACACCTCGCCGTAATTCACCGAGTATTCCAGGCGATCGGCCTCGCATGCGCGGCTTAGATCGGCATGCAGCGTCGCGCTTACCAGGAACTTTTGGCCGAGCGCGTTCTCCTCGGGATACACCCCGTGATTGGCAAACACTTCCAAATCAACAATGCGAATCTGATCCATTGCAGCCTCCCTATATCGCAATTCCGGGATTCTTGCGCTCGTCGGGCCACGAGCATTCCTCGTGCGTCGAGCAGGCGAAACAAGGACGCGAAGCCTTATCGGCCTCGTAGAGGAGCTTGCCTAGCGGTGTGGAAGCATCCGCCCAGCGCCTGTGCTGCGCTACGGCGGCAACAATCATCGTTTTCTCACGCGGGTCGAATCCGTCCACATCCAGAAGCATTTCCTGCGCGATACGGGCGCCGGCTACCTCATGCGGCTCGTCGTCCTCGTACTGCGCCGCCTTGCCTATGTCGTGCAGCAGCGCCGCCGCATACACGACCTCTTTACGAAACGGCAGCCCCCGCTCAAGCACGCGGATATAGGCGATGCGTGCGACATCCAACAGATGCGTCATTTGATGACAGCAGAACTCACGGCCCTCTTCGGCCGCCTCAAGGCGCGCATACCACTCTTCAAACAACGGATGCGTGCGAATGGCCTCGACCTCCGGCATGGGAGCCGGAGCCCCGGGGCCTTCATGCCCGCGCTCGGCAGCGACATCCGATGCTCGCTTCAGCGATGGCGTCATAACCTCGGCACGGACGAACGTCGCTTCCGTCGCGCCATCTCCGTTCTGCCCTACACGCTTCTCGTCATCCATGCCATGCCGCCTTTCGGTTGTGTTCGAGCAAGGCCGATATCTATATTCTAGCGGCTCTGCCCCACCATGCGGAAAAACTCATCGACCAGTGCGGGGTTTTCCTCGAATGCCCCGCGCTTGACCAGCGTGACCGTCTGCGTGCCGGGCTTGCACACGCCGCGCATGGACATGCACATGTGCTCGGCTTCCATCATCACGATGACGCCCTGGGCGTCCAGATGCTCCATCAGAGCGTCCGCCACCTGCGCGCTCAGGCGCTCCTGCAGCTGCAAGCGACGTGCGAACACCTCAACGGTGCGCGCAAGCTTGGAAAGCCCCGCCACGCGGCCATTGGGAATGTAGGCAACGTGAGCATGCCCGAAAAACGGCAGCAGGTGATGCTCGCACAATGAATAGAACGGGATGTCGCGCTCCACCACCATGCCGTTATCGGACACCTCGAACGTGGTGGACAGATGCTCGGCAGCATCCTGCTGCATGCCTCCGCAGATTTCTTCGTACATACGAGCCACGCGGGCGGGGGTGTCAATCAGCCCCTCACGCTGCGGGTCTTCACCAATCGCCTCAAGCAGAAGGCGGGTAGCTTGTTGAATCTTTTCCTGGTCGAACATTTCCGTTCCTTCTCTATCGCGACGAAGGTTCTATGCACGTCGCCATGCAACGCTGGACAGCCCGCCAGCGTGCAGAAATTCTAGCAGAACCGCCAAGCGAGAACGGCACACCAGCAAACACCACCGCAAAAGCAAAGCAGGCCCCCGCAGGAGCCTGCTTGCAGCAATTCCGCCGTTCGGAAGAACGGCGGAATCACACTACTTGCGGCTGTCGTCGGCTTCGTACTCTTCGTTGCCCATATCCTTGGCAGCTTCTTTCTGCTCGTCGTTGAAGCGATCGGCGCGCAGCTGCTCAGCAAGCGTGGCCTTGTAGAACTCGCGCGGCTGACGAACGACGACCTGAGAAAGCGGAATGTTGATCTCGTACTCGTCGAAGATCAGCTTCATCTCGCGACGCAGATCGCGCTCAAGCTGCCCGCGACTGCTCTCGGCGCACTGCACGACCATGCGGATGGTCACGGTGTTGTCATCAAGCGACACCACGCCCTTGTAGAACGGGCCATCCAGAATGGCGGGCAGACGGCGGCGGATATTGGGGAACTCGGTTTCCAGGATGTTCTCCGCGCGCTCCAGCGATTCGCCGTACTCGATATCCATATCGCACGTCGCATAGGACAGCTCCTTGGTCATGTTGACCACATCGCTCACCTCGCTGTTGCGAATGATGATGATGTTGCCGTTGCCGTCGTTGATCTTGGTGGTGCGCACACCGATCTCCACCACGGTACCGGTCTTGGAGCCCACCTGAATGATATCGCCCACGCGGAAGTCACCCTCGAAGATGATGAACAGACCGCTCAGGATATCGCTTACCAGCTCCTTGGCGCCGAACGAGATGGCGATGGAGAGGATACCGGCGGAAGCCAGCAGCGTGGTGGTGTCGATGCCGATGAGCATCAGGCAGTAATACACCATGCCGATGATGGAGGCGTACTTGATGAAGCTGCTGACCAGGCGGCACATGGTTTCGCCGCGCGCCCCGAACACATCGGAGAGCATGCGCAGCAGCGCCTGGATCATCATGGTGATGGTGAGCACCACGCACGCGATCATCAGCGCCGCCGTGACGGCGAACACGTTCAGGCCGTACTCCCAGTTGCCCGAAAGCACGTAGGAGAACACCGAATCCTTCGGGAACACGCGGTCCTGGAACACCACGGCCACGCACACTGCGATGGCGAAGATGCCCGTCAGCACCTTGAGCACGGTGAGCACACGCTGCTCGGCGCTCTTGTCGCCCCAGTGCATGGAGCGATAGATCCAGCGGCTGGCGGCCGATTCGGTCTTGGCGCGGCGGCCGCTGGGCATCGTGGTCTCGAAAGTGCGGTTGGGCTCATCGTCATCGGCCTCTTCACCCGCCGCGACGACCTCGCCCTGCTTGCGGCGAATCTCGAACGTGACCAGCAGGAAGATGACGATCTGGCAAATAATGCCGTTCGCACCCGTGGCAAGGGTCAGCGGCACGCGATCGGTCATGAGCTCGCTTTCGGGCTGCGCCACGTACACGTAGCAGTCGTCGGTCTCGAACGACGATGCGTAGTAACGCACGCCGCCCACGGTCAGGAAATCGCTGAACCCGCCCTTGAGCTGCGACTCCTCCAGACCGGCCGAGGTGGCGCTCGTGCCCTGGAGCTTCTCGTCGGGATAGTAGGCGAAGGTGCCGTCGGCCTTGTTCACCGCGAAGGCGAACCCGCCCTGGCCCAGCTTCACACCGTCGAGGATGGTGTCGATCTGCACGCTGGACAGAAGCGTCTCCAGGCGCTCGGGGCGCATGCTCAGCTGCACGAAGCCGTCCGCCTCGCCCTGGGCGTTGCGCAGCGTCACGCCGATGTACTGGCGCAGCTCGCCCGACACCTCCTCGGGCATGGGCTCCTGCACGATGTACTCCACGCCCTGCAGCAGCGCGCGGAACGCATAGCTCTGGTCCTCGGGGTCCTCGCTCAGCGTGAAATTCGAGTACGGCGAGTTCGTGGCGATCAGCACACCCTCAGAGTTAAATACATACAGGTACTCCACCTGCAGCGTGTCGGCAAGCAACTGCAAGTCGTCGCGATTCTTGAGGTCGGCGTTCTGCTCGAGGGCATACGCCGCCACCTCGGCCTTGCTCAGGTAGCGCTCGTTGTACTGCTCGGTCAGCGTGTCGGCCTGCGCGTTTGTGCGGTCGATGGTGCGCTCGATGTCGGCAGCGCGCTCGTTGCTGCTCACCGATTCGGAGGAGAGCGAGAACAGCGTCTGCATATAGAACGTCACGAGCATGACGGCGAGGAAGCCCACGAACGAGAGCACGATGGCCTTCTTGCCGATGGCCTTGTTGAAACGCAGCGGCCCCATGCTCAAGTAGTTTTCGGGGTTGTAGCCGCGCTTTTCGTCCTCGCGCATAACGAAGAAGCCGTACAGCGCCACCACCATGGCAACCGAGAAGAAGATGAACAGGATGACGCCCACCGTGAGGTTGCGCGAGGCGGTCATGTCGCTTTCGGGGATGGCGCTGAGGTAGTAGCTATCGCCGATCTCAGAGATGCCGCAGTACAGGCGCTCGCCGCCGAACGTAATCCAAGTGAACGTGCCGTCCTCGAGGCGCTCGACCTCGATGCCGTCATCCAGCGCGTCGGTGCCGATGAACGCGGCGTTGGGATGGTATTCCACCACGTAGTTCTTCGCGGAAACAGCAAAAACGTAGCCGTTCTGCCCCACGCTCACGCCCGAAAGCACGCTGGAGAGCGAGCCCGTGTTGGCTACCAGCTCGTCGAGCTCCGCGGGGTTCTGCTCGATGACCGCCATCGAATCGTCGTCGATGCGCGCGGCGTAGTAGCGCATGGTAACGCCTTCGTCGGCAAATTCGACCTCCATGGAAGCGGAGGGCTCATCCGTATCGAACACGGTGCGCAGCTGATTGTAGCGCTGATAGGTGAAATCGGCCAGCGTATCCTGAGCGCGCGCCACCACACCGCCGTCGCGATCCACGATCAGCACGTTGTCCACGCCCAGAAGGTTCTTGTACTCGGACATCTTGGCGTTGGTTGCCGCAAAGCCCGTGTCGTGGTTCGCCATGAAGGCGACGCTTTCGGCCTTGGACTGGTAAATCGCGTCGAACGTCTCAGAGTTCTGCGCGGTTTCGACATCCGCCTCTTCCAGCAGGGCAGGCAGCTCTTCCATCTCGCGCTGAATATCAGCCTGGGCCGATTCGATGGAGAGGTCATCCTGCATGGAGACAAGCGTAAGACCCATGCCAGCCACGCTGATCAGCACGGCCAGCACGAGGAGGATGCCCTTTATCTTGAGCCTAGTAGACATATCTTCATCCTCCCCTTAGTTCCACTTATCGATGTAGGCGGCGATGGTGCCGTCGTCGAGCATGCCCTGGATGGTGCTTGCCACCTGGCCGCTGAGCTCGGAATCCTTCTGGGTGGCCACGCCGTACTCCTGGTCGCCCAGGTTCACGTCAAGAATCGAACGGTCCTCGTTCATATAGGTGCTCGCGATGCTGTTGTCCATCGCGGCGGCATCGACCTCGCCCGTCTCGAGCACCTTGGAAAGCTCCTCGTACGTGGCGATCTTCTTCACGAGAATGCCTTGGTACTGGGTGTAGTCGTCGGTGTTCTCAACCACGTCGGGGCCGATGACGCCCAACTCGTACATCTTGGTGGCGAAAATGGGGTTGGTGTTGGAGCCCGACATGATACCCACCGTCTTGCCCTTGAGCTGCTCCACATCGGTGATCAGCGAGCTGTTTTCCACCATGATGATGGCGCGATCGGTGTAGTACGCGGGAGAGAAGTCGAAGTTCTCAAGGCGGGAATCGGCGATGGAATAGCAGGCGATCACGCAATCCGCCTCGCCATTCAGGAGCGTATCCTTGCGAGAATCAGGCGTAACGCTCACGAACTCGACATCCGCGTAGCCCAGACGCTTCGCTATCTCGTTGGCGATGTCGATCTCAAGGCCATAATGCTTGCCGGTCTGCTCGTTCAGATAGCTGAAGTTCATGATGTCATCGCGCACGCCCACGCGCAGCGTGCCGGTACCCGACGGCGACTCCTCCTGATCGCCCGCGTTGCAACCCGCCAGACAGGCGAGCGAGAACACTGCCGCGGCGAATACCAAGGCAGCAGCTAAAAGCTTGCTCTTCTTCCCCATTGCATCCTCTCGTTCATCCTTATTGGTACATGCCTTAAGTGCATAAAAAACCCGGCGCACAAGCACCGGGCAGACGGAGCGTTTCATAGCATCCGCGCTTTACTATGTAAAGCAAGAATTATAAGGGACGCGCCCCTATAGAAGAGAAGAAATTGCTTGCATCAACAATTATTTGAATGATGGGCAACCTCGCCATAACCCCTTGTCAGCCGTGGCGATTGCCGCGCGGCCGTCTTCTCTTGACCGACACAGCCCGCCCTCCCGGAGCAAGAACCCCTGCGGCACGTCGCACAGGCGGATGGCTGCGCGACGTGCCCTCGCTTGTCGGGAGACTTCGAGAACTGGGGCCATCCGTTACGCCTCTCAAAGCGGCATCGCCCTGCGCGTGCCCCAAGGCGGCACCCGTACGCTCGATGGGTCGCACGCCCTCGCCAGCTGCTAGAGCGATTGATGACCCGCCTTCGCCCGCGCGACCCGCAGCCCATCGTTCCTTTCTGCCTTTTCGAGGCATTTTCCGCACACTGCGCAGAAGCGATCCGAGCGGACTCTTGTGCACGCCGCGCGCAAGAGCCGACACGATAACAAACACGGCAATGCTGTCGAGGATCTTACCGATCAAAAGCGCCCAGAAAACCGCATAGCCCTGCGGAAGGCCGACCGCCGAAAGCACGGCATAGTAGAAGCGATCCTCGCTCGCGGTTATCTGGCTCGCCGAAACCAGCCATGCGAGCCCGATGGCAAAAAGCCCGCCGCCTATGCCCACCACAGCCAGCGTGATGAGCGCTAGCTGAGGCTCCCTCTTGCGGCCAGGACCCAACAAGATGCCGTACGTAAGCGCGACGATCGCCGAGAGCGAGTAATAGAGCAAGTCACCGGCGCTGCCGAGCTGAATCGCAATTACCAGATTGTTCGCGAATCCCACGATGAGGGCGGCCGCCGGCTCAAGCAGCACGGCGGCGAGCGCGGTTCCCGTCGTATCGAGCCACAGCGGTAAGCCAAGGGCGGCGGCGATCTCGTAGCATGCGATGTTCAGCCCGAAGCACGCGAGCATAACAAGCCCGTACACCTCGATGCGCGGATGGGATCTCAGGCCTTCGTGGAGCCAGACGCGCACCGATCGGCGCGGTGCTTTCTCTCTTCCTTGCGCATCCGAGGCCCCAGCCGCCTCGGCATGGTCCGCTCCACCGGCGCGGCGCAGCAACGAAACCAGGCGCTCCTTTGCGGCATTCACCACGCGCACGCTCGTCCATGAGAACACGGCGTCATCGGCCGTGCGTCCGCCGTGCGTCCTACGAGCCTGGCCCTTGCTGCCTTCCCCCTGCATGACGATGGCGCCGCGCGTTGGAGCAGGCGCGTTTTCGGCCTTGCTCCCCTGTTCAAGGCGCATCTGCTCCAAAAATCCACCGGTCACGATGCCTGCCGGAAGCGCAATCACGGCCACGCCGAACAGCGATGACACCATCGACACGGCCTTGCCGGCATCGGTAGTGGGCGTGATATCGCCGTACCCCACCGTGGTAAGCGCCGTGGTCGCCCAGTACAGGGCATCGAAAAAGCTGCCGAATATCTGCGGCTCGTTCACGAACATCATGAGCGCGCTCACGAAAATGTACACGAGCGCGATGGCCAGCACCGAAAGCAGTGTGCGGCTCTCGGCGGCGAACACACGCGCGATGATAGAAAGCCCCCGCCAATAGCGGAATATCCTGACCACACGCAGCGCGCGGAGGAACATGAAATTCGCCGGCAGAACGCCGAGCGAAGGGAGGATGGAGAGTAGGTCGACGATCGCCATGGGCGTGAAGGGATACCTGATAAAGGCGCCCACGCCACGCTCGCCCCGCCTGATGTCGTGCGTCATCCACCGCATGAGATAGTCGAACGCCAGCACATAAGCGCAAGCCACATCGAGCGCGGTGACGAATGCAGCGCGTTCAGGGCTCATGGTTTGCGGGGTGAACATGAGCGGAACGATGCTTATGATGGCGACGGCCACGATGAACACGTCATACGCGCGGCTTACCCCGTCACCGGGCCTTGCGCGTTCCACGATCTCAAACATGCGCTCGCGCAAGGGCGTCGGCGCAAAAGTGCGCACGCCGCGAGCACCCTTCGAGGCGCGATGCTTCGTCTGCTTTTGGCCGTCGCCCATTCCCGTTAGCCCTCTCACCGTCCGTCTGTTTTCATGACCTCGCTATTGTGCCGCAAAACGACGAAAGGCGCGAACCCCCAACGGGCCCGCGCCTTGCCACTATTCGCTTGCTCGGCGGATTTACGCCTGCTTGCCCTCTTTCTCGATCTTGAACGCCAGGAACACCAGCACGGCAACGAACACGAGCGAGAGCACGCCGCTGATGCCGTAAGAGGCAATCTGACCGGTGAACAGGAACATCGCCGCCTGGAGGATGCACAGCACCAGGCCGATGATGGCGATAATCTTGTAGGGGCCGATCTTGGTGGGATCGTTCGCGCCACGCACGCCCAGGATGCCCACGATCAGGGAAACGACGCTCGACACCAGAGCCATGATGCCCACGCCCATAAGCGCGACCCCGACGTCAACCGTCGTGCCGTCGAGCTCCGCCTCCTGCATGCCCACCATGAACGACGAGCCGAACACGATCAACCCAGCGGTGATGATTTGAATGATTGCCATGACGATGGTCAGAATCGACATAATTTTAAGCGCCTTGCGTGCACCAGACATGTAGCACTCACTTTCTTTAAGGGTGATAAAAACTGGCATAGCATCGCAGAAACACTTCAGGCGGTCAATAATTCAACCAAATATTGAAGGCGAGGGCGCTCTCACCTCTAACAATTGGGGGTGCTACATGATGGACATGAGTACGGCCGGGCTTGAGGCCATACGCACGAGCGCCTTGTACTGCGGCACGTTTTTGCCCTTGAGCGTGCAGATGCAGATGGGCACGGGCTCCACATGCTCCTGGTCGATGGGCACCATGGCCAGGTCATCCATGTCTTTGAACAGGGGCGGAATGTTGGCGCAGAACACGTAGCCGCCTTCCTCCATGAAGCGCCCGAGCTCGAACTCCGTATCCTTGGTGCTCACCTTCACGCATTCCGACTCAAGGCCGCATTCGCGGTAGATGGACATGATCGACTGCGCGAAATCATCGAACTCGCTTGCCAGGAGCACGGTATACGGATTCAGATCTTCGATGCTCACTGCCGCTTTTTTCGTCAGGGGATGCGATTCGAGCACCGCGATGCCGGTTTGCATAGTACCCACCGGCACGCACTCGATGCCTCGGTGCTCGCATTTGCCAATGGTGATGATGGCATCCACCTGCTCGGACAATAGCGCCGCCACGCCGTCCTGGGAGTTGGACAGGCCCATCGTCACCTCGATGCCCACCGCCTTGCCCAAAAGCGCTGCGATATTGGGAACCACCACTTCGCTATTGGGAAACGGCGGCGCGCACAGCAACATGCGCATGGGGCGCGGGTCTTCATCTTCGCCGTAGGTTTCAGCGAACGTTTCCAGGTTCTCAAACGCGGCAAGCACCGGCAGCGCCTTAACGTGGAACGCCAGGCCGAATTCGGTGGGGCGCACGCAACGGTTTTCGCGAATGAACAGGGGCTGGCCCAATTCGCGTTCCAAATCAGCGATGGCCTTGGATACCGCTTGAACGGTCACGAACTGCGCGCGGGCGGCGGCAGAAAAGCTCCCCTCCTCGAGAGCGGCCTCGAAATATCTCACCTGGTTGATGTTCATGTGTGCGCTTCCTAGACGAACGTTCTGTCAGTCGTGCGCGCAGTGTTATTGAGCTGCGGGCATAGGTATTGACTATGGTAAGGCCGGCAAACGATTCACCAGGGAGAGAATGGGAGCTTCAATTTTTCTTTGAAGGGATGGCTTCCTATATTCCCGCGGTCATATACATGGCGTAGAACGCGAAGCGTACGATGAAGCAGGCCGCAAGCAGGAGAATCGTGGCCGCGATGGGCAGGGCCAGCGCTCGCAGCGAGGACCTTGCCCCTGCGTTGACGCTCGCGGTCGCAGTGCCCCTTCCCACGCGGCTGCTGCGCGCCCCCGCGGACGCTTCCGCGTTGGTCTTGCGCGCCGATTCGGCCTCTCCTTCGACGCGGCCTTCGCCCGATGCACCGGAGCGCCTCTCATTCACGCATGCACACACTATTCCCGCCGCCGCCAAAACCACGAACACACCGATCTGCATCGTGAGAAGGGGCGCCATGTCGGCCGCGTTCGTCGTGACCGTGCGCATGTCGGACACAATCTGCAGCTCGGCAGCCAAGAGGCACACGCACGCTACGGCAGCCAGAGCCGATGCGGCAGTCAACGCCACCGCAAGCTTGCGGCCTACCGGGAATCGGGCGGCGCGCAATCCCACGAGCGCCACCATTGCTCCCGCCGCGATGGCGCAGGCCCACTGTGTGAACGGCGCAATAGGATTATCCCAGGTCACGATGCTTTCCACGGCATAGGCGCGCGAAACGAAATGCACGAATGCCGCCGCGGCAGTCACGCTCGCCACAAGCAATGCAGTCTTGGGAGCCGTGCGCTGACGGTAGGGGAAGGCCAGGATCCAATATGCACCGCCGAGCGCCAGAAACGCCGCCGCAGATGCGACCTCGTTGGAAAGCGGCGAGCGACCGAGGCCCGTAATCACGTAGAGCGCGTTCGCCGGCGTGCCCAGATGAGTGGCCGAGGCAATAAGCCCCACAAGCGCCAGCAAGAGAGGGATGACCAGAAACCGGTCGGCGCGCTCCCCCACCTTCGCGTCGCGCGCAAAACGGGCCACGAGCGCCATGAGGACATACCCCACCGCACCGGCCGGAGCAATCGCCGTGAACACCACCAATGATATTTCGCTGAACGCCATTTCCATGTGTGTCATCCTACCATGCCAAGCGCAAACGACTGACAGGCACCATTGTTATAGCGTCGTATCGACGGTTTACATGCGCGATTTCGCGATATAAGCCGTCGATACGACGCTATTTCCACAGAAAGCAGAAAGGCCCGGCCGAATGAACGACCGGGCCATATGCGCAGCAGCTAGAGCGCCACCGACATATACAAACCGTAGAAGCCGATGCGGGCGAAGAAGATGCCCACGGCAACAACCACCACGGCTGCAGCGAGCGCCGCAGGGACGGGCTTCTTGCGGGAGGTTCCCGCGACAGCAGCACCGATGATGCCGCACACGGCAAGCGCACCGAACAGGCCCCAGATTGCGGGCACCTGGTCAGCGGCAGTGCCCCAGATGTTGGCGGTAGACTGCGCCGCCATGATCTGCCAGGCGAATCCAGCAACGCCGATCACCAAACCGGCGATGCTCAACGCGGCACCCGCCATCGCGTTTTCACGAGCGATTTCCGCATCCGCCAGAGCAAGCGTGAGCAGGCCAAGAATGCCGCCGCCCAAAAGGCCATAGCCCAGCATCTGCACGACGGACGCAGGCGTATCCCACGTGGGGATGGTGTACATGGTGTACGCCAGGCCGCAGAACACAGAGAAGACGACCGCCATCACGCTCACGGCGACGAGCAGGCCCTTGCGTGCGCCGGCGGAAAGCTTGCCGGCCACAGCCAGGATGCAGTACACGGCGGCCAGAACGAAGAACACCACGCCCACCGTGACCTCGTTGGACAGAGGGGAGCTTCCCACGCCCATGAACACGAAGAACGCGTTCAGCGGGCTGGCCAGGTGGAAAAACGCGCCGATGAATCCGACGGCAACCACGACGAGCGGCAAGAACGCAGCTTTGTCGAGCGTCTTGGCGGCTACGCCCTCGAAAGCGCCCTTGAAGCACGCCGCACACAAGACGATGAACGCGCAGGCGCCCATCGGGGCCAAGGTGGTGAATACCGCCAGCGCGGCTTCGGAGAATCCGTTGCCCATGTCTACTTCACCTCCGCTTCGTTAGCGACGCGGCAGGACGTATCGCCCACGGCATGCGCCGCCGCACAATTCTTGATATACAGGTTGGGCTTAGTAAGCTCAGGATCGGGCAGCGGCGCCACAGCGGCACGCTCGCCCTCGGGCAGCTGGTCGACCGGCGCAAACTGCAGAGCGCGCATCGAGCATGCCTCCACACACATGGGCTGCTTGCCCTCGGCGATGCGGTCCTTGCAGCCGTCGCACTTCACCGAATGGCCCTTGGCACGATCGACGAACGGCGCATCGTAGGGACACGCCATATGGCAGTAGCCGCAACCGATGCAGCGTCCCGTATCCACGCTTACGATGCCGTTCTCGTCCTTGTGCATGGCGCCCGTCGGGCACACGTGCATGCAGGCGGGATCGTCGCAGTGCTGGCACGCGAACGACGTGTAATACGTGAACGAATCGGTGGTCCAGGTGCCGTCTTCGGCCTGGTTCCAGCCGCCGCCCTCAAGCTCGTACACGTGACGGAACGTGGTCCCCAGGTCAAGGTTATGGTAGTCGCGACACGCGGCCTCGCACGTCTTGCAGCCCGTGCAGCGCGTGGCGTCGAAGTAGAAACCGTATTGCGTCATGGCTTACTCCTCCACTTTCTCGATAGCGCAGATCAGGCTGTGCTGGCCAGTGCCCTTGGAAATCGGGTTGCGCTGGCGGCTGGTGAGGGTGTTCGTGCAGCGGCCGGTATCGGTGCGGTCGCCCTCGGCGGGCGCGCTGTGCCACGAGCCCTGCGCGTGCATGATGACGCCCGGCATGATGCGGTTGGTCACCTTGGCCTGCGTGATCATGCTGCCCTGCGCGCTGGTCAGTCGTACCGTGTCCAGATCGCTGATACCCATGCGCTCGGCGTCGATGGGGTTGATCCACGCCTGGAACGGGGCCATCTCCTGCACCACGGGGTTGTGAGCATAGGTGGAGTGCGTCGTGCACTTGTGATGGAAGTCCACGAACTGGAAGGGGAACTCGTCGGTCACGTCGTCGGCGCTGTCGGGGCCGGGCACGTAGGTCGGGATGGCCGTGATGGCGTTCTTCTCGGACTCGTCGAGCGTCCAGGTCTTGGCCATCTCAGCGATCTCGGGCGAGTAAATCTGCGCCTTGCCAGTCACGGTGGTCAGCGGGTTCGCCTCGGGGTCGTCGATGAACGGGTCGTTGTCCATGGAGGGAGCGATGTCGTAGGAGAACGCGCCCATGGCAACGCCCTCGTCGTAGGTGGGCATATCGTAGGTGTCGCCCACGGTTTCCACCAGTTCGTCGTACTGACGACGGCACCAGTCCTCACGGGTCAGGCCGCCGTCGGTGAACTCGTCGCCCACGCCCAGGCGCTCGGCCAGCTCGGCGCACACCTCGTAAATCTCGCGACGCTCGAACTTGGGCTCGTAGAGCGGCTGGCCAAAGCGGATGCCCGCGATGTCGTTGCACTCGCCAGCGGCGGAAAGGCTGTAGGTTTCCTGCGGCGTGAGGTCGGGCAGCACAATGTCGGCCCAGTTGCACGAATCGGTCCAGGCCACGTCGTACTGCAGGATGAACTCGCACTTGCTCTCGTCGCGCAGGATATCGGTGGTGGTGTTGATGTCGCCGTTCTGGTTGGCCATCATGTTGTTGCCGTAGTTGATCAGCATCTTGATGCCCACGTTGAGTTTGTCGGCGCCTTTGATGCCGTCATGCGTGGCGGTCAGCTTCTCGCCGTCGCGAATGGCCTCGGGCCACAGGTACTGCGGGAACTGCACGGTAACGGGGTTGTCGCCGGTAGGCAGGCTAGACAGGCCGATACCGCCGTTGCCGATGGTGCCGCCGGACGTGGTGCCGGGCTTGCCCACCTGGCCCACCATGAGCGCGAGCGCCATGACGGAGCGCGACGCGTTGTCGCCATTGGCGTGGCGCTGCATGCCCAGGCCCTGGCAGATGAAGCAGGGCTTGGCAGTGCCAATCTCCTGCGCCAGCTGCGAAATGCGCTCGGCGGGGATGCGGGTGATGGCGCTTGCCCATTCGGGAGTCTTCTCCACCATATCGTAGCCGGTGCCCTTCACGTAATCGTAATAAGAAAGATGCTGGCCCTTGGCGTCCTCAGGCATGGTGTCCTCGTTGAAGCCGACGACGTATTTGTTCACAAATTCGGTGTCGATGAGATTGTTCGCGATCAGTTCATGTGCGAGCGCGGCCACCAATGCGGCGTCGGTGCCGGGGACGATAGGAATCCACTCGGCGCCCAGATTGGTGCACGTTTCGGTGCGACGCGGATCGATGTTGATGACGCGCACGCCCTTCTGCTCCATGGCAACGGCGAGGTCGTATCCCGGGCCGTCACCCGCCATGCGCATGTCGTTGGGCGAGAAGCCGAACATGACTACGAGCTCGCCGTCCTGCAGCGTCTTGAACGAGCGGTTGCCCCACGAGCCGCCGTACACATACGGGTACGCACCGAAGCTGATGGAGGCGCTGGAATAGCTGCCGTAACGCGTCACCTCGCCACCCAGCAGATTGGACAGGCGGAAGAACGGATTGTTCATCATGATGTTCTGCTCGACGCCGGAGCATTCCTGGATGAAGATGGACTCGCTACCGTAGGTCTCGCGGATGCGCTTCATCTCGCTGGCGATGGTGTCCAGGGCCTCGTCCCAAGAAATCTGCTCGTACTTGCCGTCGCCGCGCTTGGTGCCCTCGACGCGCTTCATGGGATAGTTCAGGCGCTCGTCGCTTCCCAGCCAACGGCGGATAGAACGGCCGCGCAGGCACGCACGCGCCTGGACGCCGCCAAACTCGGAGCTGCCGGCGGTATCGGACTCCACGTAGGCGAGT
Source organism: uncultured Slackia sp. (assembly GCF_944321625.1). GTDB lineage: Bacteria > Actinomycetota > Coriobacteriia > Coriobacteriales > Eggerthellaceae > Slackia. Next base: position 20,369 of record NZ_CALUMA010000096.1, read on the forward strand.
TCGCCATCCTTCACGTGGCACTGCAGCACGCACGCGCCGCCGCAATTGACGTGGCAGTGCGTGTAGACGATCTGCTCGTCGGACGCCTCTTCGTCGGCGAACGCCTTGGGCGCCTCGCCGAACAGTCCGCTCGACGCGCCCGCGCCCGCAGCGGCCAAGCCGGCAAGCCCGGCTGCCTTGGCGAACGTGCGACGGGTCATCGTTGTCGCTTCTCGCATTGTTCCCCCTTCTTCTGTTTGAGTCAGCCGCCCCGCCTCCCGCAAGGCGGCCGAAATCTTCTACAGCGCTGCAAAGCATACGCGCATCCGCGACAAAACGTTGTCACCAGAATGCGGTGATTTTTATGTTTTACCTGATGAAATGCTACTATTATTTTCAAGAGAAATTGCCAGGGGCTCATTTGAGTTGTCGCAGCACAACGCCGCCTTCATTCCGCATCCCACTTGGAACGTGCACTATTATCGTCGTTTTTCGCCCGCCCCTTCAAGGAAGCGCCATCCGAAATAATGCGCTATGCTCTCGCCCAATGCAGACTGCGATGAAAGCGAGATGCGCAAATGAGCGGACTCATGCCCCGAGAAAAACTTGAGCACTTCGGTGCAGGGAATCTCACCGATGTGGAGCTGCTGCGTATCCTGATCGGTAGTGGTAATAAACAATCGTCGGCGGAGCAAATCGCTAAACGTCTGCTCAAACTGCTGGAAGAAAAAGGCAGCTCTGTTTCCTATCAAGAGGTTCTGGCTATTCCGGGGATGGGGCCAGCAAAAACATCGGAGATCGTTGCCCTTTTTGAGCTCGGCCGTCGTTATCTCGTGCCCGCCGACCGACCAACAATCAAGAGCCCTCAAGCCGCATTCGAGCAACTTGGATGCCTGAGAAACAAGAGGCAGGAATGCGTTGCCGTTGTTACACTCGACGGCGCAAACAGACTTATCGACAGCTCTATAGTTTTTGTAGGGACACTCGATCAGAGCATTGTTCACCCACGCGAAATATTTGCTAAGGCCATCGAGGACCGAGCCGCCTCGATCATCTTAGCCCACAATCATCCAAGTGGCAGCCTTGAGCCATCGGCGGAGGATGAAAGCGTAACTAGAAAACTCAGGGAAATTGGCACGTTGATGGGTATAGAAGTGCTTGATCATCTCGTGGTGACAAAGCATGGCTATCGTAGCATTATCGGTTAGCCGCCCATCGTGCATCGCATAGCCTTTTCCAATCGCAAGCCCCTTGCCAGCACCGACTTCGCCAATAACAGAACTACGTGAGACTCGACAGAGACCTCATCACCAAATCAATATCCTTGTTCTCAAGCTCCTGGATGATGTGGAGATATATTTTCTGCGTCGTATTCATGCTCGAATGCCCCAAGCGCTTCGCCACGCTCGCAATTGACACCCCGGCAAAGAGAAGAAGCGAAGCATGAGTGTGCCTCAATCCATGGATAGAAATCGCGGGCACTCCAGCCTGGGTGCAACGACGAGCCAATATGCTATTGACTGTCGAGTTGTAAACCTTGCCCCCAACAAAAATCGGACTATCCTCAGGCAGCCCTTTCACCAACTCCGAGAATTGAACTATAAGCTGCCAATCAATTGCCACTTTCCTCACAGAGGATCTATTCTTTGTGGGAAGGAAGCCTGTTCCCTCTTTATAATCCCACGTTTTGTCAATAGAGAGCGTTTGACGCGAAAAGTCAAAATCTTTAGGAGTTACCGCCAAAGCCTCCGAAAATCTTAGACCGGTCTTCGCGATAAGGAGAATGAGCCAATCCCAGGAGATACAGGGACCCAGCTCAAGACACTCCAACAGCTTATGAAGCTCAAACTGATTAAGGTAGCGGCTCTTCTTCTCACGGGGAGACTTGCCTTTTACGATTGCTTTTCTGGTGGGATCTCGATCCAGCAGTCCTTCGTCTACCGCATCGAGAATTGCCCCTTTAAGTTGGTGATGAAAGTCCATAACCGTCTGGCGCTCATGCTGTTCGGCATATGCGTTTAGGAGGCGCTGGTATGCCAGCCTGTCCAGATCCTCTATCGCCAGGTCCGGTATGAGTTTTTCAAGCCAGTCCTGGGTAAGATGGTACTTTTTCAGTGTCACCTTCCTTACCGCGCCTTCTTTGTAAACGGTAATCCACTGCTTATAGTAATCGCAAAACGCATCAGTGCGGCAAACCTCGTGCGCCATTTTCAACCTCCTCTAAATTGAGTGTCCGCGCTGACAAGAGGCAATATTTGAATGCACGCATCGTTTTGATCTAGCATATTGGCATTTGATTGGAATTATCGCCAGCGCTTCTAATATCTGCTAACAGAAAGCCAGACAACCTGCGCGAGCCGCAGACGACAACATGCTCACGCTGGTGAAGTGCGGTGAGGTCGTCCAGGTCGCGGAAGAAGGCGCCAATGGCGCGCTGCTCGGGAAGGGACGGCGCACTGATGGCGGCTTCGCTCATTGCAGATCGCGAAATCGAAATTACCTTT
>NZ_CALUMA010000097.1 GCF_944321625.1 uncultured Slackia sp.
GAGGAGATAGGGGTTCCTAAGGGGGAAGAGGAGGGGAAACCTCCCCTCCTCTTCCCCCTTAGAGAAAGCTATTCTTTGTCGTACATCGCCTTGAGGTCAACCAAGTGCTGGTAACGCTCCATGGCCGCTTCCTCGCTGCGCTCGAAGAGGTTCTCGGCGCGATCGGGGAACTCGCGGGTCAGACGGCTGTAGCGTGCCTCGTTCATCAGGAAGTCGCGGTATCCGCCCGCAGGCTCCTTGGAGTCGAGGATGAACTTCTTGCCGGCCGGCGCCGCAGGATTGAAGCGGTACAGGTTCCAGTAGCCGCAATCAACCGCACGCTTCATCTCATCCTGGCAGTTGGCCATGCCACCCTTGATGGAGTGCATCTCGCAGGGGCTGTAGCCGATGATCAGCGAGGGTCCGGGATAGGCCTCGGCCTCGGCGATGGCCTTGACGGTCTGCGCGGGCTTGGCGCCCATGGCAACCTGCGCCACGTACACATATCCATAAGCCATAGCGATCTCGGCAAGGCTCTTCTTCTTGATATCCTTGCCGGCAGCGGCGAACTGAGCAACCTGGCCGATGTTGGAAGCCTTGGAAGCCTGGCCGCCGGTGTTGGAGTACACCTCGGTATCGAACACGAACACGTTCACATCCTCGCCGGAAGCAAGCACGTGGTCCAGACCGCCGTAACCGATGTCGTAGGCCCAGCCGTCGCCACCGAAGATCCAGACGCTCTTCTTGGTCAGGTATTCCTTGTTATCCAGAATCGCCTGCGCGTTGGCGGCACCTTCTGCGCACTCGCCCGCCGCGATCTTCTCGAGCTCGGCGATATAGGCGGCGGCAGCCGTCTTGCTTGCCTCGGCGTCGGCGCGGGAGTCGAGCCATGCCTGAGCGGCTTCCTTCGCCTCAGCGGGAGCGCCTTCGGCGGCAAGCAGCTTTTCGGTACGAGCGACCAGCGTGTCGCGAACAGCCTCATAGCCCAACAGCATTCCCAGACCGTGCTCGGCGTTGTCTTCGAACAGGGAGTTCGACCAAGCAGGACCATGGCCGTCCTTGTTCACCGTGTAAGGCGAGGTAGCGGCAGGACCGCCCCAAATCGAAGAGCAACCGGTGGCGTTGGCCACATACATGCGGTCGCCGAACAGCTGCGTGACCAGACGCGCATACGCGGTCTCGGCGCAGCCGGCGCAAGCTCCGGAGAACTCGAGCAGAGGCTGCTTGAACTGGCTGCCCTTGACCGTCGCATCCTCGAGCTGCGGCTTGGGAGCAACCTTCTCCACGCAATAGCCGAACGCGGCCTGCTGGGGCAGCTGGCTCTCCGCGGGCGCCATGGAGAGCGAGCCGCTGGGGCACTGACCGATGCACACTTCGCAGCCCATGCAGTCGAGCGGCGAGATGACGAGGGTGTACTGCAAATCGGCCGCGCCCTTGCCCTTGGCGGGAACCAGGATGCACGACTCGGGAGCGGCGGCTGCCTCCTCGGCGGTCAGCGCGAAGGGGCGGATGGTCGCATGCGGGCACACGTACGAGCACTGGTTGCACTGGATGCACTTCTCAGGATCCCACACGGGAACGCTGACGGCAACGCCGCGCTTCTCGTAGGCGGCAGCGCCCTGCTCGAACTGGCCGTCGGCATAGTCCACGAACGCAGACACGGGCAGGCTGTCGCCATTCATGTTGCCCACAGGCTCCATGACCGAACGCACCTGCTTGACAAGCTCGGGGCGACCCTTGAGTTCAACGGCGGCATCCTCGTCGGTGGCGTTAGCCCATTCGGCGGGCACCTCGATGCGGGTATATGCGCTCGCGCCCAAATCGATCGCCTTATGATTGCGATCGACCATCTCCTGGCCCTTCTTCATGTAGGACTTGGTTGCCGCATCCTTCATATATTTGATAGCGTCGTCCTGGGGAATAACGCCCGCCAGCGAGAAGAACGCGGACTGCAGGATGGTATTGGTGCGCTTGCCCATGCCGATCTCGATGGCGAGGTCGATGGCGTTGATGGTGTAGAGCTGGATGTCGTTGGCGGCGATATAGCGCTTTGCCTCGGCGTCCAGATGGTGATCGAGCTCTTCGGGCGTCCACTGGCAGTTAATCATGAACACGCCGCCAGGCTTGACGTCCTGCACCATGCGGAAGCCCTTCGTCACATACGACGGGTTGTGGCACGCCACGAAGTCGGCCTTGTTGATGTAGTAAGCGCTCTTGATGGGGGAATCGCCGAAGCGCAGATGGCTTACGGTAACACCGCCGGTCTTCTTGGAGTCGTACTGGAAGTACGCCTGCACGTATTTGTCGGTGTGGTCGCCGATGATCTTGATGGAGTTCTTGTTGGCGCCCACGGTGCCGTCGCCGCCCAGACCCCAGAACTTGCATTCGATGGTGCCGGCAGCTGCCGTATTGGGGCTTACGGGATCTTCGGGAAGCGACAGGTGGGTCACATCGTCCACGATGCCCACCGTGAACTCGCGCGCAGGCTCGTCCTTCTCAAGCTCCTTGTAGATAGCGAACACCGACGAAGGCGGCGTGTCCTTGGAGCTCAGGCCGTAGCGGCCGCCGCAGACCTTCAGGCCGCTAACGCCTTCCTGCACGAGCGCGTTGACCACGTCCATGTACAGAGGCTCGCCCACACTGCCAGGCTCCTTGGTGCGGTCCATGACCGCGATCTTCTTGACGGTCTTAGGCAGCGCTGCCACGAATTTGTCGGTCACGAAGGGACGGTACAGACGCACCTTCACCAGGCCCACCTTCTCGCCCTGGGCGTTGAGGTAGTCCACGACCTCTTCCACCACATCGCAGAACGAGCCCATGGCCACGATCACACGCTCAGCGTCGGGGGCACCGTAGTAGTTGAACAGCTCGTAGTTGGTGCCCAGCTTGGCATTCACCTGATGCATGTAATCTTCGACCACGGCGGGCAGAGCCGCATAGTGCGTGTTGCACGCCTCGCGGTGCTGGAAGAAGATGTCGCCGTTCTCATGGCTGCCGCGCATAGACGGACGCTCGGGGTTGAGGGCATGGGCGCGGAACGCCTTCACGGCGTCCATGTCGCACATCTCCGCCAGGTCGTTGTAATCCCAGACGGCAATCTTCTGGACCTCATGGGAGGTGCGGAATCCGTCGAAGAAGTTGATGAACGGAACCCCGCCCTTGATGGCGGCGAGATGAGCGACGGCAGAGAGGTCCATAATTTCCTGGACGTTCGTCTCGGCCAGCATCGCGAAACCGGTCTGGCGGCATGCCATGACGTCAGAATGGTCGCCGAAGATGCTCAGCGCATGCGTCGCAACCGTACGGGCGCTCACATGGAACACAGCCGGAAGCATTTCCGCCGCGATCTTGTACATGTTGGGAATCATGAGCAGCAGACCCTGGGATGCCGTATACGTCGTGGTAAGGGCGCCTGCGGCGAGCGAGCCGTGAACCGTACCGGCAGCGCCGCCTTCGGACTGCATCTCGCACACTTTGACAGTGGTGCCGAAGATGTTTTTCTTGCCGTTTGCCGCCCACTGGTCGACAAAGTCGGCCATCGGGCTCGACGGCGTGATCGGATAGATGCCAGCGACCTCGGTGAACGCATAGGAAACATACGCGGCGGCGTTGTTTCCGTCCATGGACTTGAGTTCCCTCGCCATATTTCACTCCTGTTCTTTTATGGCATGCACGATGCGAGCGCAGCACGACGCGCGCCTTCGCATAACCCCCATACTCAGGGCGCAATCGCCCCTTCGGTTGAAACCGGAACGTAGGGCATATTATCAGCAGGACGCGACGCTTTAGGCGGGCAAAGTGCCTTGCGCGCATATCCGTGCGCGCATGCTCGGTGAACGGGCTGCGAAAAGGCAAGCGGCTTGCAGCGCAACCTCGCGTCGTTCACACAAAGCCAGAGGCTTGTCCGGGGAAACGCAAATCCGTTTGTTTCGCGCATAACCGCCCGGCTTGGACCCCAACCGCGCCATTCCGCAGCGAAGGGCTTATAATCGCGCCCATGAAAATCTCGACCGAAAAGCTCCTTCTGGTCGCCGGCATCGTTTGGATTGTGGCGGGCGGCAATATCGCCAACATCGGTGTGGGCGTCATCACGCACGATCACCTCGTGTGGTGGGTGCTCGCGCTCACGTTGGTAGTCTTCATCCTCTTCCACGTGTTCGTGTTCCAGAAGCTTGTGCGCAAGCATGCGGAGCGCATCCGCGGGTTTGAAGAAGACCGCAAACACATCTGGCACTTTTTCGACCGTAAGGGCTATATCATCATGGCAATCATGATGGGTGGCGGCATCGCACTGCGCATGAGCGGCGTGCTGCCCGAATGGTTCATCGCCTTCTTCTATACGGGCCTGGGCTTTGCGCTCACCGTCGCGGGCATCTCGTTCATCATCTCCTATATAAAGGGTTCCCGTGGCAACGCGGAATAACAGCGCGGATGCACCCACGAGTTGGCGCACGAAGCGATTCGACCCCACGAGAACCGCCGCGCTCTGCCGCGCCTGCGCCGAGCGCATGGGTCGCGGCGACAAGCCCATGCCGTATCGCATCAGGAAATCCGGCAGAAAGGGGCCGTGGCACGTTGCCGCACGGAAAGAGCATCGTTCCCTCACGCTTTCTTCCAGCCGATCGACGCGCGCGTTGCTTGCCGCGCCGGCTCGTCCTCTTGCCGCTATACCTCAGGCGGTGCGCAACAGCATGCGGGGCAACAAGGGCAAAGACACCAAGCCCGAGCTGATTGTGCGGCAAAAGCTTCGCGAGGCGGGCCTGGATGGCTATCGACTGCAGTGGAAGGCGCCCGGAAGGCCTGATGTGGCCTGGCCTGGAAAGCGCGTGTGCATCATGATTAACGGGTGCTTCTGGCACCGCTGCCCACACTGCAATCCATCGATGCCCAAGTCGAACCAGGACTACTGGATTCCCAAGTTCAAGCGCAACGTGGAACGGGATGCGCGCAACCTCGAGGCGCTGCAGGCTGATGGCTGGCACGTTCATGTGATCTGGGAATGCGAACTCAAGAAAAAATCGGTCGATCACACGTTTGAAAAGCTTATTCCCCTCCTCAAGGAAGAACTGGGAAAGTAGCCCCACGCGTTATAAAGCTGCTATACGCCTCATGCATATCGACAATTCGATACGCACGAGGCGTCGCTATGATGCACTCCTTATTTCCCGCCGCTTTGTGCGTAAGCGTCAACGATGCGCTTCTCGAGCATAAGAAGGTCGGACGCATCGAAATGGTAGCGGACACATTGGGGCTGACCCGAAGCATCACGGCGTTCCTGCTCCACGCGCACGAACGTCGCGTCCACAGAGCCGTATCCCTGCAAAAGCGTTGCGTAGGCATAGCAGACCGCTTGAAGCTCATGCTTTGTCTCAAGGAGCGAATCGCTCTCATCGGGCGAACCGCCTGTCTTGTAGTCCACGATGCACGCCCGACCCGAGCCCTGCGCGTCGTAAGCGAAAAGGTCGATTGATCCTTCGAGATAGAACGACGCGCCTCCCAGGCTCGCACCCACTTCCACAAAGAACGGGACCTCGGCGCACATGAAGGCGCGCTGGGCCACGTCTGTTGCTATGTCGCTCGCCGCCCATCGGCGCAGGGCCTTTTCCAGGCGGCCTTTTGCGCAGCTTCCCAATCCATGGCGCATGGCAACGCGGTCGATTGCCTGGCCATCAGGCACGACAAGGCGATTGCCCTCCCTGCTCTCCACCATGCGCTGAGCCAGGAGATGGAACGCCGTGCCCACGTCGGTCGCCTTATCCGCATCTGCGGAAAGGCTCGCGCAAAGCGCATCCCAAAACGCATCGTCCTCGTCGCCCTCGCATGCAGCATCCCCTGAAACGGCATCTCCACCATCCGAACGATCGTCTCCTTGGGCAAGTGCGGAATAGCTCGTCACGTCAAGGCGGCTCGACCTCCACGGCCTCTCTTCGAAAGAATCGTCCGCCTCCGCGTCGAGATTGGGGATGGCAAACGGCACTGCAGGCTTTCCATCGGGATGCGCAGCACCCGACGCTTCCCCGCCATCGTCCTCGGTCGCACTCGCCTGAGACGACAGCTCAAGCAAAGCGTCTTCGCCCAGAAAAGAAACGACGTCTTCTTCGGCCGCATCAAGCCTGCTCACCAATGCCAGCGTAGACCCTCCGAAGTCCACCATCGTATCCCCCGAAGCGAAGTCCTCTACGCCGCACAGTGCGCTGCGCACGTCGTCGTAGACGCCGTGATCCGCGCCGGACGTAAAGCCCGACGCCCTGCCTGTCGTGGTCATAGCGAAAACGAGCGCCTCCTTTGCGCGCGTAAGCGCGACATAGAGAAGCCGCCTGCGCTCCTGAGCCTCCTGCTGCTCGGCGTAAGCCCGCATCGCGCAGGCGCGCGTCAGGGGGTCGGAAGCATGCTCGACATCCGCGGGGGACGCACCATCGATGTATTCGGGAAGCACCCCGTATCCTTCCGGGGCCTTCTTGTTCACCCATAGGCCGCCACGGTCAGCAACGGATTTATCGGGCAAAAGCGAGGCATACGCCTTCCCCTCGACCACCTCGCAGGAAAGGCCTCCTCCCCCGCCCTTCTTGCCGCGTTCCATCTCCGCAACCGCCACGATGGGGAATTCAAGTCCTTTGCTCGCGTGTACGGTCATGATGCTCACGAAGTCACCGCCCTTTGCCGAGAGCGCACCCGGAGCCTCCTTGGACAACGCTAGATGCGCCTCGAACGCACGAACGGTTTCCGCGGGACCGAAAGCATTGTCGGATTCGATATCACCCACGAGGCGGATCGCCTTCATCACGTTTCCAGCGATAGACAGCCCCTCTGCCCCCTGCGAATCCAACCGGGCAAGCCAGCCCGAAGCGCGCACGGCATCCTCCATGATGCGTGCCATGGGCACACGACCCGCCTTGGACGCCAGCCCGCGCACCACGCTCACCGCATGCGCCAAGGGAGCACTCACACAAGCGTCGGCATCAACCGCATCTTCCAAGGCAACGAACCCCTCGTACAAGCCTCGTCTCCGCGGCACGCCGCGCTTTTCATCGAGCTTCGTCGACAGCTCGATGAAATCATCGGCCGAAAGAGCGAACATGTCGCTCGCCAAAAGCTCGAAAAGCGCCGCCGTGGCGCGAGGATTAGCGATGACCTGCGCCAACCTGAGCATGATGCCCGTCTCCGGAGCCGAAGCGAACACCGACCCGCCCGCGATGACGCATGCGAACCCTTCCGCCCTCAAAGCATCAGCGTATACGTCGGCGTTGGTCATGCGCCCTAGCAGCACCGCCATGTCTCCCGCTCGATGCCCGGCCTGGCGAAGTTCGGAAAGACGGCGAGCGATGCGCGCCGCCTCTATACGACGAGCCAGGGCGCTGTTCACGCCGCCCCTGCTTGGATGGGTCGTCAGAAGCACGTCGATGCGCCGGCCGCCTTGATACGGATTCTTGACCGGCTCTTTCCTCGAGGCGGCAAGCGACATGAATTCGTCACCGAACACCTGGGGCTGCCCGAAAATGCGGTCCACGAACTTGAGCACGTCACCGTGGCTGCGGAAGTTGTCAGGCAGCGTAATCATGCCCGATGGATTGGCGTTTCGCACTGCGTCGAGCCGACGCTTGTACACCGCCACATCAGCACCTCGGAACCGATAGATGCTCTGCTGGGCATCGCCCACCGTGCACAGGCGACACGCACCCGGCCCCGAAAGCTTTGTGATCATGTCCACCTGAAGCTGATCGGTATCCTGGAATTCGTCCACCATGACAAGCTTGAACTTATCCGCGAACTCCTGCGCTATATCGTCGCGTTCCAACGCCCTTGCCGTCTCGATGAGCAGGTCGTCGTTGTCCATCATGCCCGCATCGCGCTTGCGTCGACAATACCCGTCGAAGGCGCGATGGGAAAGCGCCATCAGCTCGTCCAGAAGAGGCAGCGCAATGAGATGCTTCGCCTCCGTCGCAAGCGCGACGCATGCACCCTGGGCCTCCTTGGCGCGCTCCTTGAATTCCTTTCCGCCAAAACCGGCGGAAGGAAAAGGGCATGCCTCGAAAAGATCGATAAGCGCTTTCGTCCCGACTTCTCCGGATTCGAACGCCGCATCCGCATCCTCGAGGAACGCCTCGGCTTTCTGCAGCCACGCATCGCGCGTCTTGCCGGGCTTTTGCGCCACCGTCAAATCGTGCAGCTCCCGCATCGTCTCCGTCAAGCCCCGCAGGAGCATCCCGGCCGAACGCGCCGGCGGCTGCGCGGCAAAGCAGGAAAAACCCCGAGGACTTGCCACGGCGCAGCGAACCAGGGTGCGCACCATGTCTTCCACCGAAGAGGAGTTGAACGCTTCGCCCGACCTCGCCCTGAACTCCGCGAACAGCGCGTCCGTTCCGCACGGCTCAACGAATTCGTTCGCGCCGGCAAGCGCCTCCTCAATCGCCTCGTCCATGAGGCGATTGGCCTGTGCCTCGTCAAGCACTCCGAACGAAGGGTCGAGTCCCAGCTGCACCGCATGGGAATGAAGGATGCGTGAGCACATTCCGTGGATGGTCGAAATCCACGCTGCGTCGACTTTGAGCGCCTCCGATGCCATGCCCTCGGCGCGCAGAACGCTCTTCACGCGAGCCTTGATCTCGCCCGCTGCCTTCTCGGTGAAGGTGATTGCAAGCACCTCATCGATGCCGTTCAAAAAGCTGTCGTCGTTTTGAGCGGACCCTTCCATGAGCGCCCAGGCAATACGCTGGGTGAGCGTGAACGTCTTGCCGCTTCCCGCCCCCGCCGACACGGCAACGGGCGCATCGAGCGTCGTCACGCAGGCAAGCTGTCCTGGTTTGAACGTACTGAAATCCATACCGTCTATCCTCGTCGTTGCGGACAAGATATTTCGGGACACCACGAGCATGCCCCCTTGCGTGCAGGGCAGGGGGCGATATCGCCGGAAAGAAGCCTATCCAGGGCCTCGGCGACACGCTGCTCGGTAGAATCGAGCAGATCCGACAAAGGGCCGTGCGTAAACGTGCACGCCTGTGCCTTGACGCCCGGCACGTGAAGCGGCTCGAGGCGCATGTCAATAGCGCCCGACACCTTTGCAGCGCGGCCATAGCTCACATAGATGGCGCCCAGCACGTCAAGGCCAAGAAGCCGGCGCACCGCCTGCGCATAGATAAGCGCCTGCACTTTGCCACCGCGCTCTTCCCCCTGCGCGTCGTACAAGTCATAATCGTCCGAGAGCGTGCTCTTGTAATCGATGATCACCGCATGGCCTGAATCATCCACGTCGATGCGGTCGATAGCGCCTATGAGCTTGTATCCGGCATAATCGACAGCCCCCGTCACCGGTATTTCATACTCGAAATGAGCCGGACGGAAGCCGGGCAGCAAGCATGCCTCGCGGTCGAGATATGACAAAAGGCGCGATGCGAGCTCCTGAACCTGTCGACGCTCCAGCTCGTTCGTCGGCACCAGTCGATTGCTGGACGGCGCGCGCTCCGCCTGCTCGGAGACGAGCGCATCGATGACCTCGCGCATGATCGCGCGCGCACGCGGCAAAAGCTCAACGGTGACCTTGGGAGCGGCCTCATCTTGAAAGCGCCGATAGAACCGTTCTAGCGCACAATGGGAGAAATCGCCCATCTCCACAGCGCCAAACCCCTCATCGAGCTCATCCAGACGCAGCCGTCGCGACGAAAACCATTTCTGCGGGCATTCGAGATAGCTTTCGATCTGCGAGGCGGAGAAGCACGGAGCGTCAAGCACACCGCCCTTAGGAAGAAGGCGCGGCAAGACAAGCTGTGGTAAAGAGCGTTGCTCGACGCGTCCGATTGAAGGCTTTTCGTCCAAAAGGGTCGTCGGCTGACTCCCGTGCGCAACGGCGCTGTTTTCATATAAGCTTTCCTCACCGCGCTCCACGATTGAATCAAAGAAACATTTAGGAAGCGAATAGCGGTTATCCACTTCGTCGGCGTCGGTCGGGTCATCCCTATAAAGGTCGACGAATTCTTCCACGACAGCAGCGGGATACGTCGCCGCCGCATCCACATTGTTCAGGCAGCGCTCGATGACAAGCGTGTGTTTGGGCAGCATCACGACCGAAGCAAACAGACGCCGCGCGTCATTGAGGGAAGAACGAACGACGCCGATGCCCACCGCCTCGACAAGCGCCGTCGCTGCATCCGAATGCTCTTTCAGCGGATAGGCGTCGCTTGTCATGTCGCACATAACAACGCCCCCGCACGACTCAGGTCCCAGCAATGCCGCTTGACGCTGCCCCATGATACGCACCTGCGGATTTCCAGTTCCCATGGCTCGCGAAGAAGGCACCTTCGCTCCTTCGAGCGCGGCAAAGCACGTATCCATGCCGACGCCCAGGAGACGCGCGTCTTCCGTCAGAGAACGAAATGCGCCAAGCGCCGCAAGCTGCTCGGCGCGATACGCCTCGCTGACGTTTGCCATAGAACGCATGCGATCTTCGAACACGCCCGCAAGAATGCTCGCATCGGGCGAGGAGATAAGCTCTTCAAAGTAATCGAAGGCGGAGCATGCGGAGCGCACGTATTCGACACACGCCTCCTGAGTGACCAGACGATCGGCGCGAGCCCATGCATCAAACGCATACGCCACATCGCTCGATACGCCCGAAAACGGATTCAAAAGAAAGTCGGTGCAGCACGCAACGTTATTTTCGGTAGCCACAATGTCGCGCACGTGCAGAACGGCTTTGCCGAAATCTGTCGCAGCAAACGGCACGCTTCCTTCGAAAGCTACCGAAAGAGATCTCCAAGCCGCAGGCGCGGCGATCGATTCGTATACAGAAAGGGGGTCACGCGCCGTAATAATCACGCCGCTGTCGGAGCAGTTTTCCCGAAGCATGTCTTCCACCAGGTCGCACAGAAGCAACGGCTGAGCGTAGAAGCCGGCGGGAAACGCAAAACGGATGCGAACGCCCTCCTTTGCAGGAGCAACCTGTGCAGCACCATCTGTTTTCAGCATGATTTCGGACTGCGATTCGCAGAATGCGACCAATGAGGCAGGCGCGTCCATGGCGACAACACGTACCTGCGTCGGACGAAAGATTACGTTTTGCTTTGAAAGCTCGCCCCATGCCCTTCCGGGGTCGACCAGGTTTGCCGCCCCAAGGACGCTCTCGTATGCGCGCATGGCCGAGAGCAGCGGACCGAACGATTCCTCGAGATTGAGCCTGCCATCAAGGGCGTCATCGAGTTCGCGCGTGCCAAGACCCTCATTCGCCAAACGCATAAGCATGGCAGCCATGCCCGATGACGAAGAAAGCTGAGGTATTTCATCCAGCGCCTTGAAGAGGCCGAGCGAACGTTGGGATTTCGATGCGATGGAGCGTTCGTCGCCCCACACGTCCCACAGCTCGGCGAGCCACGACGCAGGGGTTGTCACTGTTGCGCCGAAAGACAATGCGTCTCGCCGTTTTGCCGCATGCTTTCGAAACGACTCGACCGCCGCCTGCCCCGGCATCAGAATTACATGATCCACGCTGCCTCCTTGATGTCATTCGAATCTATTGTAGCGCAGATTGCTCGGAGCTTCCCGGAAAACAAACATTTGTTCTTATGAAGAGCGAATCGGCCATGTCGTTATCGGAGCCTGAAAACAAAAAAAGCGAGCCCCTTCGAGTTCGCCCTAAATTCAAATGGTGCCCCCAACGGGAATCGAACCCGTGTCTCAGCCTTGAAAGGGCCGCGTCCTGACCTCTAGACTATGGGGACATATAAAAAGCAGCCCGCACATTATGGCAAAGCTTCAGCATCAATGCAAGAAGTATTTTGATTTTCTTTCAGCTTGCGCTCAATTCCCATGGGACGCACCCTATCGACCGATGCTCGAACGCCCCCATAATCACCGAGCGCAACACCTACGCCGTCAAATCGCCCACCTTGGCATCTACCGTTCTGATCAAGTCGTCCACATCAAGTTCGAGCTGGCACCCGATACGCCCTCCCGAGCACATAATCCGATCGAAGAGCGTCGCCGTCTCGTCGATGCAGGTCACGAATTTTTTCTTCATGCCGATGGGGCTGCACCCTCCGTGCACGTATCCCGTCAGGGGCAGCAGCTCCTTGGATTTCACCATCGCCACGCTTTTCTCGCCTACGACGGCGGCAGCCTTCTTAAGATTAAGCTCACAGGCTACGGGAATCATGAACACGTAATGCTCGCCGCTTTTGCCCACGGTGACGAGCGTCTTGAACACGCAATCGGGGTCTTGTCCCAATGTACGCGCCACTTCAACCCCTGAAAGAGCGAGGTCGTCATTGTAGAAACGACACGTATACGCGACGCCGTGGGCGTCGAGCAGGCGCATGGCGTTCGTCTTATCTTCCCGCATCGGCCATTCCCCTGCCCATTCTTTCGCATGGCAAAGGATCGTCCTGAGACCCCCATGCGGCAACATCAAAATCCGCCGTCCAATATCCCAGCGATCGGCACACGAACAGCTGAACGAGGACTGACGAGAAAAACGTCAGGTAAGCAACGCAGAGCGCCAAGAACACCGCCGCAATCGTGCCGATGGCGGTGACCCCTCCGATAGCCGAACCGTACGACCCCGAATAATCGATGGTTCCCGCCACGAACATCGACACGAACACGCCCACGAACAGCACGACGCACCACACGATGGCGATGACGAATCCGACCGCGAAGGAGGCAAGCAACTGGCCGAGGAAGATTTTGAACAGGCCGGACGGGTTTTTCCGAATCATGGCCCATGCTCGAGAAAACTGGAACCCCGACGAAAGCGTGCCGTAGATGCTCATGCGCATCGAGCCGACCCAGATGAAGAATTGCACGCCAAACAGAAGGACAACACAAGCGAGAAACAATCCGAATACGCCGACAAGGGAAGGAATCGCCAGCGCAGAAAGGAACGACACCGCCTGGTCAGGCAGGATATGCGCGAAAACCGACGACACCCCGACCGACGCGAACCCGAAGGCCCAGAGGAATACGAACGCGCCGATCGACACCACCACCGTAAGAACAACCGAAATCACAACGGCGAACAAACCGCGTTTGTACAGCATGCCGTCCTCGTTGCCAAAGATGCGCGCAGGAAGCGGGTTATCCATGCGCCAGGCCGCATCGCGCGCCCACCCGTACAGATACCCCGACACCACGATGGCGCCGAATATGGGAATCATGGCGATGAGCCCTAAAAGCCCTAGCTTTGCGAACCAGTGTTTCGTTGACTTTACACAGCGCCACGTACGCGCCAGATACCCACGTTCCATGCCGACCACCTATCGTTGCAGCGTCCGTATTTGTGCCACTATACGCGAAAAAGGGCCGAGGCGTCTGCCCCGACCCTTTTTGCGTTACGCAACGGTAAAAAGCACGTTGAGCATGTGTTACTTCAGGGTAACAGCAGCACCGGCCTCTTCCAGCTTGGTCTTGATTTCCTCGGCCTTGTCCTTGGCAACACCCTCCTGGACGGGCTTGGGAGCGCCCTCGACCAGCTCCTTGGCCTCCTTCAGGCCCAGGCCGGTGATCTCGCGGACAACCTTGATGACGGCGATCTTGTTGTCGCCGAAGCCCTCGAGCACGACGTCGAACTCGGTCTTCTCCTCGGCGGCCTCAGCCGGAGCAGCGGCAACAGCCACGGCAGCAGGAGCGTCGGCGGAAACGCCGAAGGTCTCGCAGATGGCGTCGACGAGCTCGGAAGCCTCGAGCAGGGTCATTTCCTTAAGGGCATCAATGATCTCTTCAGTGGTCAGTTTGGCCATTGTTCTTTCCTTCCTTGGTTCCCTGAATCGTTCAGGGAGGTTTTCATTGTCAGGCGGCGCGCATCGGCGCGCCTATGCCGCACGCTTGCACGCGCGACGAAATGCTAGGCAGCGGGCTTCTGCTCCGCAACCTGCTTGAGCGCGCGAGCCATACCGGCCGGCACACCGTTGATAGAGACGGCGATACGGCGGGCAAAGCCATTGATGAGGCCAGCCAGCTGACCGTACAGCTGCTCGCGAGACGGCAGAGACGCGATGGCCTCGACCTGAGCTGCATCGTACACGGTGCCTTCCATGACACCGCCCTTGATGACCAGCTTGTCGTTCTTGGCGGCGAATTCCTTCACGGCCTTCGCGGAAGCGACCGGATCACCTTCGGCGAAGATGAAAGCGGACGGACCGGAGAGCACATCACCCATCGAGGGCAGACCGGCGTTCTCCATGGCCAGACGCATCAGGGTGTTCTTGTACACGCCCATGACAGCGTCGGACTCGCGCAGGCTGCGACGCAGCGCCTCGGACTCCTTCACCGTGAGGCCGCGGTAATCGACGACCCACATGGCGGTAATGCCCTCCAGCTGCTCTGCGATCTTCGCAACGTTTTCGACATTCTGCTTGTTCGGCATAACGATTCACCTCCTTTTCGATCTGCTCGAACGCTCCGCCACGATGATGGTGGGCCGTTTTCGCAGAACGAAAAGAGGCCCCCGGTCGAAGACGCGGGGGCCGCACAATCGTATTGGCGATCCACCTCGGCTGGCCGCTTTCGCGATTAAACCTTAACGGTGCCTGCTGTCTTCGGCAGCGGAACTATATGTATCCAGTGCGCCCATTCAGACGCAAGGAGATATTGTAGCGGCTTAAATCCTTACGTCAAGAGACAATATTTCCTCAAGAGCCCTCTCTCCTCGCCTCCTCCATGAAAGAACGAAAGAGGGCCCCGGCGAGAGCGATTCCCGCCGGGGCCCGTAGAGCATAGAGGAAGCATCCAAATTATGCAGCCTGCTCCTGGGTGTCGGAAGCGGGCTGCTCGCCCTGAGCGGCCGACTCGCCCTCCGCAGCATCGCCGGATGCAGTGGAGGCATCGCCCGCTTCAGCATCCGAGGTGCCTGCATCGCCGGAGTCGCCGGTTGCGCCGCCTTCGGCGGAATCGGTTGCCGACTCGCCCGAGAACCCCTGGACGGCACACAGCGGATCGCCCTCGGAGAACTCGATGGTGATGGTGTCGCCCACGCCGTAAGCCACGATCTCCACCATACCGGGCAGCGCGAAGTCGAAGATGCGCGAGTCGCCCTCAAGCGTCACGTAGAAGTGCGAATTGCCATCGACCACGGCCTGCGCCACCGTGGCGATCACGCCCGTCGTAGACGCCGCGCCCTCAGCAGAGCCCTCGCCCGAGCTCGTTGCGCCGCTCGCACCGATCATGGAGATGTAGGACTTCTGGGTCTCCTCCACCGAATCGCCCACCGCGACGTTCTGATAGCTCTCGATGTCCACCATCGCGTACATCTTCACCAGGCCGGCACCGTCTTTAAGCGCCATGAAGTACGTGGGACGGTCGTTCACATTGATGAGGATAGGGAACGTGGAGGTGTAGCGCATCTGCTGCACCTGGCCCTCGGCCGATGCCATGGCCGAAGTCTCGGTGGCGCCGGAAACCGAATAGAAGTTGCTCTGGCCGGTGCGCTGGTTCATGAGCACGAAGCCCACGATGGAATCGTCGCCGGTGGCCGACGTAACGCCGGTGTACACCCACACGTCGTCGTCCTTCGCGATGTAGTTGTAACCCAGCTGGCCATCGTTGCCGGGCGTGGTGCGCACGACGCCGTTCTGGCCGAGCCAGCTGTTGATCCAGCCGTTGGCGTAGGCGCCCGACCAGTTGTACTGTTTGATGAGCAGGTCGGCCGGATACACGTGGTCAACCCAGTTGGGAACCTCGGACACGGCCACGTCCTGGCACTCGCCGGTCGCGGCGTTCACCATGACCGCGCGACTGATGGTCTCGCCGCCGAACAGGCCGATCGTGAAGTCGCGCACAGGGCAGATCCACCACGCGTTGCCTTCGTCGTCAATTTCGAACGATTTCTCACCGAACATATAGAAGGGGTACTTGAGCTGCACATAGCGGTCGATGTTGCGCGCCAGGGGCTCGCTCTCGGAGTACTTGATGGTCTTGCCCTCTTCGAGGCGCACCACCTGGGCGTCCTGCGTGGTCATGTCCACGATGACGTAGGCCGGGATGCCCTGTTCGCGGTTCTGCAGCCACTTGAACAGATCGGCGTAGCCCAGGGGGCTCACACGCACCGGATGGTTCTGGTAGTTGATCTGGCTGTACAGGGGCGAGATCTCGAACTGGCTGACCAGGTCGGACATCGTGCCCATCGTGCGGTTGCCCAGAAGCACGGCAGAGTCACGGTCGATGACGGGAATCTCGTTGTAGTCGACCTGCTGGATGTCGTCGGCGAACGTCGAATCCTGGGTCTGCAGCACGTTGGCGTACTTCGAGGCGTTGCCCGGGAAGAACGTCGTCGAAAGCAGCGCGCCCACCAGCACAAGCGCGAACACCGCCACGGGAATAAACGACAGGAACTTGAAGGCCTTAGCCTTGCCCGCGTTCGGGCTCACCTTGTCGGTGCCGTTCTTATAGGCGCGATGGCGCATGCGGAAGATGAGGAACGTGGGCAGCAGGACGAACACGGTGACAAACGCCCACGTATCAGTGCTGTGGATGTTGATGGGCGGATGGAACCACCAGTACGCCACCGCCAGCACGAGAATCGCCACGATGATGCTGACGATGATGGCCTTTCTCCCCATATTGGAGAACTTGTCTTTGATCTGGCGATACTCTTCCGTCGACTTGAAATCGACGTGAGGCATCTGCTGCCCAGGGCCTTGACCCGAATCGCCACCCACGCCGAACGGATCACCGCCCAGGATGGTGAAAAACGGATTTTGGTTGCCTGACATGCGTTTCCTTTCTCTTCGTGCAGCTGCTGATCACTTCGCGCTCAGCAGCGTGTCGCGAGGACAAGCCTCGCTCCCAGTTTGGGACTAAACAGGACATTAAGTCCTGTTTACCCTTTCTCTTCGTGCAGCTGCTGACCGCTTTAGGCATTCGCCGCAAGCTGTCGCAGCACGTACTGCAGAATACCCCCGTGCGCCATGTAAGCGCCCTCGGTGGGCGTATCAACCCTCACTATAGCGTTAAACTCCTTCTTCGAGCCATCTTGTTGCGTAGCCGATACCCTTACGACGCGAGGTTGCGGCAGACGCGGCTCTCCCGACCCGAAATCGATGGGCTCAATCGAGAAAAGCTCGGTGCCGTCAAGCCCCAGCGATTCCACGCTCTGGCCCTCTTCGAATTGGAGCGGCAGAATACCCATGCCCACAAGATTCGAACGGTGGATGCGCTCGAAGCTCTCGGCAAGAACGGCACGCACGCCCAGCAGCAGCGGGGCCTTCGCCGCCCAGTCGCGCGACGAGCCGCTTCCGTACATCTTGCCGGCAAGCACCACGAGAGGGACGTTCGCCTCGTCATATGCGCAAGAAGCGTCGAAGATGGGTTCGACCTTGCCGTCAATGAAATTCCGCGTCCAGCCGCCGCTCTTGCCGTCGGCAAGCAGGTTCTTGAGCTTAACGTTGCCGAATCCTCCGCGGGCCATCACCTCGTGATTGCCTCGGCGGCTTCCGTAGGTGTTGAACATGGCGGGCTCGATGCCGCGCTCCTCCAGATAGCGCGCGGCGGGACTGTCGGCGGGAATGCTTCCTGCCGGAGAAATGTGGTCCGTCGTTATGAAGTCTCGCACGTTCACCAGAACGCGCGCATTCTCAACCGGCTTGAATCCCGGCGCATCTTCGGCCATCCCGTCAAAATAGGGAGCACGGCGTACGTATGTCGAATCCTCATCCCAGGCGAACAGAGCGCTCGGCTCCACTTCGAGGCTTCTCCACGCTTCAGTTCCGTCGTAAAGCCCGCGGCCGCCTTCCTCGAATAGCTCTTTGGTGGTATAGCCTTCCAGCAAACGCTGAACCTCGTCATCGGAAGGCCAGATATCGCGCAGGTAGACATCCGCACCCGTTTCGTCTTTGCCCAAAGGCTCCTGTTCGAAGTCGAAGTCAAGCGTGCCCGCAATGGCGTACGCTATGACGAGCGCCGGAGCGCACAGGAAGTTCTGCGCCACGTCGGGCGAGATGCGACCCTCGAAATTCCTGTTGCCCGACAGAACGCTCGCAAGCTCGATATCGCCGGCAATCTCATGCATCTGCGGCCACACGGGGCCCGAATTGCCAATGCAGCTCATGCAGCCGAATCCGCAGGTCGAAAAGCCGAGTTCAGCTAGAGGCTCGGCAAGCCCCGCACGCTCGAGCATCAGCTGCGTCGCATGACTTCCCGGCGCCATCACGCGCTTGACCCACGGTTTGGCGGAAAGGCCGCGCTCGCGAGCGTATTTCGCAACCAGGCCGCATGCGAGCATCATGGCGGGATCGGTAGCGGTGGTGCAGCTCGTCACTGCTGCGATAGCAATCGCCCCATGCGTGAGGTCGTACGGCTTGCCATCGAATTCGACGGATGCAGAAGCTGCGGCATCGAGCCCGCGCTCCGCGCAGATTTCGCCGAAACGACGCTTCGCGTCCACAAAATCAAACCCGTCATGCGGCCTGCTCGGACCCGCAAGGGTGGGCGCAACAGTGGCCAGATCGAGCTCGATAACCTCCGAATACACGCGTTCCGCGTCATCAAGCCACATGCCCTGGGCGCGTGCGAACGCCTCGACCAGCGCCGCCTGATGGCCGGAGCGCCCCGTGAGACGCAAGTATTCAATCGTCTTGTCATCAACGGGGAATAACGTGCACGTGCATCCGTATTCCGGAGTCATGTTTGCGATGCAGGCACGCTGCGTCGCCGAGAGCGTACGCACGCCCTCGCCGAAGCATTCGACGAACGCGCCGACAACGCCTTTGGCGCGCAGCATCTGAGCGAAGCGCAGGGCCACATCCATAGCCGAAACGCCCTCGCACAATTCGCCGGTCAGGCGCACGCCCACAACGCGGGGCACAAGGGTGGTGATGGGCTGGCCCAGGCAGGCCGCCTCGGCCTCGATGCCGCCAACGCCCCACGACAGCACGCCGATTCCGTTTGCCGTGGTGGTATGGCTGTCCGTTCCCACCACCGTATCGAAATAGGCGACGGTCGATCCGTCGGGCTGCTCGCTTGTCATCGTGCAGGTAGCGAAACGCTCTACATTGATTTGATGGCAGATGCCCGACCCAGGAGGCACGATGCGCACGTTCTCAAACGAATCCTGAGCCCATTTCAAAAAGCGATAGCGCTCGCCATTTCGTGCAAACTCCATCTCCATGTTGCGCTCAAGCGCCTCCGGGCAGCATGCCACGTCGGCGATGACGGAATGGTCAATGACCAAATCGAGCGGGATACGCGGATTGATGCGCGCCGGATCGGCACCCAGCTTCTGCGCCGCCTCGCGCATCGCGGCAAGATCGACGAAAACCGGCACGCCGGTAAAATCCTGCAGCAGCACACGGGCCGGCATGTATTCGATTTCGCCTCCCTGCGCGCCAGAAAGGCCCGCCTCCAGAAGGCGCTGGACATAGGCATTGCGTGCATCTTCATCGCTCACGGTTCTAAGAATGTTCTCGAGAAGAATGCGCAGCGAATACGGCAACTTCTCCGCCCCTTCGACGGCGGACGTCGGATAGATGGTATATGACGACCCATCGACGAGGAGGGTTTCACGTTCATCGGCCATAGATTTATTCCTCACACTTCTCCGGCAAAACCGGTATGACAGGGCCTCTTTTACGAAAGCGCCGCGACCAAAGCATCGGTGAATTCGGTGCAGCTGCAGGCGGGAGCGCTGCTGCGCGTGGCCTTGCGAATATCTCCCGTGATGAAACGCCCCTCGGCATAGACCTTGCGCACTGCTTCGCGAATCCTGCGTGCGGCGTCGTCTTCGCCCAAATAATCAAGCATCATCGCAGCCGAAAGAATCTCTGCCGTGGGATTGCATAGGTCTTTTCCGGCAATATCAGGAGCGCTGCCGTGCACCGCTTCGAAAATTGCGTAATCCTTACCGATGTTCGCACCGGGAGCGATACCCAGGCCTCCCACCAAACCGGCGCAAAGGTCGCTTGCTATATCGCCGTAGAGATTGGGGAACACAATGACGTCGAACTGCGCTGGATCGATGACAACGTTCATGCAGAACGCATCCACAATGCGGTCGTCGAAGTCGATGCGTCCGGCGTATTCTGCGGCTACATCGCGCGCGACCTGGAGAAACAGACCGTCTGAATGCTTCATGATATTGGCCTTATGCACGGCAGTCACCTTATGGCGGCCATGCATCAACGCATACTCAAACGCATAACGCACGATGCGCTCGGTCGCCGTTACCGAAATAGGCTTGATGGAGATACCGGAATCGGGGCGAATGTGACCAGCGCCCTGCTCTTCGCAGAACGAAATCAAGCCGCGAGCGCCATCCGAATCCTTAGGAAACTCGATGCCAGCGTACAAGTCCTCGGTGTTCTCTCTGATGACAACAAGATCGACATCCTCATATCGCCCGCCCGCACCGGGAATGGAGAGAACGGGGCGAACGCACGCATATAAATCGAGCGTCTTTCGCAAGGCTACGTTCACGCTGCGGAATCCCGTGCCCACGGGAGTGGTGATGGGGCCCTTGATAGCAACCTTATTGCGGCGAACGGATTCCAGCGTCTCTTCAGGCAAAGGAGAGCCGCCTGTCCGCTCCATGACGGCGGCGCCAGCGTCCGCCACCTCCCATGCGATATCAACTCCGGCGGCCTCAACAACGCGACGCATCGAGGCTGTTGTCTCAAGCCCGATTCCATCGCCGGGAATCAGCGTTACCGTATGCCTTGTCATATTGTGCTCCAATCTGTGCGAGTCGCATCCCTGCGAGTCGGTCGAAGTCCGAACATGTCCGAGCATCATACCATGCAAGCACAAAGAGCTCGCAAACAGCGCGAGGAATTCCGCATACGGAAACATGCAAAGAAGAGCGACAAAGAAAAAGGGCCACACAGGCGGCCCAAACAGCTTAGGAAAGAATATCGACGATTTGCTGCGATCGCTTTTTGAGCGCACCCTTACCGCTGCTAGCATCAAACGACATACGGTCCTTGAGCGACTCTTTAACGCTTGGATCGAGCTTGCCCTCGGCAAAGCTTGTCACGGCTGAAAGCATATCCTGGTATTCGAAATCACCGTGGTAGCACTGGATGGCTTCATCGATCAGCGGCCACGTCTTGAGGCTTCGCGCCTGCGTGGTTGCCCCGATGGCGCACAGGAATCGCATGGCGGCAAGATGAAGAGGCCCGGACCCCTCATCGAACAACGCGCTCTCAGCCCCAGGAATAGCCTTCTCACACGCACGGGAATCCAAAGGAATGAGCGCCGTAAGCACATCGAGGCATTCCCAGCGAGTCTGCGATTCAGGACGATTGAGCGCATCCACGAAAGAATCGACATGCTCGACCAGCAGCTCAGGATTGCGCGAGGCCACAATAGAGAAAACAGCAGCAGCGTTTTGACGTGTTCTGCGAGAAGCACCTTCAAGGCTCAGAATCATTTCACCGAGAACATGCGAATCGGCCTCGACCAATTCGGCGATTTTCATGCGCTGCTCTTTGGCGTTTTCCACCATGCTAAGCCCCCTATAAAAAAACCTGCGGGATGCGCAGGATCAAACGGCAAACCAAATGTATCAACGTAATGATACCGCGTTAATAGCAATGAAAATATGCGAGAAGGAAAAATCGCGTAAGCAACAAAAAGGGCCGCCCGAAGGCGGCCCCTGCGCCCCCCGTCGGGGAGCGCCCCTCGCG
>NZ_CALUMA010000098.1 GCF_944321625.1 uncultured Slackia sp.
CAGAAACACGATGCGGTCGTTGAGCAGGCGGGAATAGATGTCATAGGAGCGCTCGCCGCGCGGCGACTGCTCGATGACGTAGGGAATGGTGTAATCGTTACGAAAATCCATGTCATACCCTCTTTCAGAAAATACAACCCTGGCTCGCCCCCGCGATGCGGAAACGAGCCAGAGTACTGTATCACGCTATGCCGCGCATGCGGCCCGTGACAAGACGCACGCTACCGTACGTCCATATATCGTGCGAAGCGCCTCCACGAAGGCTATTCGGCTGCGGGAGCCTCGGCGTCCTCGGCGGGAGCCTCTTCCTTCTTGGCGGACTTCTTCTTGGAGGTCTTCTTGGCGGGCTTCTCCTCTTCCTCGGCGGAGCTCAGCTTCTCGACCTCGACGACCTCGGCGTCGCGCAGGACGGCCTCGAGGGCCTTGCCGCGCAGGATGCCTTCGCGCACGATGTGGAGACGGCCCTGGGCCTTCCACTCGGCGTACATCTTCTCGGGCTCCTTAGCGCCAGAGGTCTTGAACTCGTCCTCGACCTCTTCGTCGGTCACGACGATGCCGTTCTTGCGGGCCCACGCGTCAAGCGCGAGGTTCTGCTTCACGGTGTCCTCGGCCTGGTGCTTGACGTCCTCCTTGAACTTGTCAGGAGTGATGCCCTGCTGCTGCAGGTACGCATCCAGCGTCACGCCCTGGCTCTGCAGCTGGGTGAAGAAGCTCTGCAGCAGATCGCCCTCGGCCTCGTCGACCATAGAAGCGGGCACCTCGCCCTCCAGGCGCTTCTGAAGCTCGTAGAGCGCGTTGTTCTCCAGGATGCGGGGAATCACGTCGCCCTTCTGCTGCTCGATGGTGGTGGCCACCTGCTCGCGCAGCTTCTCGACGGACTCGACGCCCAGCTTCTCCTTAGCCCACTCGTCGGTGACCTCGGGAACAACCTTCTTCTTGACGGCGGCAACGGTGGCGTCCAGGGTCACGGTCTCGGTGCGGTCCTTGAGCACCGACATCATCATGCCGGACTCCTCGGCGGTCTTCAGGGTGACGGAGACGCTCTCGCCCTTCTTCAGGCCCACGAGAGCCTCGTCGAAGGATGCGGGGAAGATGCCGCGGCCGAGCTCGTAGATGCGCTCCTCGGCGGAGAGCATGGCGATCTCCTCGCCTTTGTCATCGGTGGCGGAGATGTTGATGTCGATGATGCTGTCCGACTTGACCTTGGTGTTCGCGTTGGCGTTCTTCAGGTCATGGTAGTAGTCGGCGAGCGCAGCAACCTGCTCGTCGATCTCGGCCTCGGAAGCGGTCTTGAAGGGGATCTCCACATGCACGGGAGAATAGTCGGACAGCTCGAGCTCGGGCTTGACCTCGAACTCGGCGGAGAACACGAAGTCCTTGCCCTCCTCGACGAAGCCGTCGACATCGCTGAACTTCGCCTGGGAGATGGGGCTGAGGTCGCACTCGTCGATAGCCAGAGGGAACGCCTCGTTCAGCATTTCCTCGGTGACCTGCTGACGCACGGCGTCCTTGCCCAGGTGGCTGTCGATGACGGGACGCGGCACATGGCCGGGACGGAAGCCCGGGAACTTGTACTTCGTACCGAAGTCCTTGTAGGTCTTCTTGATGCGGCGGTCGATGTCCGCGGCCTCGATGGTCACCGTGAGCTTAGTAGCACCGGACTCGAGAACCTCTACGTTCGTTTTCAACTGTATCCTCCATCATTCTTCTTCAGCCTGCCGCGTTCCCGCGGCGGGCAGATTACCGAAAACGGGCTGTCCTGCGTGCGGCGCTCATGGTGCGGGCGAAAGGACTTGAACCTTCACGGGGGTTGCCCACCAGAACCTAAATCTGGCGCGTCTGCCAATTCCGCCACGCCCGCACATCGGCGTCACGCCGCGCGCCATTTCGGACACGCAACGGCATATGATAGCAAAAACAGAGCTCGGGAAACAGACGGCATATGCGATGAACACGAGCTCCTTGGCGGATATGTGAAGAAAATGCGCCTTTCGGCCGCCCCGAACGCCTTCGAGAAGCGGGAAGCGGCCCTACACCTTGTCTTCCAGGTCGAGCTGCATGAGCGCCACGTTCTCGCGCATATGCTTTGCCATGGCGCGGCTGATGCGCCTGCTCTCATACATGCGCTGGATATGCTCGAGCTCGAGCGCGTAGCCCAGACGACGCACCTCGGTGGCGCGGTCCTCCACGCGGGCCACCGTTCCGATGTCGCGGCCGATGCGCCTGAGGCGGCGCAGGTCGCGCTGGACCTCCACCATGAGGGCGCTCACGTCCTCGGTGCGATACGCGGGATCGTTCAAAAGCTCGCGGAGCTTGCTCATGACGTCTTCCAGGCTCCTTGCCTGAAGCTCGCGCATCTCGTGCTCTTCGTCCGAGGCGCTCATCATGGGGACCTTGTCCACCAGGAAGCGCTTGATGGAGTGGACCTCCATGGACAGGCGGCGTCGGGCGACGCCGAGGAACCACATGATGTCGCGGTTATGGTTCATCAGGGCCTCGGTCTCGGCGAGACGGTTGAGCATGCGGTACCCCGTCATGGGCGACACCTCTTCGGCGTCGATGGCATGCTGCACGAACTCGCGCTCCCACCTGAGCATGAGCCTGCGCATCTCGATATCGTCGTCGTCCGGATCGTCGTCAAGACCGGACTTGATGCGCGCGATGCGGTCGCTGTACTGTTTCATGACCACCTGCGTGGCGCGGCGGTTGTCTTTGGTCTGACGCGCCGACAAATCCTCGATCACGGCGCGAAGTACCTCGATCACGGCCTGGGTGTCGGTCTCAAAACCCTCCTCGGCGCGCTTGGGCAGAAGCACGGGCAGGGCGAAGTTCGCCAGCAGTAGCGTAAGCACGATGACGCCGCAGGCAAGGAAGATGAGCAGGTCGCGTTCATGGAAATACGACCCGTCCGCCGCGAGATACGGCAGCGTGAACATGATGGAAAGCGAGATGGCGCCCTTGGGACCCGCCAGCGCAAGCGCGAACGCCTCGCGCAGCGACTCGACGGTCACGAACTTCACGGATTTGAGCACGGCGCGCACCTGCTCGGGCGTGCCGCCGCTGTTCTTCTGCTCCTCGCGGGCACGCTGCTTGCGTCCGACGAAATTGATTCCCTGGAACCAGATGGTGCGCATGAGAATCGAAGCGGCGCTGATGGCCACCACAAGGCCCACCAGCTCCAGGTTGCCGATGGAGCGGTCGGTCCAGCTGTCGCTCATCGCGAACGGCAGCTGCATGCCCAAAAGCACGAATACGATGCCGTTAAGCACAAACGTGACCACCTGCCACACGCTGGACGAAACGATTTCCATGCGAGCGACGTCGGGGCCGATCCTGCGGTTGAAAAACGACATGGAAAGCCCCGCTGCCACGACGGCCAAGATGCCGGACACATGCACCGCTTCGGCCACCAGGAAGATGAAGAAGGGCGTGATCACATCCACCAGCACGTGGAACGTGGTGTCTTCGAGGCCCAGGTCGCGCACGCGCGACACGGCGAACGCCAGCACCGCGGCCAGCACCAAGCCCAAAAGGATGCCGCCGAAGAAGCTCACGGCAAACGACGCCGACGCGTCAACCAGCGAGAAGGCGCCCGTGGTAAGAGCCGCCACCGCGAACTGGAACGACACGACGCCCGATGCGTCGTTGATCAGCGACTCGCCGGACAGAAGGATCTCTTGGCGCTTGTTCAGGCCGGCGCTCTGCCCCAACGACGCCACGGCCACCGCATCGGTGGGACCGAGCGCCGCGCCCAAGGCGAAGGCGGCGGCAAGAGGAATGGACGGCTGAATGGCGTTGAGCAAGAACCCGATGACCAGGATGGTGACGATGACCAAGCCCACGGCAAGCGACAGGATCATGACGCGGTTGGACCACAGCGCGACCTTGTCGACGGAGCGCGCCTCCTGGTAGAGCAAGGGCGCGATGAAAAGCACGAGGAACAGCTCTGAATCGACCTCGAAGCCCGCCACGGTCACGCCGCACAACGCGAGCACCACGCCGATGGCGATCTGGATGAGCGGCATGGATACGCCGCGCACAAGTTGGTCGAACACGGCCGACGCCAAGACGGCGGCGGCAAGGACAAGGCAGAAATACAGCAGGGTCATACGCTGGCTCTTTCGGTAGCGAACAGGACGGTCAAAGCCTGGGGGTCGGTGCGGATGTCGAACGTCGAGCCCTCAAGGAGCTCGCCGTCGAGCTGGGCGGGCGGCGGGCAGGCGAACGATATGCGCAGCCGATTGGCCTGCCTGGTCAGAAGCGAGTCGCCCGCATGGCGAAGATGCTTCCCGTCTTTCGCCCGCAGGAACAGAAACGCCGCTTTGGCAAGCCCTATAGGCGCACGCGCGATGCATATGTCGAACCGCCCGTCGGACGGGTTCGCATCGGGGCAGATCTTGAAGCCGCCGTCGTAGGTGGGGCCCAGCTGCACGGCGAACAGCAGCATGCTCCCGCTTTGCGGCTCTTCCCCATCGAACGAGCATTCGTACTCGTACGCATCGCGATGGAACGCAAGCTGGGAAGCGCCCTCTTCGAGATAGAGGCGCGTGCCGGAATGGCCCGTGCGCGCCCGACGTTCGTGTGTGCCCAGCGCGATGGCGGCATCAAGCCCGAACGAGAGCGTTTGCATGAAGGGAACGTCGTTGCACAGCCCGATATCAACTTTGCGAGGCTGCGCGAACACGAGCTTAGAAAGCGCCTCGCGCCAATCGAGACCCATGCCCAGCGTGCGAGCGAAATCGTTGCCATTGCCGCAAGGGATGACGCCCAGCGTGGGACGCGCATCGCGAGGGAGCCGCATGAGGCCTCCGACGACCTCATGGATGACACCGTCTCCGCCCACGGTAAGCACCGTGTCGTACTCGGCCGCCTCGGCGGCAATCGAGGTGCCGTCGCCGGGAGCCGCGGTCACGCGTATATCGAAATCTTTCGGGGAAAGCGTGGCAGAGGCCGACCGGACGTACTCCGCTGCCCGTTTGCCCTCGCCGTTTCTTGCCGCCGGATTGGCTATGACAAGCACCCGCCCCAGATTCTGCACCTGCCGCTCCTCTCAGCACCTGATTCTCTTGCGTCGTTTATTGCAGCACCCGATTATACCGGGTACCCACCCCGAATAAGAAAAAGGGCGCCTATGCGCCCGGTTTAATCACTTCCCAATTCTGGAGAAACGACTCGCTGCTATCGTAGGGGCAGCGGCACTTCCCCTGGCCGTCGCTGACTTCCACCCAGAAGCCGTCGCGGCCGTACTTGCGCTCCAGCGGATCGATCGTGTAGATCTGGCCGGGCTCGAGGCTGACGCCCGTCACCAACGCGCGCTTGCCGATGTATCGCATCGTCTCACTCATATCCAACCCTTTCGACAGGCGGTCGCTCCCTCCCCCAAGGTCGCTCTGCCGCGATGTTTGGTTTGCCCCGGCACGGCACCGGGAATAAAAAAGGTCAGGAATAACCTGACCGGGAGTTTCATGGTGGACCGCCGGGGACTCGAACCCCGGACCTTGGGATTAAGAGTCCCCTGCTCTACCAACTAAGCTAGCGGTCCGTGAAATATGTTCGTACTTTCGAAAAAGCGCTTGGCTATTATACCAACCTCTTCGGAACTTGCAAGTACCAATTTCGAAAAGTTTTTCGCGCTGGGGTGGGTGATCGGATTCGAACCGACGACCTCCAGAGCCACAATCTGGCGCCCTAACCAACTAGGCCACACCCACCATGACGCGCAAGCGGATAGTATAGGGGGCTTTCGGCACGAGCGCAAGAGGGAACTTTTGAAATTTTCAAATATGCCGGTTCGCAAACACAGCACATGAATCCTTCGCTATAATGAACCGCACTGTGCCCCCATGGCTCAATGGATAGAGCACCGGACTTCTAATCCGATGGCTGTGGGTTCGAATCCCGCTGGGGGCACCATACTTCATGACAGTCGATCCCGCGCCCAGCGGGGTTCGAACCGATGAGGTGGAACCGCGTGAAGAAAACTGCCCAGTGGGCAGTTTTTAGCGGTTCGCCCGAGGGCATAGGCCCGAGGGGCGGAGCGTCCGCGTGAGCGGACGCGGGAATCCCGCTGGGGGCACCATATTTCTACGCTTCCCACTCCATCAGATATTCCTCATAACCCGTCGCTTCGTCGATTCGCGTTTGCGCTACGGCAAATCCTTCACGAAGATACAACCTCGCCGCACGCTCATTTTGGGCATACACGCACAGCGTGAGACGGTCTTTCCCCGATTTCGCCAGGTCAAGCAAGCGGGTGCCCACGCCCTGCGAGCGCGCTGAATCGCGCACGAACAGCCCTTCTATATGGTGGCCGGAAAGCCCGATGAATCCGAGGACCTCGCCCGCACGCTCGCACACGAACACGTCCGCCTGCGGCAACGCCTCCCGCACAGCGGCAGCATTGCCCTCCCAATACGAAGCGTCCACGAACGGGTGCGCCTGTTTGTTCCCCTCGAGCCAAATGCCTATCACATCATCCAGATCGCCTGCCGCAAGAGGACGAATCGAGCAATCGGACATACAATCCCCCTCTATCCCCGCCGCCTCTTACGCGCTTGACCGTTTGGCGGCGGAAAACTCAAAACCAAGAATGTTTACGCCGTGCACATGCTTGACAATGCTGCCCCTGAGGACAAGCGAGAAGTCTCCTTCGGCCTCTTGCGGGTCACACGTCCGGCCTCTATTCATCTGCCGCGCCGCCATCGGTGCGGCAGGGATGCCACATTTCGCAAGCCGCCTCTACGGCAGCTTGCGCGGCGAAACGTGCGGCATAGGCGGGAAAGCCCCGACGCTCGAATATCTCCGCAACCTCCGCAGCAAGACTTTCCTCGTCAAGCATAGTGCCGCATGGAGCATGCCCGCCCCGGGAAATCACCGACCCGCAAGAGGCTTCGCCGAACTCCCTCTTCTTGTCAAACGAGCCCTCAGACATATCGGGGCACGGCCCCGCAACCGATGCGCCCTCGAACGCGCACGCATCCCCGGCATCGCCGAAGCATGCGCCGCATCTCACGCAATCATCGCCGCACAAGAGCACCTCGTTGATGCGGGAAGCGGCAGAAGCGGGCTCAAACACGAGGCTGTCAGCCTGGTCGATAGATTCCTCGAACGAAAGCTCGTCCGCCCGACAGGGCAACCCCTCAGACGAAAAATCCACCTCGTCGATAGATTTCTCAAATGCTAACGTATCAATGCGCAGAAAAGCGCCGGAAGAATCCTCCTCCGGCGCCTTGCCCAACACATGTGCCGCGGCGAGCCTCGACATGCCCGCTCCCCTATTCTCCGCCTGCGAGCACGCGCAGCATGAGCTGCGTTGCCTGGCAAGCATATTCGGACGCTTCATCGGCGTTTTGGGCATACGAATCGAAGCCCGAAAGCGCCGGCGTATCGGTGATGCAGCGCACCGCTATGAAAGGGATCCCGTTTGCTGTGCACGTTTGCGCCATCGCCGCCGTTTCCATGTCCACCGCCAGCGGGTTGCAGCGCGCCACGATGCCATCGCGATTCGAGTCATCCACGAAGCACTCGCCCGTGGCGGTGCGCCCGAACGCGAACGGCTTGCGCCACTTCGCAGATGCCTTCTTAGCCGCCTCAAGCAGCACCCCATCAGAGGCGAACTCCTCGCCGTCGTAGTACGGGTAGGAATCGGGGAGCACGAACCCAGGCACGTCGTGATGCACGCAGGTTTCAGACACCACCACGTCAAACAGCTCAAGGGAGGCATCGGCGGCGCCCGCGGCGCCCGCGTTGGCCACGCCCCACACGCGGTAGCTGTCGATAAGCTGCTGGGTGGCCATGGCGGCATTCACCTTGCCAACGCCCGCGCACGCAACCACGACATCGCATCCTGCGAGTTCGCCCTCGAAGAACGATCGCGGGCCGCGCCTCACCTCTCGCTCCACCTTCATATGGCGCAAAAACGGAACCGTCTCGCCCCAGGTGGCAGTAAGGATGCCGAACGACATGCCTCCCTTCATGCACCTGGCCGCACCAAGCGGCTCGGACGGCTCGGCATCGCACACGCCGGAATGCAGACGGCCGCTCTCCACGTCTTTCACCGCACCCTCGCCTTGGACGATGGATGCACTCGATGCGGTTTCCACGCTAATCATAGAATGGGTCCTCCCCTTCATACGCAGGATGCCGGCCTCAGATATGCGAAAACCGGCATCTTTTGCCCCTCAAACAGGGAAATCTCTTGTAGCCCAGCCATCGGACGAGTCCAACGGCCAATGGCGAATAGCCCCCGCGAATGCGCCCCTAGCCTTCCCGGGACGTATCCCCCTCGGGCTCGAACGGCAATGTAGGCGCGTCATTCCACACCTCTTCGAGGCGATAGTAATCGCGGCCCTCGGGCTGGAACACGTGCACCACGAAATCGCCGTAGTCCAGAAGCGCCCAGAAGCCCTCCTGCGCGCCCTCGATACCGATAGGCTTTACACCGGCCTGCTTGATTTCCTGCTCCTCGATCTCGTCGATCACGGCTTCGATTTGACGATTGTTCTGCGCCGTCACGATCACGAAGAAATCGGTGACGCTCACGAGCTCGCGCACATCTTGGATAATGATATCGACCGCCTTTTTGGAATCGGCCGCGCGCGCCGCGATGAGCGCCTTTTCGGAGGAGGAAAGACCCTTGTCTTTTGCCATGTGGTTGAAAATCCTTTCGTTCGTTTTCGGCGCACGTCGCGGCGCCGTTTCATGCTATTCGATGGTGATGACGCGTGCCCCGTTCGACCGGACGCTCGACGCGGAGGTCGCCTCAGCAACACCCGCGGAAGCGGCAGGCGCTTCGGCGACTTGAACGGTCTGGCTGGTTTCGCCCTCAGGCACTTCGGACTCCGATGACGCGCAGGAATCGGCATCGGCTTCGGGCTCTTCCCCATCACCGTCGGCCGAAACGCTGCCGAAACAGCCGCCCTCGGACGCCTCGCGCGCCGCCACCCACGCGTTCCACGTATCGAGCGAATCGGGGTGAATGGCCTTGTCGTCTTCGAGCAGATAGATCATCGTAGCCTTATAGGTCATATAGAAGAGCTCTTCCAGGCTCACCTCGCCCACGGCTTCGCGCAAAGGCGCCACGTCGCCGAACGTGCGCCCCGGTTCGATGATGTCCGCGATAAAGACGACCATATCCAAATCGGCCATCTCAGGAGCGGCGCACGTATGACGCTCGATAGCCTGGAGCACCTCATCAGTCAGCTCGGGGAACTCCTTTTTCAGGGAATACGGCGCGGTATAGGCGTGCAGCACGCCGGGGATATTCTTGCGAACCGCCTTGGGCACCTTCGTGTGCTTTTTGGCGAGCTTGCGCAGCTGCTTGAACGAGAGTGCCTTATCCCAATCGTGCAGAAGGCCCGCAACCGCGGCATCGTTCTCGTTCACGCCATAGATGCGCGCCAGCTGCTCCGCCGCCTGCGACACCCCCATGGAATGCGCATAGCGGGAAGGCTTCACGCGCGCCTGCAAGCGCTGCCTCATCTCTTCGAACCTGTCGGCGTCTACCAACGCGATCATCTCCTTGTCAAGCGGCGCACACGCCGCGCATCATCGCTTCATGGGGCGAGCCGCCTAGCGGTACAGCCCATGTTCTTGAATATAGTCTGCCACAACCTGGGGCACCAGGTAGCGGATGGATTTGCCCGTACGCACTTTCTCCCTCAAATCAGTGGAAGAAACGGAAAGCGCCGTCACTTCCAACTGGCTGATGTGCATGATGGAGGCATGCGTGCGCATGTACTTGCTGCGCGCATCGGTGATCTCGTAGCCGGGACGCGTGACGGCCACCAGGCGGGCAAGGCTCGCCACCTCCTTAGCGTCGCGCCATTCGAGGATGCGAAACACCGCATCGGCGCCCGAGATGAAAAAGAGCTCGACGTTTTCGGGAAAATGGGCCTTGAGGGTGCGCAACGTGTCAACGGTGTAGGTTTCGCCCTCGCGGTCGATTTCCAGGCGGCTCACGTCGAAATGAGGGTTGTCCTGCACAGCGAGGCGCACCATGGCAAAGCGGTCCTCGGCGGGCGCGAGCCTGCGTCCGCGCTTCATCCACGGGTCGCCCGCCGGCAGGAACACCACACCATCGAGCCCGTACGTCTCGCGCACCTGCTCGGCGCAGGCGAGATGCCCGATATGGATGGGATCGAACGTGCCGCCCATGATTCCCAGGCGGTACGAGCGCGTCGGGTCGGCCGTGCCAAGGGTCTCGAATCGTTCGC
>NZ_CALUMA010000099.1 GCF_944321625.1 uncultured Slackia sp.
AGCCCGACCCGGTGCATATGTCGGCAACATAGAGCGAGGTTGAGTCGGGAACGGCGTCATTGGCAGCTGCCGAAACGTCGGCGTCGTCGGCATGCTCTGCGTCGACGGACTCCCCCATCACCGCCGATGCGCCATCGCCAAGCCCCTCGGTCGCGGCTTTGTGCGCCGCCTCCTTCAAAAGAAGCGCCTGGGCCTCGTCCTCGGTCAGATTCGAATCGATTGCGTGACGCCTGCCGGGCGCCGGCAGAAGCGAAAGCGCCTCGCTCACCAGCACCTCGGTCTCGGGGCGCGGAATAAGCACGCCGGGGCGCACTTTCACGGCGATATGCCTGAAAGCCACCTCGCCCGTGATGTACTGGAGCGGCTCCCCCGCCCCGCGGCGCGCCACGTAGTCGCGCAACGTGTCGCGTTCCTCAGATGTGAGCGGACGGTCAAAGTTCACGTACAGCTCGACGCGGCGGAGGCCGGTCGCCTCAGCAAGCAGCCACTCGGCGGAAAGGCGCGGGTTCTCATCGCCCTTACGTTCCAGATACCCCCGGCACCAATCCAGCGCCGCCTTGATGGTCCACACCTCAGCCATTATTCGGTGGCGGCCTCCAGCTTGCGGGCACGATCGGCGGCCTGCAGCGCGGTGATCACGTCGCCCAGGCTGTCGCCCATCAGCACGCCGTTATAGGTGGAGTTGAAGCCGATGCGGTGATCGGTCACGCGGTCCTGAGGCGCATTGTAGGTACGGATCTTCTCGGAGCGATCGCCCGAGCCGATCTGCGCCAGGCGCTCGGCACCCTCGGCCGCCTGCTGCTCGGCGAGCATCTTCTCATACAGGCGCGCACGCAGAACCGCCATAGCGGCGATCTTGTTCTGCAGCTGGCTCTTCTGGTCCTGAGACTGAACGACCAGGCCGGTGGGAAGGTGCGTGATGCGCACTGCGGAGTCGGTGGTGTTAACGCACTGACCGCCCGGGCCGCCGGCGCGATATACGTCGATGCGCAGGTCGTTCTCGTTGATCTCGACGTCGATCTCGTCTGCCTCGGGCAGCACGGCCACCGTCGCCGTAGAGGTGTGGATACGACCCTGGCTCTCGGTCTTGGGCACGCGCTGCACGCGGTGCACGCCCGATTCGAACTTCATGACGGAGTACACGTGGTCGCCCTTGACCTTGAACTGAATCTCCTTATAGCCGCCGGCTTCAGAGGGCGAGACGTCCATGGTCTCCACCTTCCAGCGGTTGGACTCGCAGAAACGCATGTACATCTTGTACAGGTCGCCCGCGAAGATAGCCGCCTCGTCGCCGCCGGCAGCGGCGCGAATCTCCACGATGATGTTCTTCTCATCGGCGGGATCCGAGGGGATGAGCATGAACTTGATGTATTCCTCAAGCTGCGGGAGCTTCGCTTCGGCGGCCGCGATGGTCTCCTGGGCGAAATCCTTCATGTCGGGGTCGGCGAGCATTTCCTTGGCGTCGTCGATATCGTCGCACGCCTGGATGTACTCGCGCGCCTTGGCCACGAGCGGCCCCTGGTTCGAATACTCCTTGGACAGGCGAGCGTATTCCTTCTGGTCGGCGAGCACGGCGGGGTCGCCCAGTTTCGCCTGGAGCTCGGTATAGCCTTCGATGATCTTTTCGAGTTTGTCGCGCATGATATTCCTCTTATCGCATGCCGCCGGCAGGGCGCGGGCGGCTCTCCTGGTGAGTGTCAGCGGCATATAATACCACGCCCTCGGGCATATCGCCCAGCTCACTCGCACACGCGCGCCTTCGCTTCACGCGCCCTCCACGGCATGCGAACGGCGCCGCGCATCCCGCACCCTGATTCACTCGATGAAACGCCTTCAAGAAAAAAAGCCGGCGAAATGGCCGGCCACATGAGATTGAATGCTACTGCGCGGCGAGCGCACCGGTTGCCGCGTCGTAGGCAACATTTGCGGTCAGGTAGCCCTTCTCCTGCATCCAGGCAAGAACGGGGTCGACCATCTCGGCGGTAGGCAGTGTCGCCTCAGGGTACGTCGAAATGGAGTACGTATCGGCAACCAGCTCGGGAAGGTTCGCCTTCTCGACCAGCAGCGCGCGGAAGCTTTCCGGGTCGGCGTTGATGGCGTCGACCGCCGCATCCCACGCCTGGCGCACGGCGTCGAGCGCCGCCTGGCCGCCTCCGTCGATCCACGCCTGGCTCACCGCGAACACCGACTGGCTGATGTTGTCACCCTGGGTGTCGTCGGCCAGAAGCACCATGCCGCTCGCCTCGCCCAGCGCAAGCAGGCTGCCCGGCAACGCCGCCGCGGCCACCTGGTTGTTCGCCATGGACTCATAGCGTACCGGCAGCTTTTTAATCTCTTCGCCCACAATCTGGTCGGCCGGAACACCAGCCGCCTCCATCAGACGATCCATCACGTACTCGGGCACGGTGTTGGAGCCCACGCCGATGCCTTTGCCAGCAAGGTCGGTCAAGCTCGTGATGCCGGATTCGGGGCTGGTCATGATGCCGAAACGGCCCTGCTCCGGCGTAGCGCCCAGCGTGACCCACGCGAGGTTCACCGCAGTGCCGCTCGCCGCCAGCGCGGCAGACACCTGCGCATCGGTCATCGCGCCATCGATCTCGCCCGCGGCGAATGCGGTGGAAAGCTCCTGGGCGCTCTGGAACGTGATGATTTCGACGGAATCGAGCCCGGCATCGGCATACATGCCGTTCGCCTCGGCAACCCAGAACGGCAGCGAATCCTCGGTCTGGAGCGTGCCGATCTTCATCGAAAGCGCCTGGCCTTCGCCGCTTTGAGCAGAACCCTCGTCCTTGGAAGACGAGCATCCTGCAATGCCGAAAGCGCCAAAAGCTGCCACGGACATCGCCGCAACCTGCGCGAATTTCCTGCGAGTGAGCATATCGTGCCTTTCTCTCTCGTATAGCCGTCGAAATGCGACAGCATCCCTCCCACGGAGCTGTCCGCCGAAAGCAGCTACCCCTGTACGGTTCGCCGACAGTCGCGAGCATCCTCCAAACAACATTCGCGCGATTGTAGAGTGCGCGTTTGGAGGGAGCATGAAGAAGCACGCCCTTGCACAATTAATTGAAAATGAGGAAACCTTGTCCGAAGCGCTTAGCGCAGCGAAAGGTATTCGAATGCAGCGGTCGCCGCGTTGGCCCCGTCGCCCACCGCGGTGGACACCTGGCGCAGCGCCTTGGTGCGCACATCCCCTGCGGCGAACACGCCCGCGAGGTTGGTCACGCCCGTCTCGTCGGCGACCACGTAGCCCGCATGGTCGAGTTCGACGCCCGTGCCTTCCAGAACCCCCGTGCGCGGACGCGTGCCCACGGCGACGAATAGGGCCGATGTCGGAATCTCGGTCGTCTCGCCCGTCTTCACGTTGCGAATAGCCACCGCCGAAAGAGCGCCGTCGCGATCGCGCAGCTCATCCACCACGCAATCGAGATGCATGGTCAGATTGGAAAGCTCGGAGAGGGGCTTCGCATACACCGCATCGGCACGCAGCGCATCGCGGCGATGCACCAGATGGACCTGCGAGCAGATGCGAGAAAGATACAGCGCATCGCCTGCCGCCGTATTGCCACCGCCCACCACAACGGCCACCTTGTCCTTGAAGAACCCGCCGTCGCAGGTGGCGCAGTACGACACGCCGCGGCCGGCAAGCTCCGATTCGCGCTCGACCCCTAGCGGGCGCGGCTCGGCGCCCATCGCCAGGATGACCGCATCGGCGGTATAGACGTTGCCGAACGCCGTCGTGATGCGCTTGGGCGAGGCGTCGAGCTCAAGCGCAGAAACCTCTTCATTCACGGAAACCGCCCCGAAGCGGGCGGCCTGGGCGCTCATCGCGAACGCCAGCTCGAACGCGTCCACGCCGTCAGAGAATCCGGGATAGTTGTCCAGGCGCTCAGTGTCGGTCATCTGACCGCCCGGCCCCATGCGCTCGAACGAAACCGCCGTAAGTCCGGCACGGGCGGCATACAGCGCAGCCGTCATGCCCGCGGGGCCCTGCCCGATGATCGCCACGTCGAAATGAGTGTTGTCAGCCATGATGAGTCCAATCTCTTGCCCGCGTTCCCATGCGGCGCCCGATTGCCGAACGCACACGCGAACGTGCCGTGTTCCTTATGCGTATGATACAGAAAGGGCCCGCCAAACGACGGGCCCGACAATGCTTATTTACGCGAGCAGCGCCAGAAGACTCTGCTTGGGCTGGGCGCCCATGGTGGAGCGCTTGATTTGACCGTTTTCGAACACGATCAGCGTGGGCACGCTCATAACGCCATAGCGTTGCGCCAGGTCGGGCGATGCATCCACATCCACCTTGTAGACCGCCGCCTTGCCCTGAACCTCTGCCGCGACTTCGTCGAGGATGGGAGCGAGCATCTTGCACGGACCACACCAGGTGGCGAAGAAATCCACAAGCACGGGACCCTGGGCGTTGAGAACCTTGGATTCGAATTCGGAAGAGCTGATAACCTGCGCCATGATGACACCTTTCTCGTTGCCGAACGACAAGACGGCCGAACCTCGACTGGCCTCGCCCTTCGGCGGCTTATTTGATAGTGAAATAGTATCATATATGAAATCGTTTAAGAGCCACGCTGAATTGATGCACGAATTCGGCACATTGCCGACGGTGAGCGGCGGAGAACCCGCACTATGCGAGGATTCCCGCACCCCTCCAAGGTCCTATGCAGATGAACGTTTCGTAACGCTTTCGCGTCAGCATGCGCTTCGCAGCCCGGCATCCGCCTCCGCTCACCTACCATACGATGGGTGAACGAAGAAGGAGATGCAGCATGAGACCATCGTATTCCCCCGCCGACACGAACCGCGCCCCCGCCTGGGAGGGCCACAGCATTCTCGACGTGAACCTGGTGCTTGAAGGCGGCGCGATGCGCGCCCAGTTCACTGCCGGCGTTCTGGATTTCTTCATGGACCACGACGTCTGGTGTAAGCATGTGATAGGCACAAGCGCGGGATCGCTCTGCGGGTACAACTATGTTGCCGGCGAGGTCGGCCGCACGTGCTTCCTCAACACCAAATACTGCGACGACCCGCGCTATCTTTCCATGCGCAATTTCGCCCTGACGGGCAACGCCATCGGCACGAAGCTCATGTTCGACGAGATTCCCAACGAAATCGACCCGTTCGACTACGACGGATTCGACCGCTCCCCCATGAAGCTGACCGCCGTGTCCAGCGACCTCGAGCTGGGCGAAGCCGACTACCATGTGCTGGAAAACGGCCACGACACGCAATACCTCCTGGCGTCTTCAAGCCTGCCTCTCGTAAGCAAGATCGTGGAGGTGGATGGCAAGAAACTCCTCGACGGCGGCCCTTGCGACAGCGTGCCGTTGCTGCATTCCATGCTCATGGGCACCGCACGCAAGCATATCGTGGTGCTCACGCAGGACGCCACATACCGCAAGAAGCCCAACAAGACCATGCTGCTCGTGCGTCGCGTGTACGCCGACTACCCGCTGTTCTGCGACCGCATGGAGCACCGCCATTTCGAGTACAACCGCTGCTATCGTTGGGTCGAGCGCCTGCACGATGCCGGCGAGGTGTTCATGATTCGCCCTCCTGAGCCCGTCACCGTAGGCAGCATGGAGCGTGACCCCGAGAAGCTCTTCGCGCTCTACGAGCAGGGATACGCGCAGGCCGCCGCCCAATGGGACGACCTGCAGCGCTATCTGGAGAAATAAACCCGTTCGGGACTTGGGCGCGTAAGGCGTTCGCGCTACACCATCTTGCGCACGCGCATAGCCAGCCCCTTGGGAAGAAGGCGTGGGCCAAGCGCCGCGACGGCACTGCCGATGCGGTAGGCAGTCGATTCCGATATGACCTTCGCCTTATCGCGGCTCGCCGCCGTCTCGCGACGCAAATATTGCTCATAGTTCATCGAGGCCAAACGTTGAAGCTTGCGGTACGACTCCGCGTTGATGAAGTGGGCGCTCGGCAGATTCAAGGCGTTCTTCAAATTGCCGAACGTCCCCTTCATAAGTTCGAAATAACGACGCTCGTCCTCCAAATCGCCCATCTCAGACAGATCGGCGAGCATCGCCTCGACGATATAGCAGTGAATGCCGCGCACCACCTCGTCATCGCCTTGAGACTCCTCGAACTCGCGCAGCTTGCCGAACACCGTGCTGCGGGCCTGCGCAAGGGCGGAACGCTTCTCGATGTAGGCAAGCGGGCTTCGCACGCTGCGATAGCTTTGCCGCTTAGGCGCGCACCCGTTCATCAGCGCCACGCGATGCGCCGATGCTATCGCCTTCGTGGAAAAGAGCGTGCATCCCGCATTCTCTTCGGCGTCGAATGCGATTCCCACCCTCTCGATGAACTCCCGACGAAACGCTTTCGACGACACACCGTTAGGAGCCGCCAACATCAAACGGTCGCGCAGCCCCGCCGCCTCAACTTCCACGCCGCTCTTCTCAGGAACCTCCACCGCATCGAGGTAGGCAAGCTTTTTGTCGAATATGGCCATGTCGGCGTTGGGGCATGCATCCAACGCGCGCACAATCTTCGCAAGGAATTTCTTGCCAAACGAATTGCGCGGATCCGCAAAGTAGACGATCTCGCCTCGCGCATGTGCAAGCCCCCGGGAATGCCCCTCGGGAATATCGACATCGCCCGCTTCGATGACCGAGAAACGCTTATCTTCGGCAGGAAAGTACGAAGCCACCTCCATCGTACGATCCGTCGACGCGCAATCCACGCAAATGACCTCGATGTCTCTTCGCGACTGCTTGGCCAGACTGTCGAGGCACCCCCATACGTAGGGACGGACGTCCTTCATGGATACGATTATGCTGACGCGAGGCGAATCGGCGGCATGCCGCGGCTTCACGCGCTCGGCGAGCACGCCCATCACGTCCTCGTAGTATTCAATCTGGTCGCGCCTGATGCCGCGCTTGGCGCCGTAGAGCACTTCCGGGTCCATCGACGCCAGCGCTTCCTTGATAAGCCCAAACACCTCGGGATCGCTTTCGGGGAACCCGAATTTCTCGAGCACCGATTTGATGTAGCTGAACGTACGGTTGTAGAAGCACACCAACACGTGCGGATCGTGCTCCCCTATTCTGTCCAACACCGTGCGGATATCGCGCAGACGGTCGAACGGAAGATGGAAATCCTTCAGGTAGCTCGACGCGTACGGGTTGGTCTGGCGGTAGTGGTAGTAGGCGCCCGGAACCCAGACGATGGAGGACGCCTGGCACAGCGTCTCGAAAAAGAACGGGTTGTCTGCCCAGCCGGCCCCCTTGGGCTCGACCATGCGAATGCCGCGCTCCTCCAGAAATGCACGACGGTAGATAGCCGACCAGATCGAAGGATGGTGGTACAGCACCTCCCAATGGGTGTGCACCGCAAACGAGAACGGTGCATCGGGCATCTTGTTCATCAAGTTCGAAGGCTCGATATAGGGGTCGGTGCCGTCTTCGAGGTCGTAATAGTTCCAGTAGGAGGATTTCACGATATCCGCCGGATGCTCACCGTCTACGCGAATTTTCATACGTTTGCGTGAGAGCCCCTCGCCATAGGCGGCGGCATAG
The DNA here is from genome assembly GCF_944321625.1 of uncultured Slackia sp. Classification (GTDB taxonomy): domain Bacteria; phylum Actinomycetota; class Coriobacteriia; order Coriobacteriales; family Eggerthellaceae; genus Slackia. The sequence continues at coordinate 7,542 of NZ_CALUMA010000099.1, forward strand.
AGGTCGGCGAACATATCGGGCGCTATGAAATCGTCCGGCTCCACGATGGCGACGTATTCGCCGCGGGCCTCCGCGATGCCCCGATTGACCGAATTGCCGTATCCGCCGTTGGGCTTGTCAATCACACGCACACGTCCGTCACGCGCCGCGTATTCGCGCATGATGGCGAGCGACCCGTCGGTCGAGCCGTCGTTCACGCAGATGACCTCGATGTCGTGAAGCGTCTGCGCCAGCACGCTGTCCAGACATTCGCGCAGGTAGCGCTCGACGTTGTATACGGGGATGACTACGCTCACGCAGGGCGCGGTGCGGGTTTGATCACTTCTGGCGAGCGATACATCGTTGGGGTTGACGGCCATGGGTCAAATGTCCTTTTACGCGGTTCTTCACTTTGTAAAGGGAACGATACCGCCGCCGCACGAACCCACGGAGCGCAGCGAATCGATTTGACGCACGATTGACCGAAGGTTTGCACGGTCTTGGCAAAACGGACCGCTCACACTAAAAGAGCGCGGTAGGAGGGCGCGTATGCCGTTTGGCCGCCCGCCCCTCCGCCGCGCTCTTCGCATGACGTAGATGGTCGAAAACTATCCTCGGTTGCGACGCTGTTGATCGAGCACCTCGTACACCATGAGCTCCCACTGGCGCCGGTCGGCCTTGGCGACCGTGTCCAGGATGGCGCCGGAGGCCAGCGACAGCACGCCGCAGAACACAAGCGCCACGGCGAGCACCGTGGAGGGCAGGCGCGGCACCAGGCCGGTGGCGAAGAACTCCACAATCACCGGGATGCCCACGGCCAGGCCCAGCGCGATGAACACGAGCGCGATCCATGAGAAGAACGCCAGCGGGCGGTAGTCCTTGAACAGGGCGCCGATGGCCATGAGCACCTTGGCGCCGTCGCCGAAGGTGGACAGCTTCGACTCGCTGCCCTCGGGGCGGTCGCGGTAGTCGATGGGCACGTCCACGATCCTCCAGCGCTTGTCCACGGCGTGGATGGAGATCTCGGTCTCGATCTGGAAGCCGGAGGAGAGCACGGGCATGGTCTTGACGAAGGCGCGCGTGAAGGCGCGGTAGCCGGTCATCACGTCCTCGAACGCGAACCCGTAGATCCTCTTGATGAGCCAGCGCACCAGGTCGTTGCCGAAGCCGTGGAAGGCGCGGTCGTTCT
>NZ_CALUMA010000100.1 GCF_944321625.1 uncultured Slackia sp.
GATGCTCACGAAGCACTCGAGCATCGCGTAGTAGCGCTGGATAGGAGAAAACGCCCGCCACGCCTCCAGCGTACGATGCAGCGATACGCGCGCAGCCGTTTCGCCCGTGCAATACGGAATGGCCCTAACGGCCTCCAGCACCCGCTCAAGCTTATGTTCTTTCTTTTCGATAATCTGGTCTATGCGCTCCCCCATAGGGCGGTATACGGCGCCTCCGTGCCCCAGAAGCACGCAACGCAGCGGCAGGTCACGCAGGCGTTCGAGCGTTTCGATGAACATGGCGTAGGCGTCGAGCTTTCCCGGCAGCGGGTCGATGGAGGGCGTGGTGGTATAGAGCACCGCGTCGCCGCCGAAGAGAATGCCCAAATCGGGCTCATAGAGGCAAAGATGGTCCGGCGTATGGCCCGGCGTGGCGATCACGCGGAACGAGGCGTTTCCCACGTGCAGGGCGTCGCCCTCCTTCACGTAGCGTACATCGAACAAGTCCTGGTCAAGGAAGGCCGTCTCGGCGTTGCAGACCCTATAGGCACGCGCGTCGTCCTCGGTGGCGCCGTTGGCCAGCATGCGGCGGAAGAACAACTCCTGTGAGCGCGCCATCTCCTCGGGCGTGCGCGCCCTGACGCCGATGGCCGAGGCGTACACCCGCGTGCCTGCGGGCATCAGATGCGGCGCCATCTCGGCGTGGTCGAAGTGCATGTGCGTCAGAAACACCTTGCTCGATTTGACGTCGACGCCCAGCTCGTCCATGGCGCCCACAAACAGGTCGCGCGCCTCAGGGCTGTACGCGCCCATGTCGACGATCAGGCTTTCAGAGCCCGATTTGACTACGTAGCAGTTCGATGAGCCTTTTTTCAAATTGGAGAAAGGCAGCCGGACGCGATAAATCTCGGGCACGTCCCATACTCTCCTGCATATTCCCCGCGCTGCCACGTACCCTCCTCGGACGACCGTCGTTGTTTACACTCATCATACCCCAATCATCTTACGCACCAATCGCGCTCTCAAAGCAAGGGGCGCGAAAGCGTCGTATGCGCAGGACAAGAGGCGTGAAACTAAGAGATACGAAGGGGCCTTATCAGGACCGAGCGACGCCCGCGGAGCAATCTGCGAAGCTCGAGAGAGAGCGGGATGATGAGCCTAGCGAATTCGAATCATGCGGTAAATTACGTAGACGATCAAAGCGATGGGGCCAAAGGTGGCGATGATTCCGATAAGGGCATCGCCTATAGCATAGCGCGCGTTCCACAATGCGAAGGCAAGCACGGCGACTATCAAAACCGTACGCAAAAAGCGAGCAATGGCGCCCTGGGAGAAAAGAAACCACGGAATCACGCGGCTCGCAGAGGATGCGCCGTGGGTCGAACGATGCCGATGGCGCTCATCGAGCAGGTCGCGGGCGCGGCCTGCCAGCCCTCTCCTCCCCTGCGATCCGGCGCTCGTCGGGCCGATGCTTACCGGCGCATCGACGCGCTCGGGCACGGCGACGCTCTGCGGCATGGCGAACGATGCGAAGTAATCGCTTCCTCCGTCAGACGACGCCGAAATGCCGCAAGACGGCCCTCCAACGCCTGGCTGCAGCTGCCCACCTGTGGAAACGCCGCTCGCGCCTTGTCGCTGGGCGAGAGCGTCACTCCGAACGCCCGTAAACCCGATTGATTGATGCTCGAAATCATTCAAAAGCGATTCGTAGTAGCTGCTGCTGTTCGCCATGGCGCCACCCTCCCCTACAAGACTACGCGATTGAAAAGAACCGGCTGAGCATGCGCGCTGCCGCACAAGACCGCGCCGTTGAGCAAGTCCATAAGCTCCTCCACGTTGATGTTGCGCTCCTGCACCTCGCGCCGGGTGCTGCCCGCTCCGTGCGACGAGAACAGGCCGAAAGGCTGGCGGTAGGTGTTCATCTGCCTGTCGGTCACGATGCGCCGATATGTGCCGAACGCCTGCGAGAAAGGTTCGGCCTGCTGGGTGCTCGCACACCGGAACACCAGCACGTCGGCGTGCTGGGCGATAAGCGCCCCCACCTCGGCGTCGTCGCGCGCGACATGCAGCACGTCAGGCGCCGTCACGCCCGTGATGTAGCCCGCCGACTCATGCGGCGCCGTAATGAGCCGGCGCACGTCGGGCGCTTCGTCAAGCGCCACGTCGCTTACCACCAGCAAAAACGGGCAGCGTTCCTCGACGAGCGAACGCAGCTCTTGATATAGGCAGCGAAACACCGTTTTGTTCGAGGTAGGCACCGTCACAGAAGCGATGCACCCGCCTCGAACCGCCGCCGCCACGCTTGCGCGCGTATGCCGCGCGAAGCCGCGCCGCGTCCACAGGTACGTGCCTATCTCGAAGGCGAACGCGCGCACCGCGGCATAGGCGCGCTGCTGCGAATCCTCTTGCGAAAGCACGGTCCTGACCGCTTGCGCGTCCTGGCTCGGCATATGGCTTATCACGTCGGCTTCCAACCTGCTCGGCGACATTTCGGCCAGATCGAGAAGAAGGTCGAGGTTGTACGGGTACGCGCCGAACGGCTCGGGGCGCATCCTGAACTGGACCAGCATGATCTGCAGATACGCCGAAAGGTAGCTTCGCAGGACGTGGGCCTCGGCAGGCGGCATGTCGTCGGGAATCAGGGCATCCAGCGCCGCCGCGGCGGAAAGCCCATACAGGGGGTCGTAGTAGTGTTCAAGCGACCCTACGGGATTCATGCTGTACGTGCGAAAAGCCAGATTGGCGCCCGCCTCACCCGAAAGATCCTCGCGCAGCGAACCCACTTCAGCCGCCAGCTGAGGATCGTTCTGCAGCACCACGACGCCCATGCGCCCGCACGAACGCCTGATGCCGCGCAGGGCTACGCTCCTGCGCTGGTCGGCAGAACCGCAAAATGCCGCGAAGCTGGATGCGCCGCCGGCCTGCGGCAGCACGTCGTCAAGACGCAGTTCACGCCGCTGCGTGGCGAACCTCGCGAAATTGACGTGTGCCATGCCTTTCCTCCTTTATTCCTCCGCGCTGCTTCTTGCCATAACCGGGCGACATCGCGTCGTCCGCTTCGGCAGCCCCCTCTCAACGGCGCCTGCCCAACGCGTTCTCACCCGACTCGGCCTTAGCCTCACGCGTCTCGATCCTTCATGAAGCGGAACCTGAACGGGGCTGCCTGCGAGGCAAGTCCCACCACAGCCTCGCCCACTCTGAGGCTCATCGTGTCCCACTGCTCGACCGTCCGGCCCTCGCGTTCGCGGTCGAACTGCTTGTTTCCCACGTTTTGGTAGCGATACGATTCCACGTTGGGTCCAAACAGATCTGACACGTACGTCCGCGATGCAGCGTCGTTCATCCGAAACGCGAACACCGAGCCGAAGCCCGACAGGATATTGCGCCCCACATGCTCGCCGTAGGCCGCATTGATCTGCCCTACGCTCTGCAGGCCCGCCACCACGCTCACGCGCTTGCTGCGCCCGAAGTTGAGGGCGTCCTCCAAATGCTGCAGACGCGGCACGAGCTTGAGTTCATCGAGGAAGACATGCGTCCTGCCGGTCGCCTCAACCGCATTGCCCAACGCCTCCTTGAATGCGAGGTCCACCAGCACCCGGTAGACCGGCGAAAGCGTCTCGCCCAGCGACAGGTCGTACAGCACGAAAATCCGCCTGCCGCCTTTCTCGCGGATAGCGCGACGCATGGAAAAGTAACGCCGCCCCGGCTTTGCGCGCGCCGCGAAATTGCCCTGGAAGCATTCGTAGAGCAGGCTCCGCAGCTCGCCCATCACGCCGAGCGCCTGGTTTGAGGTGCCGTCGCCCACGTACGACCGCAGGCCCCGAAAATCGGCATAGCGCCCCAGGTACTCCATCAGCTTCGCCACATCGTTGCTCAACAGGAAGTTGGCGAGGCCGGCATTGTTGCGCGCGTCCTTCCACTCGCTGGGTCCATCCAGGCTGCGGCGCACGAAGTAGATGATGGCAGCTGCGAGCACGTCGCGCGCGGCATGGGCGAAGAACGGCTGCGTCTTCGAGCCTCGGTCGCGGAAATACACAGCCGCGATCTCGCGCGCGTTGGCCTCAAAATCCTGCGGATCTTCGCCGTCGGCCAGCACTTCGTCGAACAGGTTCCAGATGTCGCTTCGGTCGCGATGGGCACGTCCGTTGGCAATCACGTAGTCGCCCGGCCGATAGAACCCCGGATGACTGAGGTAGTCGCCCTTCGTATCGAAGATGAGCGACACGCCATCTTCGCCGCCGCGCCACAGCGCCGTCTGCGCCACGACCTGGTTGAGCACGTTGGTCTTGCCGCTTCCGGCACCGCCGAGCATCAGGACGTTCTTGAACACCGTGGGGTCGTCCACGGCAAACGCAGGTGCGCCCTCCGCGCTCTCGAACACATAGCGGGGCGTATCCGCCGAGCGCATATACGTGCAATTCTCAAGGGAGTACCCGAACAGCGTTTCCTTTCCGGTAATCACATCGCACCTCGCTTACATATCCTGGCCGCCGCCGGAGTCTTGGCCCCCATCGCGGCCGCTTCCGCCTGCATTGCCCTCGTCGCCGCCACCATCGTCGTTGTCGTTTGACGCGTTGGCGCCGAAACCGAGGTCCGATGAGGCCGAATCGTCCATGCCGGGCGATGCGGAACCCAACCCGTCATCGGCATCCTGCGTCGCACTTCCATATGCCGCATCACCGTGAGAAATGCCTGGTGATTCGTTCGCGTAAACGCCTCCGCCCGCAGACACGCCTTCAGCTTGCCCGCCCAATGCCGACGAGAGTCCGTCATCAGCCTGAGCGCCATACGTCTCGCTGCCTTCGGAATAGCTCGCCGCCAACCCCCTCGCATCACGAGGGGCATGGTCTTGGCTGCCGGGATCAAGCGCCTCATTCGCGCGATCTTGCGCATCCCGCTGCGTGCCCTCATCCCTGCCAAGCGCATCCTGCTGCGTGCCCTCATCCTTGCCAAGCGCGTCCTGCTGGCCTCGGCGCTCCTCCTCCAGGTGGTCGAACGCCGCTTCCTCAAGCTGCTTGCCCTGCTCGTCGAGCAGGTTATTCAACGCCTTGTAGCTGTCGGACGGGTTCTGCGGCACCAGGCCGTACTCGCGATGCTGGACAAGCGCGGCCACCGTTGCATCGATATCCCTATCGCCGTAGTTGCGCGCCGCCGCCTCAAGGCTTTCCTGATATGACGAGGCCCTCACTGCCGCCAGGTAGTCGACCGCGTTCTGATCTATCTTGCCGTCGGCCGCCTGAACAGTTGCTATGGCGCGCAGCGTGTTTTCCTGCCCCGCCTCAAACGCCTGCTTCTCGATCGGCTGGATGCGATAGATGTCGTAGTCTGAACCGGGGCTAAAATACGTGCTGGGCACTTGGCCGCGGCTTTCCTGTAAGCCGTGCGTGCCCTCGTGGAACACCGTCTCCAGCGTCTGCCAGTTAGAGGCGCGCACCTCCAAAGGCACAAGAACCGTGGCGCCGTTCTCGTCCACGTCCTCGGTCAGAAACACCCCGTCGCGCACGACGTTCTCGTTCAGGCAGATGGTTTTGTTTCCCTGGTACCCCAGCGCGGCGCCCGTCATAGGCTCGGCGCGCACCGTGCACGGCTCGCATCCGTTTGCCGCCGCATAGCGGTTCTCAACCTCTTGACAGGCATCGAGTTTCTCGGCGTACGAAAGCTTGCCCCAACGATCGGTGGAGAAAAGCCCCAAAAGCTCGGTGTCGCCCAAATCGGCGAAGCGCGTGGCAGAGGCGCTCCGTTGCGCGACGTAGGTGCCCATGCTAGCGCCTCAGAATACGCGCGCGGGCGGCTTCCTCATCCTTCAGGTACGCGTCCATCAGGATCAGCGCATCGATATAGCTCCTGCCATGCGATAGCCGTTGAATCTGCACGAGGGAAAACTCCTCGTGGCGGAAATTGGGCGTGGCTCCCGTATCGATATGCTCGCGCACAAGCGGCAGCAGCCGCTCATCCATCGTCGCGGCGCACCTGAGCGCCTGCTGAGAGACGGCCTCTGCCGTCCAGCCCGGATGCGCCTGAGCTATGAGCCTGGCGACCTCGTCAGAACGTACGCTTGCTTCCATCGCGTCCTTCTTTCCCGGCGCAGCCCGCGCCGCTCATCCCGCCGCCTTCAAGCGGCAGCCATCGTCTATATCGAAGTATAGAAAGCCAGCGCAGACGCTCCAGCAATGGCGCGTTTTGCGAAAAAACAGGTGGTTCCGGCCATCCGGCGTGGCAGCGATTGCCCACTCGGCAGCCCCACAAACCCATCAATCCGCAAGCGCTCACGATTCGACAGCACGCAAAAAAAGCCGCCCCAAGCGGAGCGGCCCGTAGCAAACGGTATTCGCTTGTATGCCTATGCGGCAAGGCGGCAGCCCCCTCCCCGAAGCCGCCGCCAGCCTTATGCGGTTACTGCCGCTTCTGACGAACGGCAGGAATGCCCTCGACGGAGCTGGTCTCGGCAAGCGACTTGCCGCGCGTCTCGGGCGCCATGAAGTACGACATCACGAATCCCACGATGACCAGACCTGCTGCGATGAGCATCGTCGGGCCTACGCCGAAGTCGGCGAGGATGATCGGCGTGCCGTACGTGGAGATGATCGTGCCGATGCGGCTGAAGCCGATGGCGATACCCACGGCGGTCGCGCGGACCTCGGTCGGGAACAGCTCGTTAGGATAGAGCCACTGCAGGATGCCGGGGCCGCCGCTGAAGAACGCATACAGGCCGAACGCCAGAATGACGACAACGACCGGCGCGGTGGGCCAGAAACCCAGGACGGTCAGGCCGATGGCCATCATGAACAGGCTGATCAGCACGAGCTTGCGGCGTCCCATGGAGTTGTGCCAGAACATGGCGGGGATGGTGCCCACCAGGAAGAACAGGCTCAACGCGCCCTCGCCCAGGATGGACTCGTGTCCCGCGCCCAGGCCGAACGCGTTCATGATCTGCGGGCCGAACGTGTAGATGGCGTACATCGGCACCACCTGGCACAGGATGAAGAATCCCAAGAAGACCATGCGCTTGAAGTAGCCGGACTCGAACACCTTCTTCAGCGAGGTCTTCTGCTCGACGTCGGCGGGCTCAAGCTCCACGTCGTCGCCGAACACCTTGCGCACGACTTCCTCGGCTTCCGCGGTGCGACCCTTCTGGGCGAGCCACAGAGGAGACTCGGGGATGTCATGTC
>NZ_CALUMA010000101.1 GCF_944321625.1 uncultured Slackia sp.
CGATGTGGCCGCTGCGCGCTATTTCGACATAAGCCTTGCCGCCTACCTGCTGAATTCCGGTACCACCAAGTACGATTTCGCGCCGCTGTGCGACACCTACCTGGGCGGCGCGCTTCCCGAATTCGAGGAGGAGGCCCAGGCGGCGGCCGCGCACGCGGTCGTCGCGCCGCGCCTGTCCAAGGTGCTGATCGACGCGCTTGAGGCCGATGGCAGCATGCGCTGTTATGAGGATATCGACCTTCCGCTGGTAGCGACGCTTGCTATCATGGAACGCGTGGGTGCCGCAATCGATGTGGATGCGCTTGCGAGCATGGGTCGCGCCACCACGGAAGAGATTGAGGACATCCGCTCGCAGATCATTGACATGGCGGGGGAGGAATTCAACCTGGATTCGCCCAAGCAGCTCGCGCATATCCTGTTTGAAGTGCTGGGCTTGCCCACGGGCAAGAAGAACCAGCGCGGCTACTCCACCGATGCCAAGACCTTGAACGGCCTGCGCGACAAGCACCCCATCGCCGAAAAGGTGCTGCGCTACCGCGAGCTGGCCAAGATGAAGTCTACCTACATCGATGCCCTGCCGCGTATGCGGGCGGGCGACGGGCGCGTGCATACGAGTTTCAACCAAACCGTCACCACTACAGGGCGCCTCTCTTCGAGCGACCCCAACCTGCAGAACATCCCGGTGCGCACCGATTTCGGGCGCCATATCCGCGAATGCTTCGTGCCGCTTGAAGAGGGCGAGCTGTTCGTTTCGGCCGACTATTCGCAGATCGAGCTCAGGCTGCTTGCGCATCTTTCGGGCGACGAGAGCCTGATTGAGTCGTTCTGCAGCGGGGCCGACTTCCACGCCGCCACGGCCGCACGCGTGTTCGGTGTGCCGGTGGAAGAGGTCACACCGCAGATGCGCAGCCGTGCAAAGGCCGTGAACTTCGGCATCGTGTACGGGCAGCAGGCGTTCGGCCTGGCAAGCTCGCTGGGCATTGGGTTCAAAGAGGCCCAGGAGATGATCGACCGCTACTTTGAGGTGCACACCCAGGTGCGTGCCTATTTGGACGAGACGGTTGGCAAGGCCAAGGAGTGCGGCTATGCCGTGACGATGTTCGGCCGCAAACGCCACATCCCCGAGCTGCGCGCGAGCAACGCCACACAGCGCGGCTTCGGCGAGCGCACGGCCATGAACCACCCCATGCAGGGCAGTGCGGCCGACATCATCAAGATCGCCATGAACGAGGTGCGCCGCCGCCTGGCGGAGGAAGACTTCAAGAGCCGCCTTATGCTGCAGGTGCACGACGAGCTCGACTTCAGCGTGCCGGCAGATGAGCTCGATCGCCTGGAGGCCATGGTGAGCGAGGTCATGAGCGGCGTCGTAGAGCTCAAGGTGCCGCTGATCGTGGAGGTGAGCGCCGGCAAGAACTGGGCCGAGGCGCACTAGGGAGGGTCCGTCGGCCTTCCAGCCGGCAGATTCGTCCTCATTGACCATACCGCACCTATTTCAAGAAACTTGCAGGTTCTTCTTGCAAAGCTGCGAGTTTCTGGTACCATACATCAAGTTGCGCCCAAAGGGGGCGTAGTAAGAGTGCGATGATACACGCGCGCTGTGCATTCGAACCCGCGAGGGACTTGCTACGGCGGCGTCAAAAGTTATCGCCTTGCGAGTAAACAAGGAGCATTCATGTACGCAATCGTGAAAACTGGTGGCAAGCAGTATAAGGTTGCCCCGGGCGACAAGCTCAACATCGAGAAGCTTGACGCCGAAGTCGGTTCCCAGGTCGAGCTTCAGGCCATCTGTGTCGTTGACAACGGCAAGGTTGACGTGAAGGACGCCGCCAACACCAAGGTCGTCGCTACCGTTCTCGAGCAGTTCAAGGGCGAGAAGCAGCTGGTCTTCAAGTTCAAGAAGCGCAAGAACTACAAGCGTCTGCGCGGTCATCGTCAGAACCTGACCCGCGTTCAGATTCAGAGCGTCGGTTCCGCCAAGATGGCTGAATAACTCAGAAGGTAGGTACAGAAAATGGCTCATAAAAAAGGTCTTGGTTCTACCCGCAACGGCCGCGATTCCCGCGGTCAGCGCCTGGGCGTTAAGAAGTACGGCGGCGAGCATGTGACCGCTGGCAACATCATCGTGCGTCAGCGCGGCACCCACTTCCACCCCGGTGAGAACGTGGGTCGCGGCAAGGACGACACGCTGTTCGCACTGTGCGAGGGCAAGGTCGAATTCACCAAGGGCATGAAGCGCAAGGTGCACGTTCGTCCGCTCGAGGCTGAATAGTCTCGCACAATTGGAGGGGTTGAAAGGGCTCGCCCATGTGGCGGGCCCTTTCGCATATATGCCGTATAATGCGGCGCAACCGATGCGCTGTGCTCCGGCTGCTCGCAGGTTTGGCATCAGGCCCGATGCCGGTTAGGCGGGCGCGTATACCCCGAAGCATGCATCTCGCATCCTGTATTGAAGGCAACCCTAAAAGATTGGACGGGTATGTTCACCGATAAAGTACGTATTTTCGTGAAGGGCGGCGACGGCGGCGCGGGCTGCATGAGCTTCCGCCGTGAGGCTCATGTGCCCAAAGGTGGCCCGGACGGCGGCGACGGCGGCCACGGCGGCAACGTGATTCTGGAGGCCGACGCCTCGGTGTCGTCTCTGATTGACTACCGCTACAAGCACCACTTCAAGGCCACGCGCGGCACGCACGGCAAGGGCAGCCGCATGCACGGCGCCAATGGCGAGGACCTGATCCTGAAGGTTCCCATGGGCACCGTGGTGCGCGAATACAACGAGGAGACCCAGGAGACCGGCGAGCTGATCGCCGATCTGACGCGCGACGGTGAACGCGTGGTGGTGGCTCGCGGTGGCGTGGGCGGTCGCGGCAACATCCACTTCGTCACGTCCACGCGTCGTGCGCCCGCATTCGCCGAGCTGGGCGAGCCGGCGCAGGAGTGCTGGATCGAGCTTGAGATGAAGCTCATGGCCGATGCTGCGCTCGTGGGCGTGCCCTCGGCGGGCAAAAGCTCCATGATCGCGCGCATGAGCGCCGCCCGTCCCAAGATTGCCGATTATCCGTTCACCACGCTCGTGCCTAACCTGGGTGTGGTCAAGGGCGACGAATATAACTTTGTCGTGGCTGACGTACCGGGCCTCATCGAGGGCGCGCACGAGGGTCGAGGTCTGGGGCATGAGTTCCTGCGCCATATCGAGCGCACCGCGCTTATCATCCACGTGGTTGACATGACGGGCGGCTACGAGGGGCGCGATCCGGTCGAGGATTACCGCATCATCAATCGCGAGCTCGCCCTATACGCCCACGAGCTGGCCGTTCGTCCGCGCATCGTGGTGGCCAACAAGTGCGATGTGCCCGGTACCGAGGACGCTATCCGCCGCCTTGAGGAGGAAGTGCGCCGCGACGCCATCGCCGCTGCCGGCGGCAACGAGTACGACGACAGCGTGGAAGAAAACTCGCGTGTGTTCAAGGTAAGCGCGCTTACGGGCATGGGCGTGGATTCGCTTATCCATGCCGTTGCCGACAAGGTGCACGAACTTCGCGAAGCGGCGCGCGACCGCCAGGCCGCCGAAATTCAATACGACCAGGTTTGGGAGCACAAGCGCGAGGCGCGCGACAAGGAATTCCATGTGCGCAAGCTTTCCGACGGCGTGTTCCGCGTGGAAGGCGGCCTGATTGAGCGCATGGTGGTGCAGACCGACTGGGAGAACGAGGAAGCCATCTCGTTCCTTCAGCATCGCTTCAATCGCCTGGGTCTGGAGAAGGCCCTCATCAAGGCGGGCGCCGTCGATGGCGACGAGGTCCGCATCGTGGGTCGTGCGTTCGATTTCGAATCGTCCGCCGGCCATGACGACATCTACAAGGAGTTGGATATCTGATGAGTGACGCCGCATCGCGCGACGGCAGGCGCCTTGCCGTCATCAAGCTGGGCTCCTCCACGCTGACCGACGGCGAGGGGCGCGTGGACCGTGCCTACCTGGCCGATCTGGCCTATCAGGTGAACCGCGCTCGCAAGGCGGGTTGGGACGTGATCATCGTGAGCTCGGGCTCCATTCCCTGCGGGCTGGAGGCGTTGGGCATGCCGCTCAAGCGCCCCAAGCACATGCCTACCGTGCAGGCGGCGGCATCCGTGGGGATGCGTGCGCTTCTTGCGGCATACGACCAGGTATTTTCTCCCTACGGCATCTTGACGTCGCTCGTGCTGCTCACGCGCCGCGACACCGCCGACCGCAATGCCTATCTGCATGCACGTGACACGTTCCGCCGTCTGGTGGAGCTGGGCGTGGTGCCTATCGTGAACGAGAACGACACCGTTTCCGTGGAGCAGATCAAGTTCGGCGACAACGATACGCTTGCCGCGTTGGTGGCCTGCTTGGCCGATGCCGATCGCGTGGTCATTTTGAGCGATATCGAGGGGCTGTTTACCGCGAACCCTCAGACCCACCCCGACGCGACGCTCATCAGGCGCGTCGACCGCATCACGCCCGCCATCATGGAAGGCGCTACCGGTGCGGGCAGCGCGGTGGGAAGCGGCGGCATGGTTACCAAGCTCACCAGCGCGCGTGTGCTGGGCGCGGCGGGCATTCCGCTGGTTATCTGCCACGGACGCGCGGATAACGCGATTGTGCGCGCCCTGGACGACGAACCTCTGGGGACGCTGTTCACTGCCAAGGAGTGCCGCCATGAGATCACGCCCCGCAAGCTGTGGATTGCCCTGGGCGATTCGGTGCGTGGGCGCATCGTGGTGGATGACGGCGCGGCGACGGCCATCACCGAGCGTGGCAAGTCGCTGCTTTCGGTGGGCATTCGCAAGATCGACGGCGAGTTCGTGGCCGGCGACGTGGTGGACGTGCTCAACGCGTCGGGCTATGTGATAGCGCGCGGTCTGGCGCGCTGCGACGCCCAGAACATGAGCGCGGGCGAGGACGTCGCTATCCATCGCGATGAGCTCATCGTGTTCGAGTAGCTCGATGCGGCATCGTCAACCCGAGGGCGTCTGCCAGCTTTCGGACGGTTGACCGGCGTTAAGGGTGGTTAGCTCGCCGATTATCCCGTCATTTCGACGGTGAAATGCGCTTTCTGGGCCGAAAATACCGTCAAAATGACGGGATATAAGTACACAGGGGCTTCCGGCTGCGGGCGTTGTTGGGCCGCATCTGCGTTTTTCGGCGGCTTTGCGCGCGGGTGGAATCTTCTCAGGATAGAGATGGGGGTCGGTATGGGCATGCAGGAAGACGTTCGCAATCTAGCGTTGAGGGCCAAAAAGGCCTCCCGTAGGCTGACGGGCGTGAGCGAAGACGGTCTGCGCGAAGTGGTTCGTACGATGGCGTCTGCGCTGGAGAAGCGAAGCGATGAGATCCTGGCGGCGAACGCTTTGGACATGAAGGCGGGAGAGGCGTCTGGGATGTCGGCCGGTCTGCTCGACCGTCTGCGCCTGGACGAGGGTCGTGTGAAGGGCATGGCTGACGGCTTAAGGGCCCAGGCTGCCACACCGGACATCTTCGGGCCTGATCAGACTGAGGTTCGCACCATCGACCAGGCGACCATCCCCGGCCTTGAGGGGGTGCTGCGCATCGCGCATGTGCCCGTGCCGCTTGGCGTGGTGGCCATGGTATACGAAGCGCGCCCCAATGTGACGGCAGACGCCGCAGGTGCGTGCCTGCGCGCGGGCAACGCGTGCGTGCTGCGCGGGGGTTCGCAGGCCATCAACTCCAATCGCGCCATCGCCGCCATCCTGCGCGATGCGTTTGAAGAGGCAGGGCTTCCCGCCGATTGCGTATGCCTGCTCGATTCCACCGACCGCGCTGCGACTGACGAGCTCATGCGCCTGCGCGGCATCGTCGACGTGCTCGTGCCGCGCGGCGGTGCGGGGCTCATCCGCCATTGCGTAGAAACCTCACTTGTGCCGGTCATCGAGACGGGCACGGGCAACTGCCATATCTATGTGAACGAATCCGCTGAGTTCTATATGGCTCGTCGCATCGTGATAAACGCCAAGACGCAGCGCGTAGGCGTGTGCAACGCGGCAGAGACGCTGCTGGTGGATGAGGCAATCGCGAAGGAATTCCTGCCGCAGATGCTTGCCGAGCTTGCGGCCGCCGGCGTGACCATCCATGGCGATGCGGTGGCACGCACATGCGCCGAGGCGGCCGACGCCGCGGGCATCGCGGGCGAGGAGTCCGTGCTTGCGCACTTCGTGGATGCGACCGAGGACGATTGGGCGACGGAATACCTGTCCATGGACATCGCGGTGCATGTGGTAAGTGGCGTGGACGAAGCCATCGAACACGTCAACACCTACGGCACCGGGCATTCCGAGTGCATCGTGGTTTCGCCCGATTACCCTGATTGCGCAGGCGAAGGCGATCCCGCTGCGCGCTTCCTGGACGAGGTAGACGCCGCGGCGGTCTACGTGAACGCCTCCACGCGCTTCACTGACGGCGGCTGCTTCGGGCTGGGAGCCGAGATCGGCATCTCCACGCAGAA
>NZ_CALUMA010000102.1 GCF_944321625.1 uncultured Slackia sp.
TGCTCCACGGGGTGAGGATGACGCCGTAGAGCGGACGCGAAATAAACCCGTATAGGTAGAGAGGCGACGCCGTAATGACACGGCGAAGTTGAGATGAGGCCGCTTTCTCGCCCGTGTCACTGTGCGCGATTGCCCCGTCGAACAGGCCCGTCTGCGCGAGGGCGCCGGCAAGATACCCCATCAGGCCCCAAGCATACATCTGCCATGGCGTCCACGGCCCCTGTCCAAAGAAGAAGTTCGACGCAAGCGCCGCAAGCGCCCCCACCATAAAGCCGCTACGCCGGCCGAACGCCACGCCGGCGATGATGGCAATAGCGCTCACCGGCTTGAAGTCGGGAAACGGCGCGAACAGAATGCGCCCCGCTGCCGCAAGCGCCGCAAGCACGACGGTGGGCATAACGTCGCGCATGCGGGGACGCGCCCCCTCGAATCCGGCGAAGAACATGCCGAGCGAAACGAGCACGACCGCAAGCGAAAGCAGCGCCGTCTGCTCGAACCCGCTTACCACGCAGGCGGCAAGCACGACAGGTACCGCGACTATCGCCAACACCTCGGCGGCAAAGGCGCAGCGATGCCCCTTGCAGCGCCCTTTGCCGCTCATAGCAGCGCCCCGAACAGACGAGACTCTTCATTGGGACGATACACCAGGTTCTCGGCGAAGAAATCACCCGTGGGCTGCGTGCAGGCGATTTCCCCATCGAACAGCATGGACACCTCGTCGGCGCACGCGTAAGCGAAATCCAGGTCGTGCGTCACCAGCGCCACCGTGCGCCCCTCGTCCGCCAATCCACGCACGATGCGCACGGCATCGGCGCACGCCTGAGCGTCAAGGCCTTTGGTGGGCTCGTCCAAAAGCAGCAGCCGAGCACCCGTGAGCAGAAGCTTCGCAAATGCGAGTTTCTGCTGCTGGCCGCCCGAAAGGTCGTACGGATGCTGCGCGGCATGTGCGGCCAACCCAAAGCGCTCGAGCATCTTCGCCTCATCGGCCTTCGCATACCCGCAACGCTGGCGCCACTCATCCAGCTCCTCGGCGACCGAGTCGCACACGAACAGCGTTTTCGGATCCTGCGGAAGCATGGCCTGCGAGGCGCGCAGGGCATTGTCCAGACGACCCCGCTGGGATTTGGCAATACCCGAAAGCACCTTGAGCAGCGTCGATTTTCCGCAGCCGTTTCCCCCGACGAACGCATGCACGCTCCCCTGACGCACGCGCACGTCAACGCCCCGCAGCACCCAGGGCGCAGTGCGCTCGTAGCGGAAGAACACCTCCTGGGCTTCGATCGCCGGCACAGGCTGCGACCCATTCAGAAGCGCGCGGCGGCTGCCCCACCGCGTGAGCAAGGCGCGTTCGACATCCGCTCGCTTGCCTGGCTCGCCGATCGGCCCCATTTCAACGCGCTGCGTGGCCATGCGCTCCACATCTTCGGGGGCGTGCGTAGCCATGATCACCGTGATACCCAGCTCGCGGTTCACGCGCTCAAGCGCCATCAGGAACAGGCGACGCGCGTTGGGATCCAGCTGCGCGGTGGGCTCGTCCAAAAGGAGCAGACGCGGGCGCAGCGCCAGCACGCCCGCCAGATTAACAAGCTGCTTTTGACCGCCGGAGAGCGTTTCGGTGTTCGCCCGCATCCACGGTTCGATGCCAAGGAAGTGCGCCACTTCGGCGATACGTCGGCGCATGGCGTCTTGCGACATGCCGATATTCTCGAGCCCGAACGCAATTTCATGCCACACGGTATCGCACACGATCTGCGCGTCTGGATCCTGCATCACGTATCCGATGAGCGCGGCGGAATCGCGCGGCGCCATGGAATCAGCCGTCCCGCCGTCAATCACCAGGGGAATCCCCAGCACATCGACGTGGCCCGCACGCTCCCCCACCGGCGCAAGCTCGGGCTTGAGGGAACGCAGCAATGTGGTTTTGCCGCATCCGGTAGGGCCGGTGAGCACGCAGAAGGAACCCTCCTCTACGGAGAGCGTCACATCGCGAAGAACCCGCGCGGCGTCACGATCGGCCCCATCTCCCGGATAGGCGAATGAGAAGCCGCATACATCCACTATCGCCATTGCCACCACTCCTTAAGCGCCAACGCCGGCGCAACGGCCATAAGCAGAACGTACGGAGCGTACGCCCATAAGGGGGCAAACCCCTCCAAAGCCGGATAGAACGAAAACCCTGAAACCGCGAACCATGCGCATGGCACGTTTGCTATCGCCAGCGCGAAAACAGCGGCAAACACCGCGGCATCCGCGCGGCGGATTCTGTACCGTTTGTACGTGGTGCGCCGCATGCCGCACCCGTAACCGCGGGCGCGCATGGCATCGCCGCGAACCAGGCCGTCCTCCATGCCCCAGCCCGCCAGCACGCTTATGGCGCGCAGCCTGTCGGAAGCAGCGTCGCGCTTGGTACGCGCCTCGGCTGAGGTCACTGCATCTTGCGAGGCGACAATCGTGCGACCGCGGGCGACGAACTGCGGCACCAGGTGCAACACCTGCGACACCATAAGCGTGACCGTAGGCGCAACGTTGCCGAACAACGCCATTGAAGCATCGCTGCCCATGCATGCCGCATACGACGAGAACCACAGAAGCACGCTCGCCAGCATGCAGCCGGAGCAGACTCCGTACACGAGAGATTCAAGATAGAATGCGCGCGCACCCACGCGGAGCAGCTCCGTCGAACCCGCGGCAACGAACACGACGTTTGCCGCTGCAGCGATACAAGCGAGCACGGCAACGCCGCCGAGCGTGCGCAGCGTTTTCCGCACGCCGCGCGTCACGCACGAGCACGCCACTGCCCCGGCAAGCGACAACGCGGCATACACGGGCTGCATGATCGCCATGGAGAAGACGATGGCGCATGCCAGATAGCTGAACGCCACCGCCGGATGATATGTTCGGAAAGGGTTGTGCATGGCCCGCTATTCCGTCACGTTGACGTAGGTCCAAAGCACCGAGTCGCCATCGGAAAGAACGCAGCCGCTGCACGCCGTGTTGACGAACGCGCCGTTGACGTAGTACGTCCAGCCGCTATTCGGGCCGTACTGCTTCTCGGCGAGGCCGCCGATGGAAGAGACATACACGCCGTACGCGGTCTGGCTCGCCCCCACGGCAACGCCCGTGCCCACCAGAGCATCGTAGACAGTCGCCCCTTGTTCAAACGTGAGCGTTGTGGAAAGCGACACGGGAGAGCCCGCTGCGCTCGAATCGATGGTTACCGTCACGGTGACGGTGTTGTCAGCAGGAGGCCGTTCGGTTGCAGACCCGCTATTGGAAGAGCCGGAGCCGCTGTCAGAGGGCGCTTCTGCGCCATCGGACGCAGAACCGCTCGAGCCCGAGGACGATGCGTCCGAAAAAGACTGCCGTCCGGACGAGCTCTCCGCGCCATCGGACGAGGAGGAGCCTGACGTCGCGGCAGAGGCGTCGGCGCCCGAAGCCGCCTGCGACGAGCCGGCGGAATCGTCCGAAGAGGCATCGTCTCCCGCCGATGTGGCGTTTTGCCCTTGGCCATCGTTCGTGGATTCGCCCTCGACATCCGCCGACCCATCCGCCTCTTCGCCCGAAGCGGAGACGGCGTTTTGAGTCCGTTGAGCATCCGACTGCTGCAGCGACGGGGCTATGACCGCCCATCCGCACGCAACGATCGCGACGGCGGCAAGAGCAAGCACGCACCACGCCACGATGCGCGAGGCGCGACGCGGCTGTCGAGACGAGGCGGAACCCGCATCGGAGCCCACCGTCAACGCGGCAGCGGCAGCAGAATCGCGCTTTGGCTCATTTCCTTGCTCGCCCGCGCCTTCAAGCATCGTCTCGCGCTTGGCATCGCCGTTCAAATCGGCCATGGCTACATCCCCCTTCCCGAGGAGCGGCGCGTAGCGAACAGCCACGACCCGGCTACGATGAGGCACACGACTCCCGCCCCGAGGCCAACGAACGCCCAAACGGGCGCGCCCTCGGATGCGGAGGAATCCGATGCATAGCGAGAGTCGGAGGAGCCGTCTGAAGCAGAAGAGCCATCGAGAAAGCCGGTAGACGCCGCCTTCGCCACGCTCTCGTCGGCAGACTCGCCGTTGCTCGCAGCATCAACACGTGCCTCGGCGCCGCGCGTCATCGAAGAGACCAAGGCGGAACCCGAAACGATGGGCGTCCTGCCGGGAGCTACCGAGCCCGCAGGGGAAACCGGAGCGAAGCCAGCGCCCGACTGGGAGCCGTCCGCCCCTTCGTTGCCGCCCGCGTTCTCGTGCCCGCCCGAATCGCCGGCACCTCCATTGCCGTTGCCAGCATTGCCGTTGTCGCTCGCATCGCCCTGATCGCCGCCCGAAGAGGGCAAATCCGCGCCCGCCTCCAAGGCGAAGAGCGTTCCCGAGTCGTTCACGTAGTACAGCTTGCCGTCGGAACCCGCAAAGGCCGAGGACATCGAATAGTTCTGCAGGTCCTCATCCGGCAGATGCAGAAGAGTCGCATGATCCTCCCCCAGCTTGTATACGTACAGGCCACCAGGGAGATTATTGCAGGTAAAGTATGCGTATGTGTTGCCGTCTTGCGTGCTGACGAGCGGGGCGCTCTTAACATCGCCCGGCAATGCCTGCGTCGTACCCGCCGCATCGGCATACCCCGTGACGGCATGCTCGAC
Organism: uncultured Slackia sp.; assembly: GCF_944321625.1. Taxonomy (GTDB): domain Bacteria; phylum Actinomycetota; class Coriobacteriia; order Coriobacteriales; family Eggerthellaceae; genus Slackia. Next base: position 4,634 of record NZ_CALUMA010000102.1, read on the forward strand.
CGTCATGGAGTCAACATCGATTACGGCGAAAACGCCCGTAAATTCCTCGGACGCGCCGCCGACGAAGGCCGTATTGCCAACGATGGTGGGCGTAGATGTGCTCGAAGCCGCGAACGACACAGATCCGACCTCGGAGAGAACTCCCTCATCGGAAAGCGAAAGCTTATGAAGCACGCCGTCTTTGGATGCGGCGTACAGATACCCGCCGTGAACCACGAGAGTCGAGCGCACGCCGGCAGAAAGAGCGAGCGAAGAAGCCTTGGCAGACAGATCGCGCGCATATGCTGACACCGTTCCGGAATCGTCGGCGACCACGTACCAGTCGCCCATGACCACGCCGCCTGCCCAGTAGTACCCAGACGCATCGCTATGGACGGTTCGGGAAAGCGCGCCCGTATACAGATTGACGCGGCGCACCGTGCCCGCCGAAGCCACGTAGTCGGCGCCGAACTCATCCGCCGTCGACACGTACACGTAGCCGTCGTCAACGGTGAGCGACGAAATGGACTGCGCGCCCTCGATCCCCGGAAGCACCCATATCGTCTCGAGTGTGGAGGCGGACACCGCCTGGAGGTACCCTTCGGCAAGCGGAATCACGATGATGCCGTCGGAGTACACCGGTCGGCACACCGAGTCGAGCGAGCGCGCAAGCGGCACCTGCCGCTCCACCTCGCCCGTCGAAGGATCGATAACGCTCAATCGAGCAAGGCTTTTCACCGCATTGTACGGAGGCGTGGTTTCGTATATCGCAGATGACGCGACGATGTAGATTTTCCCGTCGATGATGAGCGCGTCCGAAGAAACGAGCGATGCGTTCTGGGCCCGCTCGTCCTCGGTGAGAAGGGACTGGGTCCACTTCTGGCTCACGCCCTCGCTCGGCAGCGTCGCATCGGTGACAACCGACCCCGACCCGCCGTCGGCAAAGCCCGCCCAATCAACGGAAAGATCGGGGTGATCGGCATCGGGGGTGATCTCCACCCCTCCTTCAGGAAGGGCCGATCCCGACCCGTCCACGTACACAAGCTCGATGATGTCGCCCTCTTGGACGGCGTATTGATTGGCCCCAACGCTGGCATATTCCCCGTTGACGATAAAGCTCCAGTAGCTCCACGGCTCGCTCGAAGACGCGGCAAGCGTTCGCCCGTCGGGTGAAGTGATGGAATACGGGCAGTAATACCCCTCAAGAGCATAGGTATAGCCCGCATCGTCGAGAACGTCGGCGAACACGTCCCACGCGACCGTTCCGTCCTTCGCATCCACCGTTATCTCGGTGAGCGGAACCCATGTCTGCGCGGAGAACTCCTCATCCGCTCCATGCTCGGAAACGCCGGTTATCCTGGCACTCACCGTAAACGACTCGGGGTCTTCCGTCCCGGCTTCAGGGTCGTCCTCCCCGGTGGTGCCGCGCACCGTGAACGCGGCGGATACCTCCTGATGCGCGAGGCTCGCAAAGACCGACCCCCACGTGGGGTTTTCTGCGTAGCGCTGCGCATATCGAGCGTACTTTTCGCTCGACAAAACGCTCGTCACCGTGACCTGGGTGTTGTATTCAGGCTGAGAAAACAGCAGCGTATCGTGCGCGATGACGCTTGCGTCACTCGATTTGAACCAATGGCCGGGCACAGCGCCCATGTCGTCGTCGGGCTCAAGATCAACCGCCACGATGCCGTCGCCGGCGGCGTTGGCGGATGCGTAGTCGCGTGCCCAGGCAATCGATCCATCGGTGTCGCGATACGCCTTCTGGAACGTTGAGAGGTTGCCCGTGACGTTCGATGCATCCTGCCCGTTCGCAAGAGCGGCGGCGTAGCCGGCCTTCGCCTCCTCCATCAGGGCGACTTCCGCCTCGATATCGGATGCCTCGAGCGGCGCAACGGCGAGCTCGATGGTCTTGGATGCCGATATTTCAGAATTCGCTTTGCTCGTCACGGTAAGCGTCAGCTCAACCGAGGAGCCAGTCGCGCCAGGCAGCGGACGATACACATTGCCGCGATACCCATTCACCGCGATGCTGTCGTTGGAGGCGCCGTACGTCACCCAGCAATCGGCCCCGTCGATGCCGAGCGCCGAAGGGCGCGGGAGCTGAACGTCGCCCGTAAGCCCTGCGGCGTCTGCCGCAGACCCATCTGAGCTGTACGTGAGGGCGTCCGCCGAAAACGCCTCGTCCACCTTTTGCTGCAGCAGCGCTTTCTCGGCGTCGATGGCAGCGGAATCGGCCTTCACCGTGATGTCGTAGGGCACCTGGACTTTAACCTCGGGCCCGCCGCTCAATACAACGCCCACGGTTGCCATCAGCGTAACCTGCGCATCTTCGGAAGCACGCGTTACGCTTCCCGTGCGGTCCTCCCAGCTGTAGCCCTCAATCGCAACAGCATCCTCGTCCGAAGAGCTCCACGAGACCTCCGACCAGCTTTTGCCTTCAAGCTTGTACGGAAGCGTCATGTCCTGCGTGACCGACTCAGCCGAGTCCCCCATCGCAAAGCCTATGGCAAGCGACGTTTTGGCATCTTCCGCGAGCATCTGCTCAACCTTGGACTCATTCCAGGGGATAGACGTGCTGCGGGAAGGCGTGAACGATACGCTCTCATCACCGCGCGAAATCTCGAACGTGGGAGTTACTTGCCGCCACTGAATGAAATTCGCGAATCCCGAGATATCGTCGGGATCCATGAAGAAGTATGTGACATCGCCATTGGTGTCATCGCTTGCCGCGGAGATTCCCATTTCGGCCGCATCCTGCTTATTGGCGAATTCGACAGACGACACGCGAACGCTCGCATCATCGATGCCCATCTCGGCAAGCTTCGCCTTGAGCACCTCGTTCGCGTTGTCCTCTTCGCCATAGGAAAGCTCCAAGCGCCAGTTCTCATCTTGGAGCTTGGCGACGGCATCGGCAAGGGAGATGAGAGCGATAGCCGAATCAGCCGGAGAGTTCGCATTCGGATCGGAGGATGCCGATCGAACAGCCGCATCGCTGGACCCGGAGGTTTGAGTTCCGCTCCCATTCGAATCGCTTTCAGCAACACCGGAGGGGACGTCCGCCGTATCCGAGGCGCCCTGAGGGCTTTCGGCGGAAGAATCCACTTCATCGGCGAGGTCGGATTCGCCATTGGCGGGAAGGGCATCTTCGGCGTGGTCCGAATTGTCAGAAGCTGCCCCATTCGAATCGGCACCCACCGATTCGGCCTGGGAGCCGCCCGCATCTGCCGCATTGTCATCGGCCAAGGCGTACAAGGGGGTGAACGCGGTCGCCAACGCAACCGACAGGATGAGCGCGAGCAGCTTTGACGGCAGGCTCGCATTTGTCGCGCGCGTAGCGCGACATGCCGTTCTGTTCATAAGAACACCTTTCTTCCAGGGTCGTTGAACAGGAGGTATTCCGACTTATCAAGCCCGCAAGGCTCGAATTACGGTTGCTGGTACAGCCGGGGATTTCCACCCCGATTCCCCTCTCTTGCGCCCGGACGACGCAAGATTGCGCACGAATGCGCATCCGTTTCGACCAATTGATGAACGCGCCCTTGCGGCACACCCCGACAGGTGCAACCCGTCGAGCATTCGGGTGAAGTTTACCTTATATTCGCTTTTATGGGAGGCGGCTCCAGGCCGCATTGCGAGCGCGCTCTACGAGAACAACGCTTTCACGCCGATTATCACCAGCACCACGCCGCCCACGATTTCAGCCCTCTCGCCGAGCATGCTGCCGAAACGCTTGCCGATAGCGAGCGCAACCACGCAGCAGAGAAACGTGGTGAGCGTAATGATGATGGCGGCCTCGGCGATATTGACGCTTGCCGCGCGCAAGCTCACGCCCACGGCAAACGCGTCGATACTCGTGGCCACGGCCTGAACCAGCACCACCTTGAGCGTGAGCGCCGCCGCATCGGGCGCAAGGTCGCATACGTCGCCGCCCGCCTCGCGCGCCACACGCGCCTCGCGCAGATCCGATATGCCCTCTTTGATCATGTTGCCGCCGATGAGCCCCAGAATGACAAGCGTGACGATGCCCGCATACTGCTCAATGATGTTTCCCACCAGGCCGCCAAGGAAAAATCCTAGAAGCGGCATAAGACCCTGAAAAATACCGAAGGCTACCGGCAGCATGAGCAAACGAGCGCGCGATGCCCCGCGATAGCAAAACACGTTAGACACCGTGACGGCGAAGGCATCCATAGCCAGGGCAACGCCAAGGATGACGATTTCGATTATTGTCATGAGATTCTTCCCAGATAGGCTCCCGATTTTGCAGGATGCATGCGACCTTTGCGCAGCGTGACTCGCGAAATCGATTGCAACGTACGGCCTCCCCGACCGCCGCCCGCAGTAGCTAACGAGGGTGAATTGTAGCAGAACCGCAACCTACCGAAGCGCATCAAGCGTGACGCTTGGGTAAATACGCAATCCCCTTCCGTGGGGTATTGCTCGTACCCAATAAGAAATCATACATTCCCACCATGGAAGCGCTTAAAGGAAGCGCTCGTCACACAAGGAGGGACCATGGAGAGAAGGACATTCATCAAGGGTGCCGCATTCGCAGGCGTCGCGGCGGCCGCCGCAGGACTGGCAGGATGCGCGCAGCAGAACACGTCTTCGGCCCCCGCGGAAGACGCCCAGGAAACCACGTCTGCAACCACCGAATCCATCACCCCGTCCGAAACTATCGACTGCGACATCTGCGTGGTGGGCGCCGGCATTTCCGGCCTCACCGCCTGCGTCCAGGCGGCGGAAAACGGCGCCAAGGTGGTCGTACTAGAAGCCGCCGGCGAAGCGGGCGGCAACGGCGCCGGCGTCGAGGGCTCGTTCGCGCACGGGTCGCCGCTGCAGAAGGAACAGGGCATCGAGTTCGAATTCTCGTCGCTGATCGATGCGGAGATGTCCGCCACGCAGTATCGCGTTGACGGCCGCCTGTGGCGCGACCTTTACGACAAGTCGGGCGACAACATCCAATGGCTCATTGACCAGGGCGTTGAGTTCTCCGGCGAGGTGAACGACTACGGCACGGGCGCCGGTATCGTGAGCATGCATTGGTACAAAGACGGCAAGGGCGGTGTGGGCTTCGTGCCTCCCATGGTGGCGAAGGCCGAAGAGCTTGGCGTGAAGTTCCGCTATTCGATGGAGGCCCAGCACCCGGTGATGACCGACGGCAAGGTCACCGGCGTTCTGGCTTCGGATTCCGATGGAAACTGGCTCCAGGTGAACGCAAAGGCGGTCATCCTCGCCACAGGCGGATTCGGCGCCGACTCCGAGATGGTCGCCCGTATCGGCTACGACCCCGAGAACATCTGGTATTACGGCTCGCCCTGCAACACCGGAGGCGGCTACCGCATCGCCATGGAGGCCGGCGGCAAGGACTTCTCTTACATGGCGGCCGACAACGCGCACGCCTACATCCGCGCCCTTCCCCACGAAGGCCCCACCGACATGCCTAACTGCGGCATGAGCATGTGCGGCTGGTACGTTTGGATCAACCAGGACGCCGAGCGCTTCTGCCGCGAAGACTGCGGCGCCGTCAACTTCTGCCAGCAGAATCCGCCGCGCTGGAACCAGAAAGAGTGGTACTTCATCTTCGACCAGAGCATCTACGAGGCATCCTGCGAGATGTACGGGGTGACCGTGGAAGACGGCAGGAAGATCCTCGAGGAATCGGTTGCCACCAATGACGGCGATTGCCTCTATCAGTCCGACACCATCGAAGGACTTGCCGAGCCGTTCGGGCTCGATGCCGACGCCCTGGTTGCCGAGGTCGAGAAATACAACGGGTTCTGCGAAGCCGGATTCGACGACGACTGGGTGAAAGACAAGCAGTGGCTCATGCCGCTCTCCCAGCCGCCGTACTACATCACGAAGCCCGAGACGCTGTTCCTGATGACCATCGGCGGCATCGCCACCGACCGCAACGGCCAGGTTATCGACGACGACAAGAACGTCATCGAAGGCCTGTACGCCGTGGGCGTGGACGGCTGCATGCTGTATCGCAACGTGTACACCATCGATGCGCCCGGCTCCTGCAGCGGCAACGCCATCAACATGGGCCGCACCGCGGCGAACCACGCGTGCGAGAACCTGTAGCGAACACGTTTGCACGCAAGGCGGACGCCTTCGGCTCTTTGAGGCTCACGATCGTCTCGCCCTAGGACCATCCGCATTCTTCCGGTCGAGAAAGACCCTCCCCTTTCTCGACCGAGTCGGGAGGATAACCCTCCCGCCTTTTCTTTTGCCGAAAGGCGCATGTCAAACGCTACCTGGACACCAGCCCGAGCAGCTCGGCCCGCGTATGCACTCCCAGTTTCTTGTAGATGTTCTTGTTGTGCGTTCGCACCGTGCTCACCGCGATTCCCAGATCGGATGCGATGTCGTCGATACTCAAACCCAGCATGAGAAGCCGCATGACTTCACGTTCCCGCTGTGAAAGGCCGTGCTGGCTGGCGATGGCATCGCACACCAAGGAGAAATCCTGCTCGGTGCCGATGAACACGATGCCCGACCCGTCTTTTCTGGCATTGGCGCGCTTCCTGCTGATGAGGAACACGATAAGAAACACGTAGACGAGCACCGCAGCGAAAACCGCATACCGCGCGAAATCCGATCCGTCCGGGCTCATGTTCCCCAGTCCGCTTAGCAATCCGAAGAAGAGGAACACGTGCACGAACCCGCTCGACAAGCCATACATGCACGTAGCGGGAAGGTCTATTGCCCGCTTCACGCGAAACGCCATGAGGAACAGCATCGTGGTTCCCATGGTGCCGAACATGGTGGACACAAGCATGAACACGCCGCGAATCGCATCGTTGAGAAACGGCATGAGAAGGAACGCGAGGGCGATGAAGGGAAACGCTATGCCGTACACGACAGGCGCCTCGGCCTCGCGTTTCGCGACGAAATCCATCACGAAGAGCACGATGGCCGCCAGGCAGATGCCTCCGGCGCACAGCGAATTGACCAGGTTGACGCTGGCGGACTCGAGCACCATTCTCGACGCCGTAAGCACATAGTTGAGCGCCGCGATACAAAGGATGGAGCCGTAATTCTCCTTCACGGCACGAAGAAGCGGAGCGGACGGCGAATCCGGCAGGGTGGCGCCTTCCACCTGCCTCGCCTCTTGAGGGACGCTCGTTTCGTCGCATGCCGCTTGCGCGCTTTGACGCTCCCCGCCTTCACGCGCATACATGACGTTCGCCGCGAATGAAGCGCAGTAGAGCGCTCCGAAAACCGCCCATGCGGGAAATGCGTCGGCAAGATAGAGGAAGAACACGTACGCGAACGCCGAGACGAAAAGACAACCGATGAGCTCTATCCACGCAAGTTCGCACGATAGCTCGGAAAGCTTCACCACCCATATCAGAAGACCGAATGCCGCAAAGAGCCCCAAAAAGAAAAAGAGGAGGTAGGGCAAGAGCTGGCAAACATCAGGCACATGCGCAGACGAAAAGATGGCGAATGCCACCGCCGCCGCAATCGAGACGGCGCCCGATACGCCCTGGAGCACACAAAGAACCCGCAGCGACGCCTCTTTCTTGGTGACGACGGACACGAACCCGGCAACGAGAAGAACGCCGAAAAACGCAACGTTAAGCCAGATGCGCACGAACTCAAGGTTGTAGCCCTCCATCCCGATGCTCGACATGGCAATGCCAGGCTCGCGAAGAATGAGGTCGTTCGCAACCATGAGGAGCAGAAGCGAGAAGCACCGCGGGAATTCCGCAACCGAAATCGTCACGCTGTCCCTCAGCGATATTTTGCTCTGCGCTGTTGCCATGCATGCTCCAGTCGGCTCTACGGATCACTGCGATTGACAGAACACTTTAACAAGGCTCTTTATCCGTCAACCCTTGATGGGAACGATTGTAGCATGGCGCTTCGAACGGCTTGGCTCGAACGGAAATCGCCCCTGCGCCGAACGACGCAAGTATCCCGTCTTTCTGACGATGATTTGAGGCGAAAAGACGAATTTCGACGTCAAAGAGACGGGATAGCTTGAAGTGCGCGGGCGACGCTCGGCGGGAGCGGTAACGAACAGCGCTAGGCGGCGGACGGCAGCAGCATCAGGAGGCGCAAACGCCTATAGCGTCGGCAGCAGGCTCATCACGGCGCACACGGCAATCGGCAGGAAGGCGGCCGGAAGGAAGTTGGCCACCTTGATGTCGGTGATCTTGAGCATGTTCAGGCCGATGGCGAGCAGAAGCAGGCTGCCCGCGCACACCATCTCGTTGATCACGGCGTCGGTCAGAAGAGGCGCGAGCAGGCTGGCGCTTAAGCTGAGCAGGGCTTCGTACACGAATACGCAGATGCCCGAAAACGGCACGCCGATGCCGAGCGTGGTGGCCATCACCATGACCACCACCATGTCGATGAGCGCCTTGGCATAGAGCGTGGAATGATCCAGCTGCAGGCCGCTTTGAAGCGACCCCAGAATAGCCATGGCGCCGATACAGATGAACAGCGTGGACGCCACGAAGCCGTCGGAGAAGTTGCCGAACGCCGTTTTGCCTTTGAACGCCTTATTGATGCGCTCCTGCACCCAATCGCCGAAGCGATGCACGGCGGCATCGATATCCATCCAGTAGCCCAGCGCGCCACCGATCACGATGGAGAGCACCGTGACAATCACGTCGCCGCCCTTGACCATACCCTGTACGGCAACCAGCACCACGCACAGCCCCAGGCCGCTCATCAGGAAATCGCCCAGTTTCTGCGACACGCGTCGCTTGAAGATGAGGCCCAGCACGCCCCCGAACACGGTGGCGATGCCGTTGACCAGCGCACCAAGAATGATCATCGTGCGCTCTCGCTTTCGGCAGACGCGGCTGCGGCGGACGCGGATTCATCCGCCCCCTCGCGGAACACGGCGGCCGATTGCGCGGCACGACGTTGCGGAATACGCACGGTCACGTCGAGGTCGTCGTAAGAGGACGCGTTTGCAACGTCGTCACTCTTGGCAGCAACAGCAGTATTGTCCACAGCAGTGGCATCATCGGCGCGCATAGCTGGCGAACCCGCATTCTCGCCATCGCCCGCACTCTTAGCGCCCTGCTCGTCTTCCGCCTTGCGCGACGTGCGACCGCCGGCACGCGGCGCTTTCTTGGTCACATGCGGATCGCCCAGCGTGGCGGCCACTTCGGCATCCAGCTTGCGCAAAATGGGAAGCGCACCCAGCAGCACACCGCACAGCGCGATGACGGCGCCGGCGATGATGAACCAGTTGCTCACGCCCGTGAACTCGGCGCACGTGCCCGCAAGCGACAATCCGATGGGCGACGAGAGCGCCGACACCGTGGTGAACAGGCCCATCACGCGGCCCAGCTTCTCAGGCGGCACGCGCTTCTGGAGCACGGCGAGCAAGGGGCCGTTGAAGAACGCCTCCACCACACCCGACGCACCGGTGAGCACAACGAACCACATGAACATATCGGGCGTGAGCAGACCGGCCGCCACCAGCAGCAAGCCCGCAAAGAAGCCCGACACCGAGACGGTACGCAGCAGATGCCGCCCGCCGCCCCAGGCGAACAGGATGCCCATGCCAACCAGGCTCATCACGCCGTACGCCGCCTCAACGGTGGACGCCATGTAACCGTCACCGTTGAACTGGTCGTATGTCATCAGCGGGAACAGCGAGTTGATGCCCGCGTACATGGCCATAACGCCCATCACGATGCCCGCCATCACCAGCAGGCCGTAATCGGCGCGCAGCACGTTGAAACCGGCCTTGAGGCTCTGGATGGGATGACGCGCCTCGTCGGAAGTGTCGTGGAAATCGGGAATCTTCGCGAACACGAGCGCCAGGCAGGCGAGCGCGCAGCCGACGGCGTTCAGGAACAGCACCATCTGGAATCCGATGACCGTATACAGGAAGATGCCGAACACCGGGCCCACGATAAGCGCGAGCGACCACAGGCTCTGGTTAAGCGTGTTGATACGCACCAGATGCTTCTTGGGCACCAGCATAGGCGTGGTGGATTCCATCGCGGGAATGTGGAACGCCTGGCCAACGCTGCGCAACGCGCCCATAATCAGGACGAGCGGCACCGACACGTGGCCCATCAGAATGATGACGCCCATGATGAGCGCCACCGTGCCCACGAACGCGTCGGCGGCGATGAGCACGTATTTGCGATTGAAGCGGTCGGCCACCACGCCACCGAGCGGCGAGAGCAGGCCCTGAGGCAGCATAGAGCACAGCGAGGCCAGCGCCAGCATGAGGGCCGAATCGGTGGTTTCGGTGACATACCACACGCCAGCATAGATGGACGAATACGCCGTGAGAATAGAGCACGCCTGACCAATCCAAATGGTCACGATGACGCGCAACCAGTTTTCGGGCAAAGGCGGCTCGTTAGCTGCCACTGCGGCCTGGTTACCAGCGGTTTTTTCTTCGATGGGGGCGGCTTCTTCACGCATCTGCACGTTTCCTCCTGCGTCGCATCGGTAGCACCTTCGGACGCCGAATTCACCGGCGGAATATTATGCTGAATCATGAATCGTGTTGAGGGATTCTAGCAGCTTGGAGCGCAAACGCAATCCGCCACGCTAAAGCGGCACGTCAAATCGGAGAAAAGAGCCGACAAAGTAGGGGGAAACAGCATGCCTGCACGGCGTGCGGCCTCGATCCTGCCAGATCGAAACGACGCACGAGGGGCGGAGGGGCGCTTTCGCGAACGCGTCCAAACGTCCCGCGCCTTTACTCCCCTGCAGGCACCTCCAGCGTGAACACCGTGCGACCGCCTTCGCTCGTCGCGCCGATCGTGCCTCCGTGCGCCTGCACAATCTCGCGCGCGATGGCGAGGCCCAGCCCCGCACCGCCCTGGTTGGTAGCGCGTGCATCGTCTTCGCGGTAGAACTTGTCGAAAATGCGGTCCAGATGCTCTTTGCTTATCTCGCGCCCGCGGTTAGCCACCGAAATGCGTAGCGTGCGACCTCGCTCCTTTTCGGTGGAGACTCCCGCTTGGATGGAAGCCTCCAATTTTGCGGATGCCATCGCCTTCGCCTTTGCCGCCGTCTGCTGCTCCAGGCTCATCTTCACGTCGATCACGCTGTTCGCGTCGGCGTAGGCCACCGCGTTTTTCACCACGTTGGACAGAGCGCGCGAAAGCTTGCGGGCATCGGCGAACACCTCGTCGCCCTCCTGGGCATCCACGCGAATCTCGATACCGCGCGACGATGCCTCGGGATAGAACTCCTCCGCCACCTGGAAGCACAAAAGCGCCGGATCGAAGCGCTCGCGCTCGATAGCGATGGCATGCAGGTTATAGCGCGTGATCTCGAAGAACTCGTCAAGCATGCCGTCGAGGCGATAGGCCTTCTGCAGCGCCGTGTGCGCGTAACGCTTGCGCTGTTCCTCAGGCATGTCCGGCGCCTCGTCCAGCAACGAAAGGTATCCCGTGATGGACGTGAGCGGCGTCTTGGTGTCGTGCGCGAGGTATGCCACGAGTTCATTCTTGCGGCGCTCGGCGGCTTCGGCCGCACGCTCATCGAGGTCGTTGCGCAGGCGGATGTCGTCGATGGTCTTCTGCGCGATGGACAGCTCCGAAGGAAGCTCGGGTTCCTCATCGGAAGCGCCCCGCTTGGACAAGATGGCGCCCACCGACGTGAACAGCGTGTCGAAATACCCCAGGCTCTTGCGCACGGCCAGCGCCAAAATCGCCAGACAGCCTACGAAATACACGACCAATGCAACAGGCAGCTTGAGCCGCTTGACTTGGTTGTACGCTTCAAGGTTGCGCGTCATGCCATGCCCGTCGGCGTAGATGACGACCTCTTGCTCGTTGCCCGAAGCGATGGAGCTGAACACGATTTTCTGCGAGATGTCGGCATGCAAGGCCTTCGCGGCCTCAGAGTAATACGCATCCAATGCCTTATCGGCATATAAACCCTTGGTGAGCAGCCACACGCCGTCGTGTACGTTCGACGCCGCGCCCGCATTACGCAAATCGACAGCGAGCCGCGCCAATTCAATGATGGAATCTCTCGCATCTGCATAGGAAGACCCTGACTGCGGATTGCTCACCGCGTCACTTGTAGTCAAGCCTTGGTCGCGGGCATCGGAATAATTGGTATCGCGGGCTATCGCCACAAGATAAGCCGCGCGCACATCAGCGGGAAGTTCGTCTTTGGCGGCTTCGCGGCTGGCGGGCGGCTCGGAATAATTCGAAAGCGCCCTTATCACATCATATGCTTCCTCATTCGCCTTTGCGGCGATGTCATTGTAGGTGAGCTCGTCTGATTGAATTGCCTGAAGCGCCTGCATAAGGGCGGAACCAACACCGGTCGCACGCTCTGACCCATCGTCCGCGCCGTCATTCGCCTCTTGGGATTCACCGCTGGTGTCGATTGCCTCAAGACCGTCATCGGCATCGGGCACGATATCGTCGACCACGGCGTTTACGTAGGTGCGCACCACATCGGCCTTGACCTCGTTGGTCTTCTGGATGACGGTCGGGTTTCCGCCACCGTTCGCCTCCACATCCGAAGCCGACATGTATTCCCAAGGAGAGACGACATTTGCCACGGCATTGCCAAGCGACGGTGCGAGGAATTTATCAATCGCCACGACGAACAGGCAGAACACAAGCGTGTATGCAGCAAGCACCAAGGCGGTCCACGCCACCATGCGCTTGGTGAGAATGCGAGTTTGTTCACTTCTTTTGGGCATAGAGCTTATTATTCGGCAGAAAGAGCGGCCGTGCCCTGGGAAGCGCCAGATTCAGACGAATTACAGCCAACCGCACCATGGGCATCAGCGGTATCGTCCAATTCTGCCGCTGGATTTGTCGCAATGCGATAGCCGACGCCCCACACCGTCTCGATGAATTCTTCCGACGAATCAAGTTCAGCGAGCTTCTTGCGCAAATGACGAATGTACACCATCACAGCATTGTGCGAGGAAGCGTTGTATTCCGCCTTCCATACGCGCTCGTACAGATCGCGTGCCGAAACAGGAGAGCCGCCTGCGCGTAAAAGCTCCGCAAGGCAATCGAATTCTTTGGGCGAAAGATTAAGGGGCTCATCATGCAAGCGGACCTGATGATTCGTTTCGTCGAGCTCGATACCGCGCGCGGCGAGCACGCCAATTGGCGCATCTTGTCCACGACGGCGCCGCAGGCGAGCCTTCACGCGCACCATGAGCTCACGCGATTTGAACGGCTTGGTCACGTAATCATCCGCACCGATAGTGAAGCCGAGAACCTTATCGAATTCCTCGCTTTTGGCAGAAAGGAAAATTACGGGCGTATCCGCCACGCGAAGATCCCGAGAGGCGCGAAGGCGGCGGCATACCTCGAAGCCGTCCATGCCGGGCATCATGATGTCGAGCACCGCCAAATCGAACGCGCCGGCGAGCAGAAGCTGCAATGCCTCCTCACCCGCATAGCACGTGCGCACAGCGAAGCCCTCTCGCTCGAGCAGGTGCGCCACCAGGTCAGCGACCTCGCGTTCGTCATCGCATACAAGGATATGTTGAATGTCCGGCATGACCGGCATCCTACCATGCGTACATTTCGCGAATATAAACCCGACGATTTTTTAAGGTCTTTTTAAGACCTTTGACATAAGGCACGCCCTAGCTTCGCCGTCCGCCGCCGTAGGCGCTCTTGCGACCGGCGGCGAAAGCGCTTCCTTTGCGGGCGGTTTTCTTGAGGTCGGCGAGCACGTCCTTCTCCGACGAACCCTCCACTTGGGCACGCAGCTTCACCACCTGGTCGCGCAAACGCGCCGCCTCTTCGAAGTCCATGTTCTGGGACGCGGCCGCCATCTCTTCCTCCATGCTGGAGATGATGCGCATGACCTCGCCGCGCGACATCTCGGCGAGCGTCTTGTTCACCTCTTCGGCGCTGCCCACCTCGTTGCCGTCGGCGTCGTTCATGAAGCCCATGATGTCGTTGATGGCTTTGCGCACCGTCTGTGGCTTGATGCCGTGCTCCTCGTTGTACTGCATCTGGATGGCGCGGCGGCGGCGTGTTTCGCTGATGGCGCGGTCCATGGAGTCGGTCAGCTTGTCGGCGTACATGATCACCTGGCCGCTCACGTTGCGCGCGGCGCGCCCGATGGTCTGAATGAGGCTGCGATGGTTGCGCAGGAAGCCTTCCTTATCGGCATCCAAAATGGCCACCAGACTCACTTCGGGCAGGTCGAGACCTTCGCGCAGAAGGTTGATGCCCACCAGCACGTCGAATTCGCCCTTACGCAGGTCGCGCAGGATTTCCACACGCTCAAGCGTCGCGATGTCGGAATGCATGTAGCGCGCCTTGATACCCTGGTCCAACAGGTGGTCGGTTAAATCCTCCGCCATCTTCTTGGTGAGCGTGGTTATGAGCACACGCTCGTTGCGTGCCGAGCGCTCCTTGGCCTCGTCGATGATGTCGTCGATCTGGCTGGCGATGGGCCGCACGATGATTTCAGGGTCCAGCAGGCCCGTGGGACGAATGATCTGCTCCACTTCTTGTTGGGTGACCTTCTCTTCGTAATCGCCCGGCGTGGCCGATACGTAGATGAACTGTGGGATGCGCTGCTCGAACTCGTCGAAACGAAGCGGGCGGTTGTCCAGGCAGCTGGGCAGACGGAAGCCGTGTTCGGCAAGCGTAACCTTGCGGCTGCGGTCGCCTTCGTGCATGCCGCGGATCTGCGGCACCGTCACATGGCTCTCGTCGATGATGCACATGAAATCGTCCGGAAAATAGTCGATGAGCGTGTACGGCGGCTCGCCCGGCTCGCGCCCGTCCAGGTGGCGCGAATAGTTCTCGATGCCACTGCAGAAGCCCATGGTTTCCAGCATTTCCAAATCGTAATTCACGCGCATCTCGAGGCGCTGCGCCTCAAGCAGTTTGCCTTCGGCCTTGAACTGCTGTAGACGATCGCGCAGTTCGTCTTGAATGGTTTTGATGGCGCGGTCCATCTTGGGGCGCGCGGTCACGTAGTGTGACGCGGGCCAGATGGGTAGCGCTTCGTATTCGTTGAGTACCTCGCCCGTCACGTTATCGATTTCCTGGATGCTTTCCACCTCGTCGCCCCAGAACTCGATGCGCACGGGGTTGTCGGCATAGGGCGGGAACACGTCCAGCGCATCGCCACGCACGCGGAACGTGCCGCGCTTGAGCTCGTAGTCGTTGCGGTCGTACTGGATGTCGATGAGCTCATGAATCACATCGTCGCGCTCGGCAGGTTTTTCCTTGTCCACGAACACGGCCATGCCCGCGTAATCGGCCGGGCTGCCGATGCCGTAGATGCAGCTCACGGACGCCACCACGATGATGTCGCGACGCGAAAGCAGGCTGGCAGTTGCCGCGTGACGCAGCTTTTCCACCTCTTCGTTGATGGAGGCGTCCTTTTCGATGAAGGTGTCGGTGGAAGGCACGTAGGCCTCGGGCTGATAGTAGTCGTAGTAGCTGACGAAATACACCACGGCGTTATTGGGGAAGAACTCCTT
>NZ_CALUMA010000103.1 GCF_944321625.1 uncultured Slackia sp.
CGCGTCGCGCAGCTCTACCACGGTGCGGCCTTCTTCCTGCGCCATGAACGGGTGGATGACGTCGCCCATCACGGCGGCGCGTCGGAAATCGATGCGCGCGGTGTGCACGGCAGCCTCGCGGGGCAGCATCTCCATTGCCATCTGCAGATACTGGCAGTTGTTCACGTGCTCGTTGGTGTCGATCATGGAGCGGCGCACGGCGAAGGGCTCGCGCTCTTCCATATCGGCGGGCAGTTTGATTTTGCGAGACGGGTCGGGCGGCATGGGCAAGGGCTCATGCGTGCCGTAGGGGT
This sequence comes from uncultured Slackia sp., assembly GCF_944321625.1. Taxonomy (GTDB): domain Bacteria; phylum Actinomycetota; class Coriobacteriia; order Coriobacteriales; family Eggerthellaceae; genus Slackia. The sequence goes on from NZ_CALUMA010000103.1 coordinate 294, forward strand.
CGACGTGCTCGGCGGTCGCTTTGACGGGTCGGGCTTTTGCCAAATCCATGAAAATCCAGGTAGTATCGGCCTTGGCGACGATCGTGCCTGATTCGTCCGCCATGAAGAAATTGCGGTAGGCCATGAGGCCCTTGAAGCGGCTGGCGAACGTGCCCACCGTGACCGTTTCGTTCAGCATCGGATAGCGGTCAACGATGACGCGCCAATGCGAGAGCACCCAAGCTTTCTGCTGATCTTTGAGCCACTGCATGCCCACGCCCAGGTCCTCGGATTGGAACGTGCTGCAATCCTGGAAGTAGTTCACCAGCGCCGGCAGCGTCAGTTGCGCGTTGTGGTCGACCTCGCTGTAACGGATGCGCGCGGGGAAGGTGTAGACGGCGGGGTCCTGCTGAAGGTCGGCGAGGGTGAGAGGTGCGGGTTGTGCGCCGTTCATTGCGGTGGAATCGTTGGCGTCCGCCGCGCTTGCGATGCGCGCGGAACTGTCGTTAGGACGCGCCGTGATTGCGGCGTGCACGTCGGTCTCGGTCTCGGACATGTTCACAGTGCGTTCGGTTTCAGTCATGCGATGCTCCTTGCGTGTTCAATGTTTTGCATTTGAAGCATAGCATGAGAAGGGCGACACGCGTATGCCATGCCGTCTCGTCGTTTCCAATCGGTTTTCAAGAAGAAATGCTCATGCATCGCCTTTTGTGCCATTGAACAGGTTTTCACGGAGATATGGCATTGTCTTGCCGATGACGCGGCGTTGTGCTGGTAGGATGGTCGGAACGCACGCTATCGACCCTGGGATTGCGTCGCTTCGTGTGTGCCGCTTGCGAATGCGGCGCGATGACGGAGCGAGCCGTTTAGGGTCGAATCGTCCAGCCAGGCCCATCGTTTGAATCGAGGCATTATGCTTAATGAGAATATCGACTCCATCGTCGCGTCCATCGCGGAGAACTATCGCACGTCCCCCGAGATCTTCTTCACCGATCCCGACCGTCATTTCCCTAACAAGCAGGCCATCGTCAAGATGATCAAAGACCTGCGTCGCGTGATGTTTCCCAGCTACTTTGGCGACGAGGCGCCTACCGGCGTTAAGCCCGAGTACTTCATCGGCGAAATGCTGCTGCGCATCGAGGACTCGCTGCGCCGCGAGCTTCGCGAGGCGTTTCTGTTCCGTGCGGGCAAGGGCGACGAGATGAACCAGATTGCCCCCATCGCCACCGAGGACGTGGAGGCGCGCGTGGACGAGATCTGCAAGACTTTCATGGGCCGTTTGCCCGAGGTGCATCGCATGCTGCTCACCGACGTGCAGGCCGCCTTCGACGGCGACCCGGCGGCTCAGAGCAAAGAGGACATCATCTTCTCGTACCCGGGATTCTTCGCTGTGTTCGTGTACCGCATCGCGCATGAGCTGTACGTGCAGGGTGTGCCGGTGATTCCGCGCATCATGAGCGAGTACGCGCACAGCGGCACGGGCGTGGACATTAATCCCGGTGCCACCATCGACGAATACTTCTTCATCGACCATGCGACCGGCGTGGTGATTGGCGAGACCACCACCATCGGCAAGCACGTGAAGATCTACCAGGGCGTCACGCTGGGCGCGCTCTCCACGCGCGCGGGCCAGCAGCTGGCGGGCGTGAAGCGCCATCCCACCATCGAGGACAACGTGACCATCTACTCCAACGCGAGCGTCCTGGGCGGCGAGACCGTGGTGGGCGCGGGCAGCGTCATCGCGGGCAGCGCCTTTGTGACCGAATCGGTGCCGGCGAATTCGCGCGTGAGCGTGAGCGGCCAGAAGATCTGCGTACGTGCGCCCAAGAAGAGCGCCGCGAGCTGGGAACTGTAAGGTGCTCGAAATCAGCATTCCCGACGTCGCGCTCATCATCGAGGGCGGCGGCATGCGCGCGAGCTATACGGCGGGCGCCATCGTCACTTTGCTCGAGCGCGAGATGAACTGCCGCAAGGTGTACGGCATATCGGCAGGCTCCAGCCACACGGTGAACTACCTTTCGCGCGATATCGCCCGCACGAAGGCGGCGTTTGTGGATATCGTCAAGGATCCCGAGTTCGGCGGCGTGGGCAGCTTCTTGCGCGGCACGGGCTATTTCAACGCGCCGCATCTCTATGAGGGCCTGGTGGAAGACTACGCCGGCACCGACGAGGTCATGGCGTACGACTGGGAAACGTTTAGCGCGAACCCCGCCGATTTCCATATCGAGGCATTCGACTGGGAAACGGGCGAGACGGTAGCTTGGACGCGCAAAGACGTGAATGCGCCGCGCGACCTGCTGCTTCGCGTGCGTGCCTCGTCGAGTATGCCCATCTTCATGCCTCCCGTGACCTTCGACGGCCGCACGTATCTGGACGGCGGCATGGGGGAGAGCTGGGGCATTTGCCTGCGCGCGGCGCAGCGCGACGGATTCAAGCGGTTCTTCATCGTGCGCACGCAGGAGCGCACCTATCGGAAGAAGCCCGTGGGCGGCGCGGAGGCGGCGCTGATGAGGGCTGTGTTCAGGAAACGTCCCCTGGTGGCTGAGCGCACTATCGAGCGGTGGCGGCATTACAACGCGCTGCTCGACGAGATTGACGAGCTGGAGGCGCAGGGCGCGGCATACGTGTTCTGTCCTGAGAAGATGGACGTGACCAATAAGACCGCTGACCTGGCTAAGCTTCAGGCCTCTTACGCTCGCGGCTATGCGCAGGCCCAGCGCGAGGCGGACGCATGGGAGAAGTGGCTGCGATAGGCTCTCTGCGTGAGCGAGCGCACGTGCGGTGTGCGCCGTGGACGGTTTGTGGTGCGGCCCTACGTTCAGCTTCGTAGACAATGCATCGTGCGTGAATGCCCTATGTATGCCCCGTAACGATTAGGTGGACTATCCTGGCGTCTCTGCCTGCGATGGTATGTTCCTTGGTGTTGACCGCCTGTTCGAAGCTTTTCGGCATTCGAGCGGGCTCGTATCAGGGAATTGAACCATCGTGAGAAAGGGTCGCACATGACGGATATCGCATCGCATGTCGCCGGCGGTGTGCGGCAAAGGCGACGGAAGCGAGACAGGGTGAGAGACCTGTTCGACGATCTTTCGGTTGCGCAGGTGCTTGCCGGCGCGTTGGCAGCCGTTACCTCCATGCTGCTGGCGTCGCAGATTGGCATTTACGGTTCGGTCATCGGTGTGGGTGTTGGTTCGGTGATCTCGGCTGTGGCGTCGCAGTTGTACAAGAAATTCCTCTCGGCATCGGCCGATAAGATTCGCGAAGTGGGCGGTTATAGCGATGGGGGTACCGAGTCCGAAGGGCGCGACGTGCGTGTCGTCGAGGGCAATTCAGCGGCCACTATTGCTTTGCCTGCGCTTGTCTCTGGGTTTTCTGCATCCGATACCGCCATGTATAAGGATGCCAATCGCGTACGTGCTCGCGCCGCCCGCCAGCGCAAGGAGCGCGTGAAGCAGCGCGTGCTGGTGGTATCGGTGGTGTCGGCGCTGGTTGCCGTGGTGCTGAGCGCCGCCGTGGTCATGTTCGTCACGCAGGGCGAGGGCATGGGAGAAAAGCCGCAGCATTTTATTTCCGCAGGCCAGAATGCGGTTTCTATCGAGGACGGCCATGCTGCGCAAAACGTTGGAGGCGCGGGTTCGACCTCGTGGGAGGGCGATGCTGACGGGCGGGATTCCTCCGCTTCTGGCGATCAGAATCCTTCAAGCGGGTCTTCTTCTGACGGCGAAGAAAGCTCGAATGTGGATTCCGCTTCGGGGTCGCACGGTTCTGCGGATGGGTCAGCTACGAACAGTCCTCAGCAGGGTTCGTCTGACGAATCGAACGGCTCCGGCAGTTCCGACGATTCGCACGGATCGAGCGGTTCGTCTGCATCCGACGGCGCAGACGGCGGAAACGTCTCTGACGGTTCGGGTTCGACTTCCGGTGCGGGGGAGTCGGATGCGAACCCCGGAGGCGGCTCTGGCTCTTCGTCAGGGAGTGCGGGGACGTCGGATAGCTCGGATGCATCGGGCGTATCGGGCGAGGCGAATGTGCCAAAGTAAAGGGCGCATTCCTTTGCGGCATGCCCAACCGGCGCAGCGTGCTTTGGGGAGCGCCTCGTGCCACAACTTGCCGTTGAGGCTTTTCAGGGGTTCTGACGTGCGCGTGGATTCCTGACGGGCAACCTCCTCGGATGGCAAACCCGCACTATAATTCTGCCAATGGTCTATTTGCCGCGGGCAGCGGTGCCAAGAAAGGGGTTTGTCGCAGGTATGGCGTTTAAGGCATTCGAAAACGCGAAGGACAAGCTCAAGGGCGGCAAGGCTCGTGGCGCGGCGCAGGCGGAGCAGGGCGCCGCTTCATCTCGTAGCGGCTCCTCGTCGCGCGCTGCACAGACGGGCAAGCATTCTCATGCCGCGTTCTCAGGCATTTCATCCGCCGATGTCTCCTCGCGCGAGTTGGAGGGGCGTCTGTCCCGCAGCTTCCCGCGTGGATTCGCCCCCGGTCGCACCATTCCGCCGCATCCTGGCAGCTCCATATCGTTCCAGGACGAATCTCCCTATCGCGCATCCGACGGGCAGGGCAGCCAACCGGGTGGCAAAAAGGGTCGCAAGCGCAAGCCTAACTGGATAACGCGCCAGGTCAACCGTTGGGTTAATCGCCTGGTGGGCGCCGTGGCCGAGGGCAGCTTCTCCGAGCAGGAGGAGCAGTACGCGTCACATCGCACCACGCGCGACTACATCTGGAACACCGTGGGCCTCGCGTCGTGGGGCGTGGTGTTTCCCATCCTCTCCATCGTGGTCACGCAGCTTGTGGGCACCGAGCAGGCGGGTATGTTCGCCATGGCGTTCACCGTGGCGCTGCTGCTGATGTTCGTGGCCAACTACGGCGTGCGCACCTATCAGGTGTCCGACCTCGACGAGGAGCATTCGTTTTCCGACTACCAGATTAACCGCGTGATGACCTGCGCCATCATGATGGCGGTTGGCTTCGCGTACGGCGCATTTCGCGGCTACGGCGCCGAGATGATGACCATCTGCGCCGGCGTGTACGTGTATAAGATGGTCGACGGCTGGGCCGACGTGTACGAGGGCCGCCTGCAGCAGATGGACAAGCTCTATCTGGCCGGCATCTCGCAGACGTTCCGTTCGGTCACGGTGCTGCTTATCTTCTCGCTCACGCTGCTCATCACGCGCAATCTCATGGTGTCGTGCATCGTGATGGGCGTGGTCGCTGTGCTCACGCTGTTCGTGCTCACCATCCCGCTGGCGCTGCTCGAAACGCCCAAGTCGCGCAAGTTCAGCATGGCCAGCGTGGTGTCGCTGCTCAAGCAGTGCTTCCCGCTGTTCGTGGCGCTGTTCATGTACAACCTGATCGAGAACATGCCCAAGTTCATGATGGAGGGCATGCTCCCTTACGACAACCAGCTCTACTACAACGCCATGTGGTTCCCGGCGAATGCGCTGGTCATCTTCGTGCAGGTGATTTACAAGCCGCTGCTGGTGCGCATGGCGGGCATCTGGGCCGATATGCGCACGCGTAAGCGCTTCGACATTCTGGTGGTTGCCATGCTCGCGGTCATCGTGGCCATCACGTGCGGCGTGTGCGCCGTGATGTGGGCCGTGGGCGCGCCGATCCTGGGCTTCCTCTACGGCGTCGATTTTGAGCCGTACCGCGGGCTTATCGTGGTCATGGTGGTGGCCGGCGGCGTGTCGGCGGCGATCGACTTCATCTATCAGGCCGTCACGCTCCTGCGCAAGCAGGGGTCGGTCACCAAGCTCTATATCGTGACGTTCGGGTTCGCGCTGTTCATCCCCACGCTGCTTGTGGGTTTCACCGGCCTGCCGGGCGCGGTGCTGAGCTATCTGATCATCATGAGCTTCTTGCTGGTGCTGCTGGTGTGGGAATACCTGCGCATTCGCATCGCGCTGGCCAACGAGCCGGTGGAGGAAGTACCTATTCCGCGTGAGCGCGTGTACGAGAACGAGGCGGCGGTGCGCATGCCGGCTCGACGCGATGCGCAGGCGGATCGTCGCGTTCGTTCTGGCCAGGGTGCGCAGAGCGGTGCACAGCCGGGAGGCGGCGTTTCGGGCGCTCGTCAGACGCAGGTCCAGGCGCCTTCGCGCGGGTCGCATGCGGGGTCGTCCCACGTGCGCATGACGGAGCTTCCGCAGCCGTCTTCGGCGCCGCGCGGCGGGCATGCGCGCCCTATGGGTGCTCCAAATGCGGGTCAGACCCAACCCCGTCCGGGCACCGCCAGACATGCCCTGCCAGCGTCTGTTC
>NZ_CALUMA010000104.1 GCF_944321625.1 uncultured Slackia sp.
GACCTGGCCGGTCGCCAGACCAATCTGGTTGCCGTAGCTGGAATAGCCGGCGGCCGCCTCGGTCACGATCTTGCGCTGCGGCAGCTTACCGGGAATGGTTTCGCTCACGGGCGCCAGTGGGTTGGCCGCGCCGGTCACGCGCATGGCCTGGTACACGTAGCTGCGGCCGCTCAAGGGGTCGCGAATGGCGCCGCCCACGCAGGTGGCCGCGCCGCCGAAGGGGTCGATCTCGGTGGGATGATTGTGCGTCTCGTTCTTGAACAGGAACAGCCAATCCTCGTCCTGACCGTTCACATCCACCTTCACCTTGACGGTGCAGGCGTTGATTTCGTCGGATTCGTCCAGGTTCTTGAGGATGCCCTTGGACTTCAGGTACTTCGCGCCGATGGTGCCCATGTCCATCAGGCACACGGGCTTCTTGTCGCGACCCAGCTCATGACGCATATCCATGTACTTGTCGAACGCGGCCTGCACCACGGCGTCATCGATGCTCACTTCGTCCAGCACGGTGCCGAACGTGGTGTGGCGGCAATGATCCGACCAATAGGTGTCCACCACCTTGACCTCGGTGATGGTGGGGTTGCGGCCTTCCTCCTGGAAGTACTTCTGGAAGAATTCGATGTCGGCGAGATCCATGGCAAGGCCGCGCTCATCGATGAAGCGCTGCAGGCCTTCTGCGTCTAGCTCAGTGAAGCCGTCGATGACCTCCACGGGAGCGGGCTCAGGCGTGTCGAGCGCCAGCGTATCGCGGGCATCGAGCGACGCCTCGCGCGCCTCTACGGGATTAATCACGTAATGCTTGACGGCGGACACATCCTCGTCGGACAGCTCGCCGAACAGGGCGTACACGGTAGCGCTGCGAACAGCAGGACGTTCGCCCTGGCTGATCAGCTGCACGCACTCGCTCGCGCTTTCAGCGCGCTGGTCGAACTGGCCGGGAAGGTATTCCACAGCGAACACCGCAGCGCCCTCCATCGCAGGCAGCTCATCGGTTGCGGTATCGGACTGCGGCTCGCTGAACACGGTGGGCACGCACACGCGGAACAGCTCCTCGTCGATGCCCTCCACGTCATAGCGGTTGAACAGCCTCACACCGCTCAAAGCCTCTAGCCCCAGAATGCTTCGCAGCTCGTGCAGCAGATGCTGCGCCTCAACATCGAAGCCCGGCTTTTTCTCAACATAGACGCGAGAAACCATGGAATCCTGCCCTTCTTGCATCGTGGTCTTGCAACCGCCATTGCGGCCGACACGTCAAACGCAATCGCCGCGGAATCAGCGTTGATGCGCAGCGACAAAAGCCGCCGCGCATCAACGCATTCGTCCAGTACGACGCGTATTTGCATAACCTCTTAATGATACGACACCGAAGGCCCTTTACGATGAACAAGCCCCGTCTTTCCCAATATTCCCAAGCCGCGGCGCGCGCTCAATGCACGCCTATGCCCAGTTTCCCAAAGCATCAAGAATGGACAGCCTCGCCCCTGGGCAGCCCTATGCCTGGATAGCCTCGTGCCTGGGCAGTCTCATGCCAAGGAGTTCAATACTCGATTTAATCGAAGCTTGTATGCGTTTGAATCAAGTATTGAACTCTAGAACGCATGCATGCCTTCGTTTGAGTGCCGCCTGTTCACTATATCCCCAGGTCGAGAAATGCAGCCATCCCTCGCAACTGCCTTTCACAGTTCAAAACTGCCACTATTCGACAATCGACTGCAAATAATGCATGTTTTGAACTGCCTGACGACACAAGGTGGCATACTGTGCTTTTGCGGCGCCGCTTGATGCGCCGACCATGTCGCATGGTAAGCACATATGCCGCAAAATGTATTCGAATGCCGCGATCACAAACAAACGAGGTTTTAATGAGCTCAGAACACGACGCGATTTTCACCCAGCTTGTCGAGCGTGCCCTAGCGCTGCACGCGCGTAACTTCAACTGCGCCCAATGCGTGGCGTGCACGCTGGCGCCGCTCGTCGAGGCGAGCGAGGATTCAACGTTTCGCCTGATGGAAGGCTTTGGCAGTGGCATGGGATGCAAGAGCGAGACCTGCGGGGCACTTTCGGGCGCCGTTGCCATCATGGGCGCGGCCAACAGCTACGGCCCCGCCAACCCCACGAGCAAGCAGGACACCTACGAGCTCGCCGCCGAATGCGTACGCCGCTTCCGCGACATCCACAAGGCCACCGAATGCCGCACCATCAGAGGAACCGACCAACCCGGCCCTCTCCCCATCTGCGACGATTGCATCACGGACTGCGTGCGCATAGGCGCTGAGATAATCTTCGAGCGCCAGGCAAAATCTGAATAACCCAGGCCCAAGCGAGACGAGACACGCCAGCGCCGTGACGCTCTGAGAGCTGCAGCGATATGCCCACCGAAACCGGATCCCGGGGCGCCGCAGAGGGGTGCGAGGAATCACTCGGCTTTCTCACTTTTTGCCTATTGTTTAGCTGAAAAGCCTAGTGAAGCGCATAGCCCTCGAAGGGGGCGGTAGCTGAACGCGTGTTCCTCGCACCCCCCTGCGGCGCCCCGGGATCCGCTCACTCGCGCACGCGCAGCTCCCAGAACGCCACGGCGCTGGCGGCGGCTACGTTGAGCGAATCCACGCCGTGCTCCATGGGAATCTTCACCGTGTAATCGCAGGCCGCAATGGTGCCCTGCGCCAGCCCGTCGCCCTCGGTGCCCAGCACTAATGCCAGCTTCTCGCATTCCGCAAGCTCAGGAGCATCCAGCGAAATCGAGTCATCCGACAGCGCAAGCGCCGCCGTCTTGAAGCCGAGCGAATGCAGCAGCGGAACGCCCTCGGCCGCCCAGTCGCGGCCATGTCCAATGCGCGTCCACGGCACCTGGAACACCGTGCCCATGCTCACGCGGGCGGCACGACGGTAGAGCGGATCATGGCATGAAGGCGTGACCAACACCGCGTCCATCCCCAGCGCCGCGGCAGAACGAAACGCTGCGCCGATGTTGGTGTAGTTGGTGATGTCCTCTAAGATTGCCACGCGCCGAGCGTTCGCCAGAAGTTCCTCCACGCTCGGCAGCGCCGGACGATAGAACGCCGCCAACGCCCCGCGCGTTGTTTGATACCCCGTAACCTGGCGGAACTGCTCACGCGTTGCCAGCAGGATCGGGGCCTCAAGTCCCTCGGCCCCCATGCGCTCGATGATGGGCATGGTGGCATCCAGCCAGCACTCCTCCAGGAACATCGAATGCATGCGCACGCCCGCGTCAAGGGCCCGCTCAATCACCTTGGCGCTCTCGGCGATGAAAAGCCCGCCGTTCAAATCGGGGTCAGGCCCAGGCGCGCCCACGCCGTCGCGCAGCTGGGCATCGGTCATGCCTGAATACACGCGCAGGCGCGGGTCATCAGTATCTTTCAGACGAATGATGGACATTCAGCTATTCCGCCCAGTAGACCCAGTTTTCCTTGCGAGGCTTGGCGACCGGCGCAGCGTCATCGGCGGCGTAGCCCAGAATGCAGTGGCCAATGCCCTCGTAATCGCCCTCGACGCCGAGCTGCTTGAGGATTTCTTTACCGCGCTCGGATTCGAACTCCTCCTTCGCACGATGGATCCAGCAGCTTGAAAGCCCCAGGTCATGCGCAGCGAGCATCATGGTGCCCATGACCAGACTGCCGTCATGCACATACGTCGGCATAGATTTGTCGGCCAGCACGATGAGCACCACGGGCGCACCGTAGAACGGATCGGTTCCCGGCCTACCAAAAAACTCGGCATTCATCTGGGACAACTCATCACGCAGTTCCTTGTTGGTGACGGCCACGATAATCGGCGACTGCTGGCCCATGCCGGTGGGTGCCCAGATTCCGGCCTCAATCACCTTATCAATCAGCTCTTTTGCGGGCATATCCGGCTTGTAGGCGCGCACGCTGCGACGGGTTTTGATTGTTTCAAGGGTTTCCATGGCACGTCCTTTCTTCGAGCCCATACATCTCACCCCTCATTATAGGTTTGTCGCGACCCCTGAAAATTGGTCATTTTGTATCTCGGATGGGCGCCGAACAAATTCGACCTTGGAAACCTGGTCAATATTCAATCTGCTGGGCGATTTTGAAGTTCCCTTTTCCATTCCCGAACGCCCCCAAGTCAATAATCACACTGTTTGAAGCTCAAAACCCAAATTAGAATCCCAAAAGCGAAGGAAAGGACTAAAACGAAGCAGCGGCAACGCCCATTCGATTCAAAAATGACCACCCCTGAGAAACAGAACCGCTTCGCCGCCCATTCGACGAAAAAATGACCGTTCCCCCTTGCGCACACAATGCCTAGAACAAAATCATGCAGTTTGTCGGCACAAGCTGATTATGCGAACAGTTCCAAGATGACACAAGCCGGAATCCGAACCGAAGACCCTTTCCAGCTGGCGAGCCAAGCATGTCGAAACGATCGAATCACCTTTCTAAAAGCTGTGTGCTAGTTTGGGCAATTACTTCTCCTAAGTCGCCCACATGCTCATCGCGCGCATCGGCCAGCGCGGTCAGAACAGCACGCAGGTCACATTCCCATTCTTCAATCGAATACGGCACGCCCTCGTTGGCGGGCATATCCGTCTCGAGAAGCAGGCGCTCGCGCGGGATGGCGCGCACGTACGCACGCCCACGCTTGGTGGCAAGCATTCGGGGATTAATGGAGAAGGAGCAACCCAGACGAATCGCACGTGTGAGCTCGTCTGATGTGCCAGAGAACCAGTGAAGGATGCACGCGTTCGACTTGCACGTACCATGCGCTTCAAGCATATCGAGTACTGTGCTCGCCGAACGAACCGAATGTATTGAAATCACCTTTCCGCCGCCTATGCACGCATCAAGCACAGCATCGAATGCCGCAATTTGCTCCTCGCGCGTGCGCTCATGACGCGGCGCAAAATCGAGTCCCACCTCGCCAACGAAGGATGTATCCCGGATGAGCGACGCAAGCCGATCAAGCTCATTCAATGACGACAGAACGGATTCCGCCGCATGCTCGTTCCTCCCTGGCACAACGTCGTTGTGCGCCTCAACAGCCGGCGCCATGCCTGTTTCCGCCTTGCTCATCGTGGCAGTAGTCTCACCAGACGCGTCGCTCATCAGCAACGGATCGCCAGTATCCCCACTCGCTACCCACCACGGATGCAGACCGATCCCCACACGCACATTCTCGCATGCGCCAAACAGCGCCTGCGCGCGCTCGAATCCCTCAGGCGTCACCGTATTGGAGAACGCATGTATGCCGCAGGCTTCCGCCTCGCGCACCAGGCCAAGAGCGGCATCGTCAGAC
>NZ_CALUMA010000105.1 GCF_944321625.1 uncultured Slackia sp.
GAGCTGGATAGCCTTGAACGAGGAGCGCCGCGTACTGCGTACGCAAGCGAAGAGTGAATGGCTAGCCGGCCGTCAGATTTGACCGCAGCGGCGGCCCGTTCCGCCGTTCGGCAGAACGGCGGAACTACTCCAGACCGTCGATGTAGGTGCAGAGCTGCCCGATGGTCTCCAGACCCACGGGCTCGCCGAACTCGACCTCGCAGCGGTCCTCGATCTCGGAGATGAGCTCCACCATGTCCAGGGAGTCGATGCCCAGGCCCTCGAAGGTGGCCTCGGGAGTCACGGTTTCGGCGTCGATGTCGAGGTTCTCGGACAGGATCTCTTTGACGATGTCGATGGTTGCCATGGTAATTTCCTCTTTCTTTTGATTGTTCGCCCCGTGTCGGTCTACGATCCGGGGCTTTCCCTATACGGCGGGTCGCTACTTGGCTTCGCGCGCCGCCGCCATACCCTTTTCGTGGTCCTCGAAGAACGTTTTGACTTTGCTCAGCGCGCGCGCCAAGACGACTTCCTCCTCGGAGGTGAGGTTCGCCAGCGCGTTGTCGATCATCTGGCGGTGAAACAACTCGTGCGTGCGATACGCCGAACGCCCCGCGGCGGTCAGCGACACAAGCACCTGGCGGCGGTCCTCCTCGCTGCGAGAGCGCACGACGAAGCCCTTCGCTACTAGCCTGCTCACCGATGCCGTGAGCGTCGCGAGCGTCACGCCCAAACGCGCCGCCACCACGTTCATGGGGCTGGAATCATGCAGCCCCACCGCATGAATGGTGTGAATCTCGGCGATGGTGAGGCCATCGGTCAGGCGATTGTTCAGCACGTCCTCCTCTACGCGAAGGATGCTGTTGAACGTCTCGACCAAAAGCTCGTTGAGTTCTGCGCGGCGTGCTGCCGTCTCAGTCATGATTCGTCCTTCCGGAGGGCATTTACATATCGCGCGGGGCGATTGCGATGGCGTAAGCACCCATGCCAAGGTGCGTGGCGATGATGCAGCCGCAGGCGTCAACCGACGTCAGCTCGAACTCGGCGCCGGTTTCCTTCAGGGCCTCGACGAACGAGTCGACGGCGCCCTGGTTGCGCGCATGGGCGATGCGGATGACCGACGGGCCATGCTCGTCGATGTAGTCCTTGGCAAACTGGACGCAGCGCTTGATCTGGCCCTTGGCACCCTTCGCCTTGTCGTAAGGAAGCACCAGGCCATTCTCGTTGGACAGCGTGAACAGCATGCGGATGTTCAAAAGAGAAGCCTGACCGGCCTGCTCCTCGGGCAGACGGCCGCCCTTGACCAGGTTCTCCAGCGTTTCAGTGGCGAGGACGATCTGGGAGGCGTCGCGGTAGGCCACCAGCTTGTCGTACATCTCGTCGAGGTCGCAGCCGGCGTCGCGCAGCTCGCACGCCTTGTCCACCAGCAGGCCCAGCTTGGAGCTAGCAGCGCGCGAATCGAAAGCCTTCACCGGAATGGGCGAGGTCTGGGCGGCCAGCTCGGCTGCCTGCATGGTGCCCGAAAGCGTGGGCGCGATGTGCAGGGTGATGGCGCCCTCATACCCCTCGGCGGCAAGGCGCTCGAACGCCCGGGAGAACGCATGGGGCGAAGGTTGAGAGCTCTTGGGCAGAGCCTCGGAGGCAATCATCTTGTCGTAGAACTGCTCGGAGCTGAGCTCGTACTGGTCGGTGAACGTTTCCTCCCCGAACGCGACCGTCAGGGGAACCATGGTCACGCCGTGGGCGGCGTAATCCTCGAGATGCCAGTCGCACGTCGAGTCGGTAAGAATGGCGATTTTCACGCTAGACACTCCTTTTCTCGTTGACGACGAGGACGCGGCGGCAGAATCGACCAGCGAAAGCGAGCCGGTTTCCTGATTGCGCGCAGCAACGCGTCCTTCGCTCGAACCGCAAAGGAGTATACCTTAATGTTTTGATAATCAAACTATTTTATGGTCTAACCATATATCCTACTGAAAAAGACCGCAACTGAAGCTGCGGTCTCACCCATGCAGGAGCCCGCCTGTGTCCCACCTACGCGTTCGTATTGACGCCCAAGGCCTCGTAGATGTCGTGAACCGCATAGAGCGAACCGAAGCAACAGGCCACGCCCTTCTCGCCGTCAGATGCGGCGGCATCGCGGGCGGCGCGGGCGGCATCGCCCACATTGGGGCACACGCGCACGTCAAGCGCTGCCAGACCCAGCTCATCGGCAACCTGGTGAACCGCATCGGCCAGATCAGCGGCCGAAAGCGCCCGCTCGTTGTCGGCCTGCTCGCAGCAGAAGAAGCGTTTGGCGAGCGGCAGCACATCGGCCAGCATCGCGCGATAATTCTTGTCGCGCAGCACGCTCATGGAAAACGTCACGCCGCCCTGCGGGAAATACTCTTGCAGCGACGACGCCAGCGCGCGTGCGCCCTGTTCGTTGTGACCGCCGTCGACGATGACCGCAGGATTTTCCCCCACCACCTCGAAGCGACCCGGCCAGCGCGTGGATTCAAGCCCCTGCTTGATCGCCTCGTCGGAGATGTCGAAGCCGCGCGTGCGCAGAAGCCGCGCGAGCTCGATGGCCATGACGGCATTGGAAGGCTGGTAGACGCCGGCGAGGCGCAGGTGCACATCGGTGATGCCGTCGTAGGAAAACACCTGTTGCAAACCCTCCGTCCGTGCATGGATGCGCCCGAAGCGCGGCACCATGACCGGAGCGCCTACCTCGCGAGCGCGGTCGCGGACGACCGTCATCGCGTCATCGCTTTGGGCAGCGCACACCACCGGCACGCCCGGCTTGATGATGCCCGCCTTTTCGGCAGCGATCTTAGCAACGGTACCGCCCAGCACATGCGTGTGGTCGAGCGAGATAGGCGCGATGGCGCAGGCCACCGGATTGACCACGTTCGTAGAATCGAGGCGACCGCCCAGACCCACCTCGAGCACCACTGCGTCGCACCCCACGCGCGCGAAATGCAGCAGCGCGACGGCTGTTATGAGTTCGAACGCCGTCGGATGCTCGTCCATCGCTTCGGCCGCGTCGCGCACCTCGCAGGCAACCGCATACAAATCCTCGTCGGAAATGTCCTGGCGGTTCACCTGCACGCGCTCGTTGAAGCGCAGGATATACGGCGACGTGAACAGACCCGTCTTGTAGCCCGCCGCCTGCAGGATACCCGCAAGGAACGCGCACGTGGAACCCTTGCCGTTGGTTCCCGCAACATGAATGATGCGCGGCCCGTCTTGGGGACGTCCTAAGCGCTCGAGCAGCTCCTCGGTACGATGCAGCCCCAAGCGCACATCGCGCCACGCCCCCTGCTGGAGGTATACCTTGGGATCGAATTCTTCAGTCATGCCCTATGCCCTCGGTTGTTGCAGAAATTGACCCAGCGTCCTAAAGTCCTCCTCGAGCGACTCGCGCTTGGTGCGGTCGTAAATGGCGGCCGCCGGATGAAACACGGGGAACACCTTGAAGCGGCCCGTCTGCTCCAAGCGTCCGTGCAGCTTGGTGATGCCGCGGTCGGTACGCAGAATGAACTTCGTGGCGAAGTTGCCCATGGTCACGATGTACTCGGGGCCGATCGCGCGCACCTGGTCGCGCAAAAACGGTGCGCACAGGCCAATCTCGTCGGGCTGGGGGTCGCGGTTCGAAGGCGGACGGCACTTGAGCACGTTGCCGATGAACACCTCTTCGCGTGTGAGGCCCGCATATCCCAAAAGCTCGGTGAGGTATTTGCCCGCTGCGCCCACGAACGGACGGCCCTGCAAGTCCTCGTTCTTGCCGGGCGCTTCGCCGATGAGCATCACGCGCGCCTCGGGATTGCCAAAGCCGGGCACCACGTTGGTGCGCCCCTCGCACAGGTAGCACTGGCGGCATCCCGCCACGCTCTGCGCGATCATGTCCAAAAGCTGCTCGGACGTCTCGTCGCCCACGGGCGAGATGGTCTTGAAATGGTCGTTCACGATGGTCATGGCCGAATCCTTCTTGGAATCCTTCTTATCGTCAATAAAGCGTCGCGCCCGAATTGCCCGGCACGCGGCGCCCTCGCGTCTTATCGCAGATACACCTTGGGCATGCGGGCCGAAAGCGCGCAGCACACCTCGTGCGGGATGGTCCCCAGCATGTCGGCGATGTCCTCGATGCCCACGGCTGCCGCGCCCTGGGCGCCCACCAGCAGCACCTCGTCGCCTACCTGGGGATCCAGGCGGCGGTGCGACCCGTAGCTGCGCATGTCCACCTCGAACATGCACTGATCCATGCAGATGTTGCCCACCTGGCGGCACAGCCTGCCGTCGTAGACCACCGACGCACGGCCCGACAGCGCGCGGGCGTAGCCGTCGGCGTAACCCACGGGAATCGCGCAGATCTTGACCGACCCGGGGCTTCGGTAGTTCATGCCGTAGCTCACGCCTTCGCTCATCGGAGGCATGTTGACGGCGGTGATGCGCGCATGCACGCTCATCGCGGGGCGCAGGTCAAAGCGGCCGCGCGTCTCGGGGCACGGATGGAAGCCGTACATGGAAATGCCCAAACGAGCCATGTCCATATGCGTCTCGGGATAGCGCAGAAGCGCCGCGGAATTGGCGCAGTGCACAAGACCCGGGTTGATGCCCATGGAGCGAATGGCAGAAATGGTTTCGGTGAAGCGGCGGAACTGCATGTTGAAGTCGAGCGTCTCGGAGCAGTCCGCCGTCGCGAAGTGCGTGAACGTGCCTTCCTGCGACAGCGCGCGGTGGAAGCTGATCTGGCGCAGAAATTCCACCGCCTCGTCGAAACGCACGCCGATGCGGTTCATGCCCGTGTTCACGGCCAGATGGAACGGAGCGCGCATGCCGTGGGCATCGGCCTCTTCGGCATAGGCGATGGCGAATTCCGCCGTATACACCGACGGCATGAGGTTGTAAGCGAGCAGCACCGGAACGGCGGTCACGGGAGGCTCGGACAGCACCAGAATAGGCGCGTCGATGCCCGCCTCGCGCAGTTCGACGCCCTCGTTCACCGTGGCGACGGCGATCTGGGCGGCACCCGCGGAAAGCGCCGTGCGCGCCACCGCCACCGCACCGTGCCCGTAGCCGTTGGCCTTGACCACGGCCATGAGGCGGCACCCGGGCGTGAGACGTCGCTTCGCCACCGCCACGTTATTGCGGATGGCGGAAAGGTCGATTTCGACCCACGACCAGCGACGATCGGGACCCGTAATGCCCTCGAGGCGCTCCTCGGAAAACTCGTTGGGCTCCGCCTTCGTGCGGTACTGCGCATCGGAACGCTCGCGCGCGGCGCGCAGAAACTCCTGCACGTCACGCCCCGTCGATGCGCCCTGCGCACCGAAAGCGTTGAAGCCGTTCATATCCATTCCCTCTTCCGAATCCCCTGCTTCTACTTGCTCATCTTGCGCGCGTACAGCGCGTTGTTGGCGGCCAGCCACGTTTCGATGGTGCCGGTGTCGAAGCCGTCTTCCTCGGAGATGACCAGCGCGTACATCTCTTCTTCCTTGAGCACGGCATCAAGCGCGTCGGTGAGCTGAATCTCGCCGCCCACGGTGGGCTTGGCGTCGGCCAGAAGCTCCATCACGCGGGGCGAGAGCAGGTAGCGGCCGAATACGGAAAGGTTGGACGGGGCGTCTTCCAGCTTGGGCTTTTCCACCAGGCCGTTCACCTTCCACACGCCCTCTTCCACCTCGACGCCGTCGATGATGCCGAAGCGGCTCACCTGCTCGTCGGGCACGGGCAGCACGGCAATCACGCTGGCGCCGCCGTGGGCGCGGGAGATTTCGAGCATCTTGGGGCACACGTTGTTGTCGGGCACCAGCACGTCGCCCAGAAGCACGAAGAACGGCTCATCGGCCGTGGCCTCCGCCGCGCAGTGGATAGCGTGGCCCAGACCCAGCGGCTCGTCCTGATAGACGTAGGACACGTTGAGATTGCCCACGCGCTCGACCTCATCGGCATAGGCGTCCTTGCCGCGGGCGCGCAGTGTTGCCACGAGCTCCGGGTCAGGCGAAAAATGCTTCTCGATGGAGACCTTCTCGCGGCTGTTGATGATGACCACCTCGTCGGCGCCAGAGGCAAGGCCCTCTTCCACCACGTACTGGATAGCCGGGCGGTCTACCACCAGCAGCATCTCTTTGGGCTGCGCCTTGGTGGCGGGAAGGAAACGGGTGCCCATGCCTGCCGCGGGAATCAATGCCTTCATGCGGTTGCTCCTTGTCTGTTCGAATGCCTCAACCGAGAGGCACGTTCACGCCGCGCTCATGGACCGGCAGTGCCATGCCCGTCGCATGGGAATCGCTCGACATCCGCATGCGCACAAGCAGCAACGGGCCGGCGGCGATTTTGACCATAACAGGAATATTGTACTGCACTTTGGCGCAGCCGGCGCATGCCCCACGAAGGCTGCATGTATCGACGCTATAGGGATGGGTGGCAGACACGATGCGAACGATGCGCAAAACCGTCGCTAATCGAAGTCAAACTTCGAATAGGCTCGGTTTTGCGCTGCGAACGCCGATCAATCACGCATTTTCTTCCTCGAGAAAAACTCTGACCTGGAGTTTTATCTTTCAATTCGCTTGTTTTCCCACTGACAAGGTGGCTTACGCGCGCATAACCGCTTCAACTCGAAAACGAACTGCGATTTGAAGCGATTTTGCGCTCTCCAATTCGCCTCTCCCGATTATGCCGGACAAACGCTCTCGGCCACTTCGGTACACGACCCTCAGCAATTGCCGCCTCGGTATACGATCCGCAGCAATTATGCGACATGGAAACGACTTGCGATGCCGCTCCAAGCCTTCATCCTACTTCGAAAAATTAACGTGTGCTTCAGGTACGGGATCAAGATTCACGCTTCAGCCTCCCCGAGCATCTTATTTCTCCGAAAGCTGCACGATGGCAAGGCAGGCAAGGCCGATGCCCAGCATGGCGAGCGCCGAGCCCGTTTCGACTTGGCCGAGAAATGCAAGCACTGCCACCGCGACGCCCATCGCGAGAGCGACCGCCTTGAGCGCAAGGTCGATGAAGCTGGCGATTTTCGCGCTTGTCTCCCCTTCCGAGCGAGCGGTTTTTGCCTGCAGCAATTCTTCGACCGACACATCGAGCACCTCGGCGAGTCGCGGCAGGGAGCTCACGTCGGGAAGCGAAAGATCACGTTCCCACTTGGACACTGCCTTATCGGTAACGCCCATCTTCTGGGCGAGCTCGAGCTGGGTCATGCCCTTCTCTTTGCGCAGCGATGCCACCTTGCCGCCGAATGTTTCCTTTTGCATGAGACTCCTCGTTTCTTGGTAATGGTCGCCATTATGCCAGACGCAACCTTTCCCGTTCGCCTGTCGCATCGGCACGGCACTGATTTCACGTATCGAATTCGATGGCTGCATCATTGCACACGCGGCCCAGCAACTCTACCGACCCTCAGTAGAGTTCACTCGACCGTTGGTAGAGTCCCAGTTCAGCGCCTTTCTCCTGTCGTTTGACCCGATTAGGGCGCACCAAGACGAAGGCGCGCAACGGATTGTTGCTCGACGAGGATTCACCACGATGGCTAGAATGGCGAAAAGACGTGCATCGGTGCCGCATTCAAGGAAAGGAATTCCCATGGCAATC
>NZ_CALUMA010000106.1 GCF_944321625.1 uncultured Slackia sp.
GGCTGAAGCGCAGGGCGCTCTTCTTGTCGATGCCGTGCAAAATGCCGGCACGCGGCGCGGCCCACTCCTCGCCCTCACGCACGGGCTCGCCCCCGCCGCCCACGCACCCGCCGGGACACGCCATCACCTCAACGAAATCATAGTCGACTTCGCCGCGCTCGATGGCGGTGCACAGTGCATCCGCGTTGGAAAGGCCGCTGGTCACGGCGATGCGGAGCGTGCGTCCGGGCAGTTGGAAGCTCTTCTCGCGCCAGCCGCGGTCGGCACCGGCGCTGCGCACCTCGGCGAACGCCTCCACGTCGGGGTTCTCGCCCGTCACCAGGAAGTACGCGCTGCGAAGCGCGGCCTCCATAACGCCGCCCGTCACGCCGAAGATGTGTCCCGCACCGGTGGCCACGCCCAGCGGCGCATCGAATTCCTCTTCGGGCAACAGCGCAACACCCACGAAGCGCGACTTCAGCTGGCGAATGAGCTCGCGCACCGTGAGCACCACGTCCACGTCGGGCCCGGCGCCTGCAGCGTCCATGCCCGGATACGTGCACTCCTCCTTCTTGGCGACGCACGGCATGTACGACACCACAAAGATGCGCGAGGCGTCCACGCCCAGAAGCTCCGCGTAATAGCTCTTGGCGAGCGCGCCGAAGATCTGCTGGGGCGATTTGGTGGTGGAGAGCTTATGCACGAGCGAGGGGTGCTTCGCCTTGAGGAAGCGCACCCAGCCGGGGCAGCACGACGTGAACATGGGGCCTTCCTCGTCGAGGCGCTCCAGAAGCTCACTGCCTTCCTCCATGATGGTCACGTCGGCGGCGAAGTCGGTGTCGAACACGTAGTCGTACCCGAGACGGCGCAGAGCCGCCACCATACGCCCGGGCGTCGCGTCTTGCGCGTCGATCGCAAGCCCTTCGGCCCACGAGGTGCGCACCGAAGGCGCCACCTGGGCGATGACAATCTTGTCGGGATCGGCCAAGGCAGCCGAGACCTTGCTCACGTCGTCGCGCTCATGCAACGCGCCCGTCGGGCAATGCGTGATGCACTGGCCGCAGAACGAGCACATGTCCTCGGCGACGGCATCCACGCGGGCGCGCGAACCGGAGTCCACCAGATCCCATACGGTCAGGTTCTGCACCTTGGAGCACACCGATACGCAGCGCAGGCAGCTCACGCACTTGGCGGGCTCGCGTACCAGCGGGAATCGGGCATCCACGGGACGCAGATCGTACTCGGAGAAATACGGCACCTCATGGATGCCGAACGTATCGGCCAACGACTGCAGGCGGCACGTGCCGTTGCGGAAGCACGTGGGACAGCGACGATCGTGACGCGAAAGGATGAGCTGGAGGTTGGTACGGCGCGCCGCATGCACGCGCGGCGTGTCGGTGCACACCACCATGCCCTCGGTCACCTGGTTGTTGCACGCCGCCACAAGGTGGTCGACCCCCTCGACCTCAACCAGGCAGATGCGGCACGCGCCGATTTCGTTGATGTCTTTCAGATAGCACAGCGTGGGGATGTCAACCCCGTTTGCGCGGGCGGCCTCAAGGATGCTCGTGCCTTCGGCAACCGACACGCTCACGCCGTCGATAGTGGCGTTTACCATGACAGCCTCCCCTCTTCACGCAGAATACCGCAGCCGAAATGATCGCAGTTCAGGCAGCGCGCCGCTTCCTGGCGCATTTCCTGGTCGGAAAGCCCGTGCTCCACAAGGTCGAAATCGCCCCTGCGCTCGGTTCCGGGGCGCTCGGCCATAACGGCGCGGCCGCACGGCACGCGATCGTCCAGACGCGCAGAAGGAATCTCGACGTCGACCGAAATCGTGTGATGGAACCCCAGATAGGCATCGATTCCCTTGGCGGCCTCCTTGCCGTCGGCGATGGCCAAGATCACCGTGGCGGGGCTGCGCATGGCGTCGCCGCCGGCGAACACGCCGTCCAACCCGGGCACCGCGCGCGTCTCGTCCACATGGAACGTCTTGCGATCGCGCTGAGCGCCTTCGTCGGCGAACGCGTCAGAGAGGATATCCTGCCCGATGGCCACCACGATGCGCTGGCAGGCCAGCTCGACCGGCTCGCGGTCGGCGGCGATGGGCGCAGGACGGCCCGCCTTCACGGGGCCGATGATCTGGGGCTGCGCCACAAGCGCGCGCACGTTGCCCTCGTCATCGACGGCAATGGACTGCGGTGCCATGAGGTCGCAGATCTCCACGCCGTCGGCGATGGCGCCCTCGATCTCCTCCACAAGCGCCGTCATGTCGGCCACACGGCGGCGATACACCACGCGCACGCTCTTCGCGCCCATGCGCACGGCCGAGCGCGCGGCGTCCATGGCCACGTTGCCGCCGCCGATCACGCACACGTCCAGGCCGGTGAAGTCGGCGGGTGCACCCTCGCCCACCTCGCGCAGCATCTGCACGGCGCTCACCACTCCGCACGCGCTCTCGCCTTCGATGCCCACCTTCTTATCGCCGTGGGCGCCGATGGCCAAATACACCGCGTCGTAGTCGCGGCGCAGTTCGGAAAGGCCCATGCCGCCCTCGCCCACGGCCACGCCGCAGCGTACCTCCACGCCTAGCGCCTCGATGGAAGCGATCTCGTCGTCGAGGATGGTCTTGGGCAGGCGGTAGTTGGGGATGCCGTAGCGCAGCATGCCGCCGGCCTTCTCGCGCTGCTCGAACACGGTCACGGCATGGCCCATGCGCGCCAGGAAGAACGCGCAGGTCAGGCCAGACGGGCCGGCGCCCACCACGGCCACGCGCTTGCCGGTGGCCTCGGCGCACTCGACGCGACGGGGCTCGGCGGCGTGGTCTACCGCATAGCGCTTGATGCCGCGGATGTTCACCGCATCGTCGACCCTCCTGCGTCGGCACGTGTTCTCCCAGGGATGCTCGCACACATAGGCGCACGCGCTGGGGAACGGATTGTCCTTGCGGATGAGCTCGACCGCATCGTCGTATTTGCCCGCGGCGGTGAGCGCAATATAACCGGGGATATCCACATGCGCCGGGCAGCTCACCACGCAGGGCACGCCCTGGCTCGACCACATGACGCAACGGCCCGATGCCGCGTGCTTCTCGAAGTCGTCGCGGAACCCGCGCACGGCGCGTAGCACCTGCTCGGCGGCGTGATAGCCCACCGCGCAATCGGAGCTGATGCGAATCTGCTCAGCCAGGTTCTCTAAGGCGTCGATCGCGCCCTCCTCGGCGCGGCCGTCGATTATGCGCTCCAGCATCTGGCTGATCTGACCCAAACCTATACGGCACGACGTGCACTTGCCGCAGCTTTGCGCATGGGCCACGCCCACGAGCGCGCGGGTCATGTCCACCGGGCACGTGCCGCGGGCGTTGGCCTCAAGACGCCGCGTGGTGCCCAGGCACAGGCCTCCGAGCACCTCCCGCATGGCCTCCTTGGGCGCTTCGTTAGTTAGTGTCATATACTCCTCCGTAATTTCATGGCCGCATAGCCCGCATGCGACCGCCGGACAGAATATGCGTGGACGTGCACCATGCGGGCACGCCCAACGTCAGACGATATAGTCGTAAATATGGATGCTACCACGTGCAGAAGGATTGCCTATGTTTACAGACGGTAAAACACAGGGAGCGGTTGTTCGAAACAAGCCAACGCACCACATCTAAAAGTTGCGTTCGCGTGTCACTTCGCCCAAATCGGAACGTAATTCTCGTCAACACCACCCCTTCTTGCGCCCGGCGGTCCCATTACCGCGATTGGCGCCGGAGGAAGCGACTATCCTACGCAGCGATATCGGAAGGATCGAATCCCGTAACCTTCGCTCCGAGAAGCTGAACGGGCTTCAAGAAAATCAAGACGAACACAATTGCATAGACCACAATAATAGGCAGAGCCATAGTGATGTCCGCAATCGCCCCAGATAGGCCTTTCGTTCCCAAATCGGCAATTAGAAAGTTACCAATGGTAATACATACGCCCATGCACAAGCCCAGTATCACCGAGCAGCACGCATAAGAGCCAATCCCGTCTGGCTTAACCTTGAGGAAGCCTCCGAGCTTCATTCCCCAATCCATAGCAGGAACCAGCGTCCCGGCCGTAAAGCCCACGCAGAAGCTCGAGAGAATCGTGCCAATGACGACCTCGGGGGTCATGAACCATACGCCGGTCATAGCCTGAAGCGTGAGGTCGAAACAAATCGTAATCAGAATGCCTAATACAATATTCATGCCGATATTCACGAACATCGCAAAGCCCTCGGGCCCCTTCATGTAATTCCCCTTTCACGTTACGTGCGAAAACCCCTAACAATCGTCCGAGATATGGGGCGCGAACGACGAGATGGCGCGCCCCTCTCAGCTTGTTCGTTTAGGCGATCTCCCCTTGCATGCTGCCCGTCGTTGCGCCCGAGCAGCCGCCGTCGACGGCTATATTAGTCGCAGTGATCTGACGGGACTCATCGGACGACAGGAACAGATACGCATATGCAATATCAATGGGATCGATGGCGCGCTGAGTGGTCTGGGCGGCAACCAGGCCCGACGCCATTTCCTTGGGGATGTTGGCCATCGCTTCAGTCCACACCAGGCCCGGGGTCACCGAGTTGCAGCGAATGCCGAAAGGCCCGCCTTCCGCGGCGAGCTGGCGAGCCATGGCCAGGCATGCGCCCTTAGCTGCGGCATGGCACGTCTGCGGAGAGTTGGATCCCTGAAGGCCGCACGTAGACGAGGTAATGATGATCGAGGCTCCGTTTGCTTCCTTTAGATATGGCCATGCACAGTTGCATACGTTGTAAACCAGGTCGAGTTCGTTTTTGATGCCGTAGTCCCATACGTCGGGAGTCATCTCCTCGAACGGCGCCATGCCCGGATGGGACGCGTTATTGATGACAACGTCGATACCGCCCATGCGCTCTGCACATTCGGCAACCCATTTCTTCACGGCTTCGTAATCAGACAGGTCGCAATCATCTCCATAGGCCTGATATCCTTTGGCGCGAAGTTCTTCTGCATAAGCGGCGGCAACACCCTTGGAGCGGCCCGAACCGCACACGACGGCGCCGTGGGCGCACAAAAGCTCCTGGGCCACATGGCCGACTCCCTTCGTGGTGCCCGTCAACAGGATTTTCTTGCCCTTCAGGCGCTGACCGACGGATTCCTCCGGAGAAATCCACTTGCCGAATTCAGGGGCACCTGCAATCTTGGGGGTCTTTACTTCCTGCGCCATGATAGAGTCCTTTCTCTTCATTTTCGGAGCGCGCGACGCACTCCGCAGTTCGTCAGGCAGACGAACCGACAATCGTTTAAAAGAAGCGCCGCATTCTGCGCGGAAAACGCGGCGCTTGCGGTACGAGCGACACGCCTACATGTTCGATATAGCGTGACGTGCGGCAATTCGGCCCGAAGTATGGGCGAAGCCGTTTGCGCAGCCGGGAATTTCCATGTTGTAGGAATCGCCATACAGGCCCGTAGCGTCCAACCCAACGGCATACAAGCCGGGAATCGGATCGCCATCGGCGGTAATCACCTGCATGTTGCCGTTCACCTTGATGCCGCCGGCAGACCCCATGGTGCCCGTAGCCAAAGGAATGGCATAGAACGGCGCCTTGTCCAACGCGCGAAGGTACTGCGGCTTCTTCATGAATGCGTCGTCGTAGCCCTTTTCGCACGCCTCGTTGTAGGCACGCATGGTATCGACGAAAGCATCGGTGGGAACGTCCATAAGATTGGCAAGCTCTTCGAACGAATCCGCCTTCTTGACCAGGCCCGACTCAAGATGAGCTTCCAATTCGGGCAGGAGGCCCGACATGGGCTTGTGGTATACGACGAACTCGCCGATGGCTATCTCGGAGCCCTCCGTCACCAAGCGGTCGATGTCGGACTGGGAAAGGATGGACCACACTATGCCGCCGGGCTGCTTGCCGTAATACGTTCCGATATCGCCGATGTTTTCCGCAACGGACTCGGCGGCGAAACGACGCCCGGTCTTGTTGATCCACACGCCCGGGTTTACGCCCGCACCGCCCACCTGCGAATCCATGGTCATCTCGCGTCCGCCGGCAGCAAGCAGAGGACACGTCGTAATGGTGTTCGGATCGGCGCCCGCCGCAAGAGCCATGTCCAGGCCGTCGCCCACGTTCTGCAGCGGTGTCAGCTCGTTCATGTTGTAGGCTGCCGGAGCGAACCAGCTGTATTTGAATATGCGGTCGGGACTTGACCCCATGCCTCCCGTTGCGAGAATCACGGCCTTGCCGCCGATGCGCAGCGGCGCGCCGTCCGATTCCGCAACAACGCCCACGACGCGGCCGTCTTCCATGATGAGCTCTTTCGCGGGGGTATCGGTGAAGATATCCACATCCAGCTTCTGGATGGCGTCAAGCAGCACTTCCTGGCAATGCGCCCCCAGACCTTCGGGCAAATGGAACGTCCACAACTCGTTGGGATCGTCTTCGGCAGCGATATCGCACGTCTTGTACACGACGCCCAGTTCTCGGTAGATATCGATGGTCTCGGCGGAGTTCTCCACGAACGCGCGAGCGACATCGTAGTTCGCGCGCTGGTGGCTGTAGCCCATGATCTTGGCTATGCCCTCTTCCTTAGTGGGAAAATGGTATTTGCCCAGACGCGGGGTGCCCAATTCCTTCTGCACTGACGATTCGAACGCAGCCGTGCCTTCGGCATAAACCGAAAGTCCGCCGGTCTCCGGCATTTTTTCAATGAGCACAACGTTCTTTCCGGCTCGGGCGGCAATGAGCGCGGCCGACTTGCCGGAAGCGCCGCCGCCAACCACGATCAGATCATATTCGACATCGAATTCTGTCATTGCGTTTCTCCTTGTTTGAATGTCGCACGCCGAAATGAGACGCCACGCCTCGTCCGGCAGTGCGATGCGTCTACTTGCTCACTGCTTGTATGAACGCGGGAAGGACCTTCGAAACATCGCCCACAATCCCGTATGTGCATTCTCGGAAAATAGGCGCTTCCGGATCGGTGTTCACGGCAACGATGACTTTCGCAGCGCGCACGCCCGTCATATGCTGAGGAGCACCCGAAGAGCCGAAGCTCAAATACAGGCGGGGTGAAATCTTCTGAGTAGAAGTACCGACAACCCGGTTGTGCTCGAACCAGTGATAGTTGTCGCAAAGCGGAAGGGTGCATGCCACTTCTGCGCCTATCGCATCGGCAAGCTGCTGCGCCAGGGCGACGTTTTCTTTGCTTCCCACGCCGAGGCCTACCCCCACAACCCGTTCGGCATCCTGCAGTCCATTTGCGCCTTCTCCTTCTTCATTGGTCGAAAGCACCTTGATGCTGCCATTCTGCTCAGGCTCCATTTCTTCGATAGGAGCCGGCGTCGCCGCTGGCTCGGCCTCCGCCACGCCATCCGCGATGGTGCACACTACCGGCCCCGGAGCGCAAAGCACTTCCACCGCCTCGGCATCGGCAACGTAGCGTTCGACCTTCACTCCGCCATCGGAGGGCGCCACGGAGATGATGCCGTGCGCGACGGCAGCGTCCACGACCACTGCGATAGCGCCAAGGAGCACGCGAGACGTTGCCTGGTCGCTTGACACAACCGCAGTCGGCATATCCTCCTTGGCCCTGCTCGCCAAAGACATCGCCAGCGTTTCGGGGAGCGTTTGCTCGTCGCTCCACCAGTGCACATGCGACACGCCATAGGACGCAACGCGGTTCGCAAGCTCGGAATCACCGAAAACATATGCCTCGACGGGCAACCCGCTGCGCTGCGCCACGCCCACAACGGCCGCGGCCGACATACCCTCGGCAACGACCGCCCATATGCTCTCCATCTACATCACCCCCTCTGCAGCAAGCGCCGAAATCAGCTGGGCAACAGCTGTCTCGGGATCGGAACCATCGAAGATGCGGGCAGGAGCCGTTTCGGGAGCATGGGTTCCCTGTGACTCGAACCTCTTAAACCCCGTCGCATCGCCGGCGACGTTTTCCACCGGAAGCTTTCGCGCCTGAAGAATGGCGCGCATACCCGGCTTGTTCTCCTCCTCGCGACGCGCCGCAACCGCCACTACGGCAGGACAGTCAACCTGGACATCCTGCGTGCCGGATGCGAATCGGCGTGTAACAACAAGGCTTCCCACTTCTTTACGAGCGTCATCGACGGCCAACACGCATGGCCACCCAAGCATGCTCGCAACAAGGCTCGGAACCATGGGTTGCCAGGCGCAATCTCCGATGACCACCGCATCGACGCCTTCCTGACTTTCGATCGCCCGAGCGAGGGCGCCGGCGAGCTCCATAGGCTGCGCCAGCGGATCGACTCCCTCGATCGCAATGGTGCGCTTCGCCCCGCGCGCGGCGGCGAAGGCGGTATCGCCGCCCGCCATAGTGAGGCCCACCACCTCGCCGTCGGCGGCTATATCGCATGCCACCTTGACAACGGCGTGGTCATCGTCGCCCGCCACGGGCTTGTTGGCGGTCCATTTCACGTTGCCGTCAACGCCCACCCTCTCGTCGTGTGGGTCCATCGCCCACTTGAAAACCGCAATAGTCGTCATAAGTCGCCCGCCGCTTTCCTATTGAGCGTCCCAGTCGCACACGTCGGTCCAATCAACGCCCATGTCCAAAGCAACCTGGATGGCGGCGCCATTCGCATCGGGGAATTCGTTCACGGCAATTTCAAGCCCGTGGGTTGCCGGCTGCGGCGGGAAGATCATCTCGCGGAACTTCCCATGGTTGAACTCGACAGCAGGTTTCAGCCCCCTTGCGGCGAATGCGGCCTTGGCCTCTTCGAAATCATCAACGCGCAGCGCGATGCCGCTGATACCCTCGCCCTCGGTCTGCAGCCTTTGGTATGCGCCTATCGCATCATGGTCGTGCATGGGGGCCATAACCTCGATTCCACCCGACTTCGGCAGGGCGACGCGTAAACCCATATGCTCATCGTCATACGGACCATAGAAGGTCACGCCGAGAAGAGCGTTCAGGTCGGCCACGGCCTTGTCGGCGTCGGAAACACGCAAGGCAATACGGTTTAACTGGGCTTTCATCATGAATCCCCTTTCGCTTGTTTGCGCTTCAAGCTACCGGCCGATGCGAATCGGCATTCCGCGCTTAGCCTTCATCGCCCGTGCCGATGTGCCATCCACGCCCTACGCCACACATTATTGGGCGAGCAAGGCGTTCTGTGGTGATAATGTGAAGTAGCAAACCGTATCGAAAAAGGAGCGACTTTGATTCAGGAAATATCCTGTTCAGATGGCGCCCAAACATGAAAAGGGCTCGCAGACCGCGAGCCCAGAGAAAAAGTCATTATGCCGGTTTGAAAGCAGGAACCGATTACGTTATCTACCACGTTTTGCCGACAGTACTGCAGCTTGAACACGATTGTTGACATGGAGCTTCTGAATGATGCCGCCAATGCACTTCTTCACCGTTGGCTCGCTCAAAAACAGCTTCCTGCTTATCTCCGCGTTCGAAAGGCCTTCCTCAAGAGCCGCCAACACCGTCCTCTCCCGGTCATCAAGCGAATTGAAGTAGTCGCTCGAGACCGACTCAGACTTCTCTTCGGTCGATCCATTAAGGAGCGCACCTTGCAATACCGTGCCGATAGAGCCTGAAAACGCTATGTCGCCGCAAGCCAAAGCCCATAAAAGCGAACGCAACTTGCCCACCGACATCTCGTCGCGAGAGCCGAACCCTCGTGCGCCGGCGCGCAACGCATCAAGCACGAAGCCGCTTTCGCCCATAGACGCCAACACCATGATGCGGGTATTCGGGCTCGAATCAACGATAGACGCGACCGTCTCTGCGCAACTGACGCCATGGAACGATGCGCCCATTAGTACGACGGCAGGATTCTTGGCAAGACATAGTTTTTTCGTCTCTTCGAGGGTCGAGGCTTTTCCAACAAGATTGAACTCTTCCCACTCGCGGAAAAGAGCCGCGATTCCCTCCAAGAAAATGCAGTCATCATCGGCAGCAACCGTATTAATGGGCTCCGCCCCTACCGTCGGATCGTCACGAAGCGACATATGGATGCCGTAAAGGTCCTCCGATGATGCATCTAAATAATTCAGCCCCTTGCTTTCATCGTTTCTGAAGCCGGCCACAATACATCACCCTTTCGCACCCTTCGGCGTCTCTATGTTGCCGTCTAAATTATACGTTCTAAACAGGCTTCGAAAATTATCCGTTCGGGTACAAAAAATATCATCCCAGGCGCATGGCGCTTTAAAGGCATCCCACATTTCACCTCGACATTCGGAATTATCCAACTCGAGTATAGCTCTGAATGCTTAACTCATCACCTTGGCCGACACCACGTTGCCCGGCGCCACCATGAGCACGCCAACCTGGCCCACCTCGGGCGCATCGAAATACATGGTGCCGTCGATCGTCTCGCTCATGGAAAAGCGATCCGCCTGCTTGAAAGACACCACGACGTCCACGCCTTCGACGGCAGAGAAGGGCGTCGGGTCGGGAGTCAGGGCGATAACGGTATCCACCCCGCACTCGTCGAAGTGATCGAGGATGTCTTCGATACGCTCGATGATGGCGGGGTCGATGTCGTCGGGATCGACGTCGGCGAACAGCTCGGTTACGCTGGAATAGGCGCTGCGCACGCGCTTGGTGGTGCTTGTGCTGAAGGCGCCGGCCGCGTCCTGCGTGGTCGTGGTGGTTATGCGCGTGGTTGTGCGGCTGCTGTATGAAAGCGAGGCAAGCTCGTCCTCCGTGAGACTGAATATGCCGTACGACCTTCCGCCCTGCATGACGATACGTCCCGTGGAATACAGGCCTAGATTGTTCGCGTCGATGGAGATGATGGAGGCGCCCTTTTCCTGATAGACGGCCTCCGCCTCATCGAGCGTGATCGTGTCGGGATGGGCGCCCACCGACCGCTTGGAGGACGTGCTCGACGCTGCTCCCGAGGATTGTGCAGCAGACTCCGAGGCGCCTTCTGCGTTTTCAGAAGCGGACGCCGTCGGCTTCGAAGCATCCGACGTCTCCGCTGAGCTGTCGGCATCCCCAGCGTCATCAGACTCGGAGGCGACATCCGCATCGTCGGCGTGTTTCGAGGCCGCGCCGACGTCCGGTTCGTCGGAGTCGGCGGATGGCGATTCCCCGTCCTGGTCATCCGTTCCAAAAATGCCCGAGAGAATGCCCTGCACGCCGCCCTCTTCATCGCCCTCGACCTCGGCGGAGGCATCGGGCTTCACCGTGCCCTCGAACAAGATTACGCCGTAGCCGGACATATCGCCCGCCACATCGTCGATGGTCGTTGCGGCAATATTGAGGCCATGGCCTGCGTTGATGTACGAGAACAGGACAATCGCCCCCACAAGAAGCAGGCATGCGAACACGCCCAAGGCGATGCGTTCGCGCTTGGAATGGCGATCGTCGTATTCGTCCGAGCGGGCCGTGATCATGCGCGCC
This sequence comes from uncultured Slackia sp., assembly GCF_944321625.1. Lineage (GTDB taxonomy): Bacteria > Actinomycetota > Coriobacteriia > Coriobacteriales > Eggerthellaceae > Slackia. The sequence goes on from NZ_CALUMA010000106.1 coordinate 11,372, forward strand.
GCCTCGGCGGAGCACGCCGGCCGATCGGCGGGCACGGGTTCCAGACCCTCGACACCCTCCGTCACCGACCCCAGGCCGTCGGAGCTCGCCGATGCGGCGTTCGGCACCATATTCTGCTCAGCGCCTTCCGCCATATTCGCCGTAGCGCCCACCGTGTGCCTTTCCTGCGAATCCATGCCGCCCATCATGCCTCCGCCTTCGCGTCGGGCTCTGCAGGCGCATATTCCGAATCGTCGTGGATGCCGTCTTCCTTACTGGAGGACTTGGAGCTCACCATGAGGACCATGGCGATGATGCAGGCAAAGCCGATAAGGTCGATGGACGGGAAATACGTGCCCAGGGCAACGGCGGTGAAAATGGTCGCCGCCACCGGCTCGACCGCGGCGATGAGGGACGCCTTGACGGGGCCGATATCCGAAATCGCCTGCATATAGGCCCAGCTCGCGACAAGCGTTCCGATGACGATGCACCCGGTCAGGGCCAGAAGCGACGCCGGCGTGAACGGCATCGGGTCGATCCACGGCTGAACGATGACGCACATGAGAAGGCCGCCCATGAGCATGCCCATGCCGATGGTGACGGTGGAGCCCCAGCGGCCGATCAGGCGCGTGGGGATGAGATTGTAGAACGCCTGGCCAAGAGCCGCCGCCAAACCCCAGATCAGACCCGGCAGCGGGATAGCCAGCCTGGACACATCGCCCTGCGTGGCGATGAGAAACACGCCGATGAGCGTCAGACACAAACCCGTGATCTCGCGCTTGCGCGGCATACGGTGACTGATGCGCGCGTTGTACAGCATGATGATCGCCAGGCCGATCATGGAAAGCACGGTGGCGGTGCCGCTATCGGTATAGCTGATGGCCATAAAGTAGGTGAGCTGGCAGAACATGATGCCGAACATGCCGAACATGAAGAAGCCCACCAACGACCGCTTGGATTTCGCCGCCTCGCACAGGCGCTTGCGGTCGATCGCGAGCGCAAGCAGAATGAACAGAACGCCGGATATCGTCATGCGCACCGCCGTGAGCCAGTCGGTGCGTACCGCGAACTCCTCGAACAGGTACTCGGCGCACGTGCCGGAAAACGCCCAGCCCACGCCGCCCAGCAGAGCGAGAAACACGCCGCGCACGAAACGAGAGCGCGTGACCATGCCCTTGATCCTGCGTTTCATCTGTCCCCCTTCGCGCCGCCCGCGGCGGCGCAACCACCGGCGGCCCGTCGATGGAACGGGGCCGGCTGTCCGCTACTTACCCAGAATATCTTTAAGGAAGCGCCCGGTATGGCTCGCCTCCACCTGCGCGACCTCCTCGGGAGTGCCGCACGCCACAATGGTACCACCCCTCGAGCCGCCTTCGGGCCCCAAGTCGATGATGCGGTCGGCGCATTTGATGACGTCCAGGTTGTGTTCGATCACCAGGACCGTGTTGCCCTTGTCCACCAGACGCTGAAGCACGTCCAAAAGCTGCCGGACGTCTTCCATATGAAGACCGGTGGTGGGCTCGTCCAGAATGTAGAACGTGCGACCGGTCTGGCGACGCTGAAGCTCGCTGGCAAGCTTCACGCGCTGAGCCTCGCCGCCCGACAGCGTGGTGGCGGGCTGGCCCAGACGGATGTAACCCAGCCCCACGTCGTGCAGCGTCTGCAGCTTGCGCGACAAGCCGGGAATGTTCTTGAAGAACTCCAGCGCCTCGTCCACCGTCATCTCGAGCACTTCGTAGACATTCTTGCCGCGATAGGTCACCTGCAGCGTCTCGCGGTTGTAGCGCTTGCCGCCACACACCTCGCAGGGCACGTAGACGTCGGGAAGGAAGTGCATCTCGATCTTGATCTGGCCGTCGCCCTTGCAGGCCTCGCAGCGGCCGCCGCTCACGTTGAAGCTGAAGCGCCCCGGCGCATAGCCGCGCGCCTTGGACTCCTGCGTGCTGGCGAACAGAGCGCGGATGTCGTCCCACAGGCCGATATAGGTGGCGGGATTCGAACGCGGCGTGCGCCCGATGGGACTCTGGTCGATGTTGATGACCTTGTCCAGCTCTTCATAGCCGGAAAGCTTGCGGTACGCGCCCGTACGATGGTGGGCACGGTTGATGCGGTTGGCCAGCGCAGGCGCCAGCGTGTCAGTGATCAGCGAACTCTTGCCGCTGCCCGACACGCCCGTGACCACGGTGAGCGTACCCACCTCGACCTGGATATTGACGTTTTTCAAGTTGTTGGCCGAGGCGCCCGTCAGCTTAACGGCGCCGCGCTTGGGACGGCGACGCTCTTCGGGCACCACGATGGCGCGGCGGCCGGAAAGATAGTCGGCCGTGATGCTGCCCTGCGTGGCGGCGACCTCCGCAGGCGTACCGGCTGCCACCACGTGCCCGCCCAGCTCGCCCGCGCCCGGGCCCATATCCACCACGTAATCGGCATGACGGATGGTGTCCTCGTCGTGCTCCACCACGATGACCGTGTTACCCAGATCGCGCAGGCGCTCCAGTGTGGCGATCAGGCGCTCGTTATCGCGCTGATGCAGGCCGATGGAGGGTTCGTCCAGAATGTAGAGCACGCCCATGAGCCCGGCGCCGATCTGCGTGGCCAGGCGGATGCGCTGCGCCTCGCCGCCGGAAAGCGTCGCCGTGGCACGCTCGAGCGTCAAATAGTCCAGGCCCACATCCACCAGGAACTTTAGACGCGCGCGAATCTCCTTGACAACTGCGGCCGCGATCACGGCCTCGCGGTCGGTAAGCGTGAGCGATTCGAAGAACTCGAGGCTTTCCGCCGCGCTCATCTCACACACCTCATGGATGTTCTTGCCCGCCACGGTGACGGCTAGAATCTCGGGCTTCAGGCGCTTTCCGCCGCAGGTGGCGCACGGAATGGTGGCGAAATACTTCTCGTATTTCTCGCGCTGGGTGTCGCTTTGCGCATCCTTGTAGCGGCCCATGACCGCCTCGCAGGCGCCTTCCCAGTCGATGAACCAGTAGGTCTCGCGTCCGTCGACGGTCACGTAGTCGACGCGCACCTTCTCGCCCGGAAGTCCGTGCAAAAGCGCCTTGCGCACCTTGGACGGCAAATCTTCCCATGGCGTGGCGGGGTCGGCGCCCATGTGCTTGCACACGGCGCGCAGCACCTGGGGATAGTAGTTGCCTGTGGAGAACGGTGCGATGGCGCCCTCGTTAAGCGAGAGCGACGGATCGGGCACCAGCAGGCTGGGATCAACCTCTTCGCGGCTGCCCAGGCCCGCGCAATCGGGGCAGGCGCCGTAAGGGGCGTTGAAGCTGAAGTCACGCGGCTGGAGCTCGTCCATGGAATGGCCGTGCTCGGGGCATGCTAGCGCGAGCGAGTAAAAGTGGTCCGCGGAGGACACGCCGGTAAACCCGGGCGTGCTCTTCTGGGGGTCGGCCTCTTTGCCCTCGTCGTCCACCACGTGCACCACCACGCGGCCCTCGGCGAGCTTGGTTGCCATCTCCACCGCCTCGGCGATACGGCTGGTGGCAGAGCTTTTCAGCACCACACGGTCCACCACGACCTCGATGGTGTGCTTGAACTTCTTATCCAGCTTACGGGGCTCGCCGTCCAGGCGCACCACCTCGCCGTCGATGCGCACGCGCGAGAAGCCCTCTTTCTGCAGGTCGGCCAGAAGCTTGGCATGCTCGCCCTTGCGGCCCACCACCACAGGCGACAGAATGAGGGCGCGCTTGCCCTCGCCCAGGCCCAGAATCTCGTCGGTCACCTGGTCGGTGGTACGCTTCTTGATCTCGCGACCGCACTCAGGGCAGTGAGGCACGCCGATACGCGCGAACAAAAGACGAAGATAGTCGTAGATTTCCGTCGTGGTGCCCACGGTTGAACGCGGGTTCTTCGACGTGGTTTTCTGATCGATGGCCACGGCAGGCGACAAGCCGTCGATGCTGTCCAAGTCGGGCTTGTTCATCTGCCCCAGGAACTGGCGCGCGTAGGCCGAGAGGCTTTCTACGTAGCGGCGCTGGCCCTCGGCGTAGATGGTGTCGAACGCCAGGCTCGACTTGCCTGAGCCCGAAAGGCCGGTGATGACCACCAGCTTGTCGCGCGGAATGGACAGGTCTATATCTTTGAGGTTGTGCTCGCGGGCACCCTTGATGACGATGGAATCGCTTGCCACGTTCTCCCCTTTCACGGGTCGTATTCAGCAACCGAGTATGATAGCGCAGCCGCACATCCGTGCGAACATTCGTGCGGTAATTCCTCGCTACGTTCACAAGAAGAAGCGGGGCGCAAGAAGGCTGTGCACAGTGCGCCTCTGCCGGCCTTCGTCTTACACGCCAGGCTTCACCAGGCCGCTTTCATAGGCAGCCACCACGAGCTGGGCGCGATCGTGGGCGTCGAGCTTGGTCATGATGCGTCCGGTGTGCGTGCGCACCGTAGCGGGGGAAATCACCAGTTCGTCGGCGATTTCCTCGTTGCTCAGACCCTTGCCCACCAGCGTCAGGATCTCGCGCTCGCGATCGGTGAGCGCCTCTACCGCCGTGCCGTCGAAACGCTGGCGGCGGCGCGATTCGGCATACGCCTCCACGAGCCTGCGCGTGATAGAGGGGTCGATGAGCGCGTCGCCCTCGTGCACCACGCGCACGGCGCGGGCGAGCTCGTCGGGCTCCACGTCCTTGAGCAGAAAGCCGCTCGCCCCGGCCGCCAATGCGTCGTAGACGTATTCATCGAGGTCGAACGTGGTCAGGATGAGCACCGACACATCGGCAGTGCTGGGGTCGGAGGCCAGCTCGCGCGTGGCCTGGATGCCGTCTTTGCGCGGCATGCGAATGTCCATCAGCAGCACGTCAGGATGCATGCGCCGTGCGAGCGCCACGGCATCGGCTCCGTCCACGGCCTCGCCGACCACCTGAATGCCCGGAAACGACGAGAGAATGAGCCTGAATCCCTTGCGCACAAGCTCCTGATCATCAGCGATGGCGACGCGAATGGGGCCGTTTACGCTTTGGGCGTCATTGATATCAGCCATGGTTTCCCTCCAAAGGTATCTCTGCGACAACCGTGCATCCGTCTCCCGGGGCGCTGCGCACCTTGAACGTGCCGCCTATCGCCCCCACGCGCTCGGCCATGCCTTGAAGGCCGTGGCCCTCCGCCCGCTTCGCGGCATCGGTATCCATGCCCACGCCGTCGTCGGAAAACTCCGCATAGGCCTGGGATGCGGTCGAGCGCAGCAGAATGGTCACGGCATGGGCCTGCGCGTGCCTCACGGTATTAGTGGCCGCCTCGCGCACCACCTGGAACAGCGTCATATCCACGAACGTCGGCACCGCCGCGCGGTCGTATCCGCGCCTCGAAAGCGTCACGCGGATGCCGGCGCGCTCCAGATAGTCCACCAGATCGCCCATGCGTTCGGTGCCCTCGGCGGGAGCTTTCTCGGCCTCTTCGTCGCCGCGCAGCACGCCGATCATCGCGCGGATTTCCTCCAGCGCCGACTTCGAGACGGCACGGATGTCGCCGATGGCCTCCTTCGCAGCAGCGGGATCGATATCCACCAGCCGTTCGGCGGCAGCGGCCTGAATAGCCACGGCAGAAAGCGAATGGGCGGTGATGTCGTGCACGTCGCGCGCGATGCTCACGCGCTCTTCGGCCACGCGTCGCGCCGCAAGCTCTTCGCGGCCGCGCTCCGCCTCGTCGAGACGCCTGCGCGTTTCCACCAGGTAGGCCGAATAGACGCGCATGGCGAAACCGGCGAGACCGCCTGCGACCACGAGGACGACATTCATGCCCTTCATGATGAATGCGAGCGTCGAGCTCTGGTACGGCGTGGACACCAGCACCATCGCGACCGACACAACGACAACCGCCAGAACGGCCTCGCGGCGCGGGCGTTCGCTGGCGACGGTGAACACCGCTATCACCGGGCCTACCGCCGAAAGCGAGAACCCGTACATGTATCCGGCGGTGAACAGGAAGCATGCCGTGACGATGATAAGCGTGGGCCACGGAGCCACCCGGCGCAGCACCAACGGCAGCGTGGTGAACGCCAGAGCGACGTAGGAGTAGAATCCGGGAACCAGATCGACCTGCTGCATCATCTCGCGAAACAGGTTGTCCACGAACACGACCGAGGTCGATGCGAGCACCAGCTGCGCGCAGCCGAACACGAACGCGGCCACCGCCACGGCGACATCGATCGCCCAATCCTTGGCGGTGCGCTCCTCGTCCACCTCGGGGGGTTCGGGAATGTCTTCGCGAAACGGTATGTCGAGTTTCATATTAGTCATAGGCGCCACTCTATCCGATGCGGGCCGCGAGCGCCATACCGCACGCGACGTACTCGACGCAAAGAGCACGATAAGCCGCCCGCTTATCCGCGCGGATGGGCGTTGCGGCGCGCTTCTTTGAGGTGGGCGATGGACAGATGCGTGTACACCTGCGTGGTGGAAAGGCTCGAATGTCCCAGCAGCTCCTGCACGCTGCGCAAATCGGCACCGCCCTCCACCAGGTCGGTCGCGAACGAATGACGCATATCGTGAGGCGTGTAGGAATCGGCTATGCCCGCCATCGCGAGGCTCTTCTTAAACACCCGCCTCATGGAGTCCGGGCTCATCTTGCCACCGCGCTCCGACACGAAGAAATACGGGCATTCCTTGCCGGAGAGCAGGTCTTCCCTCGCGGTGCGCAGATAGGCACCCATGGCATCGACGGCCGCGTCGTGCAGCGGGACGATGCGTTCCTTGCCGCCCTTGCCGAACAGCTTCGCCTGCCCCGCTCTCAGCGACACGTCGCGTGCAAGCAGGCCTGACGCCTCGGAGATACGGGCGCCGCACGCATAGAGGAACTCGAGAAGGGCGCGGTTTCGCACGCCCACCGGCGAGTCATCGTCATTCCACACGCTCAGCAGGGCCTCCATCTGCGCCGCGGGAATGGCGTGCGGCAGGCCCTTCGGCGCCTTGGGCCCCTGGATGACGCTCACGGGGTCGCTTTTCACATGGCCGTGCACGATGAGCCAGCGGAAGAACGTACGCAGGGCGGAAAGCCTGCGGTTCACGGTGCGACGCGAGTATTGAGCGCGATCGAGCTCGCCCAGATACATGCGAACCTGCCGATGGGTCGCACGCAGGGGCTTCACCCCGCGACGGGCCGCCCACCTCCCGAAGTCCATAAGGTCGATGCGATAGTTGCGCGCCGTGTGCTCGGAAAGGTTCCGCTCCTGCGTGAGCGAGGCGCAAAACGCGTCGACGAACCCCGCGTATGCGGCGTCCACCTGTGCTTCTGCAGATGCGTGCTTTCCCAGGCCCGCTCCTCTGTCAGGCGATTGAGCCATTTACAGGATTCCCCGTTCACGCAGGTTGGATGCATAGGATTCCATCGCCTTCGCACCTCGTGCGGCGTAGGCGGCATAGCGCTGCTGCTTGTTTCGCACGCGCTCGGGCAAGGGGGGCATGATGCCGAAATTCACGTGCATGGGCTGATAGCCCTGCGTAGCAGGGTCGGTCGCATAGTCGAGCAGCGCACCGAAGGCCGTCTCGCGCGGCAGGCGCGGAAGGTCGTCGCCGGAAAGGCGCGCATACACGTTGAGCGCCGCCACGAGCCCCGACATGATCGCCTCGCAATACCCCTCGGTTCCCGACAGCTGCCCCGCGACGTACATGTCGCGCCCGCCGCACATGTCGGGGTTCAGGCGCATGTCGCGTCCCAGAAGATGCGGGGCGTCGATGAATGTATTGCGGTGCATCACGCCGTAACGCGCGAACTCGGCGTTTTCCAATCCGGGAATCATGCGGAACACGCGTCGCTGCTCGGGAAACGTCAGATTGGTTTGAAATCCAACCAGGTTGTACGCGGTGAGTTCCGCATTCTCGGCGCGCAGCTGCACGGCGGCCCACGGGCGGCGCCCGGTTGCCGGGTCGATCAGCCCCACGGGCTTGCAGGTGCCGAAACGAGGGGCGTCATGCCCCTTGCGCGCGATCTCTTCGATGGGCTGGCAGGCCTGGAACAGGTCTTTCGTCTCGAAATCCTTCGCGATCACGCGTTCGGCGCCCAGCAGCTCCTCGATGAAGGCATCGTAGGATTCCTTGGTGAAAGGCGCATTCAGATAATCGCCGGGGGCATCCTGCTCGTAGCGCGACTGCCTGAACAGCACGTCCATATTCAGCGAATCCGCCGTCACGATGGGGGCTGCGGCGTCGAAGAACGCAAGGCTCTCCTCCCCCGTGACGCGGGCGATCCACGAGGCGAGCGCGTCGGAAGTGAGCGGGCCTGACGCCAGGATTGTGGCGTCGGCCTCGAACGACAGCGGGTCGGCCACCTCTTCCACCCGGTATTCGATCAGGTCGTTTCCGCGCACGAGCTCCGTCACGCGACGCGAAAAGCCCTCTCGGTCAACGGCAAGCGCGCCGCCCGCATCGACCTTATTGTCCCATGCGGCATCGATAAGCCTCGAGCCCAGCGCCGCGAGCTCGGCCTTG
>NZ_CALUMA010000107.1 GCF_944321625.1 uncultured Slackia sp.
GCTGACGGCGGCGAACGGGCAGCGATGGTCGACATACGGCATGCGGGACAACAGGCTAAAGAGCGCCTCTCGGATGCGTTTTCATCCGGCGCGCTCTATACGCTGTTGTTTGCCTCGATCATCGCCCTGTTCGGCAGCACCTACACGATGATCATCTCTCCCCTCATCGTGATCCCCAAGCTCTCCGAGACCCGCACGGGCGACACGCTGTCCCATACCGGCGACATCGAAGTGGCGCCGCTGCCGTTCCCGGTGCCGCAGTACCCGGTGGCTATCGAGGCCGTCAACAAGAACGAAGAGGACAAGCTGGGCGCATTCCTGGCGCGCGTTGCCGAGAACGACCCCACCGTGCGCATCAATCGCAGCGATGAGACGCATCAGACCGTGCTCACCACGATGGGCGACGCTGCGGTGGAAACCATCCTCAACCGCCTGAAGGATCAGACGGGCGTCGAGGCTCGCCTGGTGCCCGTGCGCATCCCGTATCGCGAGACCATCCGCAAGCCCGCAGAGGCGCAGGGCCGCCACAAGAAGCAGACCGGCGGCGCGGGCCAGTTCGGCGATTGCTGGCTGCGCCTTGAGCCGAATCCGGGTGAGGGCTACGAGTTCGTGGACGCCATCAAGGGCGGTGTGATTCCCGGCGGCCTGATTCCTGCGGTCGACAAGGGCGTGCAGGAGGCCATGACCGAGGGCTTCCTGGCGGGCTATCCCATGGTTGACATCAAGTGCACCGTGTTTGATGGTTCGTATCATTCGGTCGACTCCAACGAAATGGCGTTCAAGACCGCCGCACGCATCGGCTTCCGCGCTGCATGCGAGAAGGCAGACGCAGTGCTGCTTGAGCCCATGGTGAACATGAATATCACGGTGGGCGAGGAATACGCTGGCGCCGTGATGGGCGACATCTCCACGCGTCGAGGCCGCATTGTGGGTACCGATTCCGACGACGAGGGCAATACCGTCATTATGGTGCGCGCTCCTTATGCCGAGGTCATCACCTACACCAAGGACCTGCGCTCCATCTCGCGCGGTTCCGGCAGCTATACGCTTGAAGACAGCGGCTACGAGCAGGCGCCCTACGATGTGCAGCAGAAGCTGGTGAAGGAATATCAGGACAAGAGGGCTGCGGGTAACTAAGGCTTGCTGCCTCTCGAACGCGCAAGGTTCCAAAGCCCGTCGGCAGGTTCGCCCTCCGACGGGCTTTTTTGTAAGGAGGCCGGTATGACAGGATTCTTTGAGTCGTTCAACAGGGGGCTAAAGGGCGTCCCTGAATAATCAGCGGATGCCCTTCGTGTCTCCCTTATGCAAACGAGCGTATCGCAGTGCTCAAAAGATTAGCGGCCGCGCTTCATGCCGCCTTTGCCGCCCCGGTTGTTCGTGGGTCAGTTGCCACCTGCGTTGCGATTGCTGCGGCCGGGGCGGAACTCGCTCTTCCCGCGCCCATGAAGGTCGCCGTGAGATGCGCCTTAGCTGTGTTGTCCAGCTTATGGGTGTGCGTTTTTTGGAATGACGACGCTCGTCCAGTCGCTGCCTGCGTATCATTTGTTCGCATTTCGACTCATTTTTGCCCTGCGGCAGGCAAGTCAATTGTAAAATTTCACAGTGAGCGATAGTCTTGGTCCTGATGATGCACGGAGGGGAGGGCATCAATGCTCCTGGCAGCAATCTGCGTACTGATGTTTTATTGGTCCTTCCTTGCCTCCCCAGTTCTTCCTGAGGAGCTATTTCCTTCTTCATCTTCTGCGTTATCTACCTGCGTGCAGTCATGCATTTGCTGCGTTGTCATCTTTATCTGTCTGATTTGCCTTTTGAAGCGTGCCCAAAAGGTTGAGCGGATAAGCCGTGTGGCGACGGTTGTATCGCTTGTCGTGCTATGCATGTTGGCCGTGGCGCTCATTATCCTGTCTTTAGTGGGCGTCGAGCCCCCGAACGTTCTGTTTATTGCGTTTCCAGTCGCTGTGGGATTTTGCGGATTCTTCGTCACCCTTCGCATTGCCAAGGTGATGCGAAGCATGGACGGCGGCAAGATTGTCATCGCGGTGCTCGGTTCGATGCCGCTTGGCTTATTCGTTGGAGTAGCTGTTCCATCTGTCTTTCCGCTTGCTGGGCTTACGGCAACAAGCTCCTGCTATCCGATGCTAATCGTTGCCGGTGTCATCTCTCTTTCGCCTTTTGGGCTCAGTAATCGTCAGGAGGCGGATTTTGCTTCGCGGCGAGAGGGGGCTACGGCGAAGTATATGCCGCTCGTCGTCATGCTGCTCCTCTATCTGTTTGCAAGCGCAGCGTTCATGGGAACTCATGTTGCTGCAACAAGCGGGGTTTGGTTTACGGATAATCCTCTGCATTTTATCGTGGGATTGCTCCTGTACGTGTTATGCGCGCTATATGCAGTTGCTGAGTATAGGGGGAGCGAGCGTTTCCGGCTGAATTTTAAGAATTGGACCGGGCTTTGGTTTTGGGTCGCTTTCGCCCTTCTGCTTACCGTGTTTTTGTACTGCGTCGCTCTTTTGAACCCTGATCACTCAGACTTGTGCGCAGAACTAATCCTCCCTAGTCGCCCTCTTGCGATGACCTTGCTCATGCTCCTTGCTTTTTTGTGGGGCTCGGGGCTTGACGGACGCTCGAATGCAATCATCGTATCTTCCGTTCTTTCAGCAATCATGCTTATCAACGCCTTTGCGGATGTGCTGGCGGTGGATCCTTTGATAAAAGGTGAATTGGCGCTCATCGTCAATTTGGTGGCGCTGGCAACGGCCTTTGCTATGACTGCGTGCGTTATCGTTTGGATTGCGGGGAACATGAAGAAGGGCGAGGGCTTGCCTGCGACCCAAAATGAATCTCCAGAGTCCCAGGGCGTCGAGCGCATACATGAATTAGCCGAGTCCTTTGGCCTAACAAGGAGAGAGCGAGAAGTCATGACCCTTCTTGCTCAGGGCAATACCCAGAAGCGAGTTGCGGAAGATTTGGGGCTGTCTCTCAACAGCGTGCAGACTTATGCGAAGAGCCTGTACAGGAAACTCGATATCCATTCTCGCCAAGAGCTCATCGATTTGTTGGGGAAAAGCGGCGATTCTTCTCGTCCAAGAGTGTGAGGGCGGTGCCTTCTGAATAAAGAGGCCGGGAATATTTTCCCGGCCTCTGGAGGGGAGGTGTTGTTTTACCAGCTGAGGATGGCGGAGGCGCAGGATGGGTCATCCCACATGTACGATCCGTCGGGACCTGCGAAGTATTTCTTCACTTTGTCAAATCCGCTCGGATTCGAAGGGGCGGTATCGCCCGTGAGCGCATGTATGACCGTGTAGCGGCCAGCCGTAAAGATATGAGAATTCGAAAAACCGCCGGGCATGTTCCAGTTGATGCCTCCGCACGGGTTGCCCGCCTGAATGCCTGCAGCATAAAGACCAGGAATCGGGTTGTCATTCTCGTCGATGACGCGATATCGGTCATCCACCATGACGCCCGCATTGATTCCCGACATGCCAAGGTCGCCCCTGATGCAATAATACGGAGGCGTGTCCATGGCTACAAGGTAGTCTCCCGGTACGCCAAAATCGTCGTCGCGTCCCTGGGCGCACATTTCGTTGTAGCGCTTGATGCTCTCCACGCCGTCAGAAACAGGGATGCCGGCGTTTTCGCAAAGCTCTTCAAGGGTGTTCCCCGAAACAAGAATGCTGGGATCCATCCAAGCGGACCCTTCCCCGACAAGCATGGCGGGCGAAACGCCCAGGCTGTTCGGGTAGTAGTTCTCTTTCTTCGAGTCGAAAAGGCGGAAATGCTTTCCGGCGTCTTCCGGCCTTGTCGTATACGACATGGGGATGTTGAGGCTCGACATCCCCACCGTTTCGTTGCAGAATCGTTTGCCTTCGGCGCTTAGCGCTAGGAACGGGAAGAACATGAAGGGCCCGATGTAGTTAGTGTGTATCTGGCGAGCATGTCCCAATGGGGCCATGCGCCCACCGGCGAGAATGCCGAGGATGTGCCCATCTCCCGTATGGTTAACGAGGACTTTAGGATACATTTTCGCGTCGTGCATGTTGCGATCTACCATGGAATCGTTGTTCATGTAATCGCCTGCTGCAAGGATGACGCCCTTGTTGGCATTGAGCTTGATATACTTGCCGTCAGAGGTCTTTCCTATCGCGCCCGTCACTGTTCCGTCGTCAGATTGGACGAGTTGGACGCAAGGCGTTTCGTAATAAAACGTAGCTCCCTGCGCTTCTGCCCGCTTCGCGAGTGCCACCATTAGGTCTTGGTTCGATTCCTGCGTAGCGTCGCAGACCGCAACAATGCCGCCATCGTCATAGCGAACCGAACTGTCTGTGAGGAATTCGATGGGGGTAATGCCTTCTTCAATTCCTCGCTCAATCACCCAAGGGACTGCTTCTTCGGCAAAATCAATGTAGTATTGGAATAAGGCGGGGTTAATGCGCCAGTCGTTGAGCTTAGCCCAATCGCTTCGCCATCTCATGATGCCTGCGGCGTTTGAGGCGGCCTTTACGACAAACGAGCATCCGTTTCCGTTTGCGGATACCGTGGCCTCTTTTTGCAGACACGCAACGGAAGCTCCTTCTTCCACAGCGGTAAGCACAGCGGGAACTCCCGCGCATCCCGCTCCTACGACTACGATGTCGTAGGTTTCCTCTGTATCGAATTCGCTAATGGGGTCGAGTTCGACGACGCTATACTCGAAATCCGCATTCCTAAGATCCGGTGGAAGTTCGGAAGAATTGGTCTTCGATGCGCTCTCTTTCGTTGTTGGCGCGCATCCCGCAATGCCCGCAATGGCTGCGCCCGCTGCGGCTATTGCGCCGCCTTTTATAAGGCTCCTGCGAGAAATGTTTCCCCTCATAGTTCCTCCTTGTGTTTGATATTGACGAAACTTTCGATCCGCGCCGTGTATTGTCGGAATATGCGGCTCTTTTGTCTTCACAGGAAACGGTGACAGTCGTCTAGATTGGTTCACATAAAACATGGGGATATGCCCTTATCGATCGTAATGCCCGCAGATGTTGCAGCCTATGCGGCTTATTTTTCCGGTGGCGATGCCTTGTGTGGGGCTTCGGAGCTGTACCGGGTGAGCGTGTCGGCGGAAGACGAGAGAACGCTCCGACGCGAGCTCCGTGCGTTGTGGGAAGTGATGAGCGAAAACGGTATAGGCGGCGGCGAAAGGCTCTGTTGACCGATCCGTCGCTTCGAGGGCATTTGGTCGAAAGCGCCGTCGGGGCGTATCTGATTAACCGGGCTTCAATAGAGGGGTTTTCGGTGTTCTGGTGGCGTGACGGCAACGACGAGGTTGATTATGTTATCGCCGGTAAGGATGCGGTTACTGCCATTGAAGTGAAGAGCGGCAGAGTGAAATCCACAAACGGAATGACGCGGTTTCTTGTCGAGAATCCGCACGCGCATCCAATCATCATTGGCTCAACAGGATGCGGCATTGAAGAATTCCTGCGTGGAGAGATAGAGCTCTTTGGCTGAAGGGCTTATTGCGAAGGGCGTCGGGGTATTCCGACGCCCTTCGTCATGCTATGGACCGATATGATTCGGCTTATCGTCCGCGGTTCATGCCGCCCTTGCCGCGGCTTGCGGGACGCCCGCCGCCGGTGCGATTGCTGCGGCCGGGGCGGAACTCGCCCTTGCCGCGTCCATTGAGGTCGCCGCGCTGGGTGCGGCCGCCCTTGCCGCGGCCACCGTCGAAGCCGCCCTTACCGGAGCGCTGGAAGCCGCCCTTTCCCGCGCGCTTGCCGTCGCCGGCTGCGGTACGGAAGCCTTCGCCGCCGCGGCCGGTCGAACGGGTGCCTTTACCCGCATGGTTGGCAGCGCCTTTGCCGTAATTCTTCTTGCCCGGTTTAGCGCCGCGGCCATCCGAGTACTGCTTGCTGCTGTACTTCTTGCCGCGCGGCTTGCGGTCGTTTTCGCTTTCAAAGTCGCCCTCGAAGTCGCGTTCCTTACGCCCGCCGCGACGGTCGAAGTCGTAATCGCGGCCGCGCTCGTGGCGCGCCTCGGCGCCCGATTTGCCGCCTCGCTTGCCCTTGGCAAACTGCTCGTAGGAATACGTGTGTTCGCCGGCGCTGCGTTGCTTGCGTTTGGCTTTCTTGGCCTCCTTGGCGTCGCGCCCGGCCTCCTTGCGCTTGCCACCTTCGATATTTGGAATGTCAAACATGGCGTTGAACTGGGCTTCGGCACGCGCCTGGCGCTCTTCGAGCGTCAGCGGACGGTCGCTCTTCTCGCGTTTCGGGCGCTCGGGCGCCACATACTCGCGCCCTTCCGCCTCGGCCGCCTTGCGCTTCTTGTGCTCCTCAGCGCGCTCGATGTCGCGGTTGCGCATCTTGCGCTTGCGGCCGCGCTTGCCCTCGGTCTTGCTGGAGCCGCGCTTCTCAGCGGCGGCACGGCGCTCTTCCTCGGCGATGCGCTCCTGGTTGACGACGCGCGGGTCATCGGCCGGCAGCGGGTCGAACGCGTCGGCCGGAACCTTGTAATCCATCTCGTCGATCTTCTTGCCGATGAACTTCTGAATGCCCTTGAGCAGGCTCTTCGTCTCAGGCGTGACCAGCGAAATCGCCAGGCCGTCGGCGCCTGCGCGACCGGTGCGGCCGATGCGATGCACGTAGTCTTCCGGCATCATGGGCAGGTCGTAGTTCACCACGTAGTCAACGCCGCTCACGTCGATGCCGCGCGCCAGCACGTCGGTGGCAACCAGCACGTTGGTCTTGCCGGTGCGGAAGTTCTCCAGGGCGCGGGTGCGCTGCGCCTGCGAGCGGTCGGCGTGGATGGCCTCGGTGGGAATGCCCGCGCGCCTCAGGCGCTTGGTGGCGTTGTCAGCGCCGCCCTTGGTGCGCGTGAACACGATGACGCGGAAGCCGCCCTTCTCCTTGATGAGCGCGTTCAGCAGCTCGGGCTTCTGACGGCGCGTGGTGTGGATGACGTACTGGTCAACCTTGTCGGCGGTGTCGCCACGGTGGGCGATTTCCACGATGGCGGGGTCGTTGAGCAGCGAGAACATGGTTTTGTCCTGGCTGCGGTCGATGGTGGCCGAGAAAAGAAGCGTCTGGCGGTCGTCGGGCGTTTCCTTCACGATGCGCTCAACCTGGGGCCAAAAGCCCATGTCAAGCATGCGGTCGGCCTCGTCGAGCACCAGCACGCGCACAGCGGACAGGTCCACCGCGCCGCGCTCCATCAGGTCGATCAGGCGGCCGGGCGTGGCGATGGCTACGTCGATGCCGCGTTCGAGCTTCTTGATTTGCGGGTCGTATTTCACGCCGCCCACGAACATGGCGACGAAGTGCTCGGTGTGCTTGCCGATGGGCATGCAGGTTTCGCCGATCTGGCTGGCCAGCTCGCGCGTGGGGGTGAGCACCAGCATGAACGGGCCGCTCTCGCCGATGGCGCGATGGGGAAGCGTGTCCATGCCGGGCAGCGAGAACGCTGCGGTTTTGCCGGTGCCGGTCTTGGCGGCGGCGATGATGTCGCGGCCCTCAAGCACCAGCGGAATGGCCTGCTCCTGTACGGGGGTGGGCTCGGTGTAGCCCAGCTCCTCGACGGCGGCCAGGGTTTTCTCGGACAGGCCGAGTTCTGCGAACGTAGACATACGTCTCCTATCCGGGCGCGGGCGCAGTGCGCTTCAGGCCCGATGGGTCTGCTTTTGCGATAGCGATATGTGCGCAAAGACTGCATCATGCGCCGCGGCGGTGCGGGCATTTGCGATGGTGATTCATCGCCATGAGGCTTCGTCTCGGGTGAGCCTCAGGCGAAATACGGGATGTGCGATGCGCTCGGGCTGGTGCAGCAACGTGGGTTGCGGCAAAGTCGGCGCATTCTCGCGGTTCCGATGGTCGGCGCGAGAAACGGGTGCACAAGGGGAGCCGCCAAGGCTCGTGGCGCTCATCGATTGCGATCGAGAAAGCTGCGAATAAGTACGAGTGGCAATTATGGACGTTTTTCTGCAGCGGGACACGCTTAACGGCGCAATTGGCGCCAAGACCACGGGAACTACACGCCCGTGAGGATTCGCCATCCGGTTGGCTCGAGCGGTTAGTCGTCTGCTCCCACAATGGAGTTAAGGATGGCGCTCACCACGCTTATCACGATGCTCGCCACGAAGGCGCTGCCAAAGCTGCTGATGACCAGGCCGGTATCGAAAAGCCCTGTGGCCAGCCATGATGCGAGATAGAGCATGAACGTGTTGACCACCAGGTAGAAGATGCCCAGCGTGAGGCACGTGATGGGCAGACTCAGGAACTGCAGGATAGGTTTGATCGACATATTGAGCAGCGCTAGGAACAGCGCGAATGCGGCCACTCCCACCCAGGATTCCGTTGCCGACGATACCTCGACGCCGGGCACAAGCCACACAGCGGCAGCAACGGCGACGGCGGTGACGATCCAACGAAGCACGAATCCCATGAGTGAGCACATCCTTTTCGTAGGGGTTTTGAGGTTGCTTGCGAGCAAGCCTTCATGAGGGCAAGTATTACAAAAGGGCGCGCTCTTTGTGGGCAAGGACGCACCCTGTTGGATATCCATTGCCGATTCGTTACCGAGGCGCAATCTGCGGCAAGAACCGAAGCGCCACTTCCAGATGGGTTTGCGGGCGCGGCGGGCACGTACCTAACCGTGTCTGCGCATGGTAACTTCGACGCGTGTCGAAACGTTACGCCTGGGCAGCAGACGGCTCGGCTCCTTTGCGCGAGCACGCGACCGAAAGGCATTGGCGCATGCCGCGCTTGGCCGAGGTCTTGTCGTACACGGGTTTGCCCATCTCGTCGCGCAGCAGCTCCTCCATGCAGGAGCGTACCACATTGTCTTCCGCCGTAAGCAGCTTAACCGAATACTTGAGGGAGTGGAGTAGCGCGCCGAGCAGCGATTGCAGCTGCGCGGGGCCGGTGGTGCCCCATTCCGCTTCGGCGTGGGCGATGGCACGGACGCCGGCAAGCGTCGTGTCGAATTGCGTTACCGCATCGGGGCAGGTGAGGAAGGGCTTGTATGCTTTGTAGACAGGTTTCGCCCACTGCGTGAGCTGCTTCGCCGAAGGGGTTTTCTTAGAGGGGTCGGGCGCACATTTTCCCAGATAGTCGCGAAGCCCGCTTTCGAATTTGGCGCGCGCTTCCGTCCAATCGATTGGTTGATCGGTGGTTTGATTCTTAGGCTTGGGATTCTTGGCCTTTTTCTTGGAGGAAGTGACTGTGGTGGCGTCGGGGTTCTTGTGGCTTTTCGGGGAGCCACCGCTTACCTGGCTGCCATCCTCGGTATTCGTGCTTTCGTTGAGACAAGCATCGGGTTCGCACGCTTGCACCTCCCTAAGATTTTTCTGCGTTGTCTCGACTTTGCCGCTCTCGGCGTTCTCGGCGGGCGTCCGTTGTTTCCTGTTTGCCTTCTTGCGCTTGCTCTTCTTTTCGGTGTCTTCGGCGGCGATGGGTTCTGCTGTGGCAAGCAGGGACAAGGCCTCGTCGCGCGTGGTCGAAAGCGCACAAGGCCCCATGTTGTGAAGGCGGATGTGGTCCTCGTGCGTGAGCACCAGGAGGTTTGCCAAACGGTCGTCGGTGCGGTAGCCGTTCACGTGGTGGATTTCGTGCGTGGTGTCGCCCTTCTTGAAATCCAAGAACGCCATGGCCACCAGCATGGACCGATAGACGCGCTTCTTATGGGTGTGCCCGTTTTTGCCGCGGCCGCGCGCGTCCTCAGGTTTGTATTGGATTTGGTAGCGCCCGTTCGCCAAAAACAGCTTCGCCGGGCTGCCATCGATTTGTTTCACATTGCCTTTGTCCGACACTAGAAACGGCGTCATGCCGCAATAAATCTGCTTCCACTGTTCTGCGTCTGCCGCATCAAGATACGCTACGGCATCTTTCGCGCGTTTCATGCGGCCGGTGCCGTTGGCGCGCCAGCCGCACGCATGCAGCGACACGCGGTCTTCGTCGCGTACGAATTCGACGGGTTTGAACCCTTTGAAATAGAGCCAGAGGAATTCGAAGAACTCCTTGAGTCGAGCAATCATGTAAGACCTTTCGGTCGGTGAGGTATGGAGGTGTGCAAGCGCCGGATTGGCGCGCATGCGCGAGGCGTGCGGCACGATATGCAGCACGATATTGTAGCTTATGGCCATGTTTGGCGCGATTATTCTTTTGGTGCTGCAGTTTTCAGCGGAAGCGTGAGATAGCCGCGTTTTCCAACTCCTGTTTCCCCAGGTCACGATTGTGTCCGCAAGCGCGTTGCTTTACCGGGGAGGGCAAAACTGCAGCATGAATGCGCGTGAACGAATTGCAGCATGAACGCATAGGCGGGCCGATTGCTAGAGAACCGAAAGGGCCCAGACGATTATCCCCAGCAAAGCTGCTTGGCTGAAGCTCACGATGAGAAGGGGCTTGAGCATTTCTCCCTCTTTGCCCGTTGCGCCTACAGTGGCGGCTCCCAGCAGGATGGTGGAAGGGCCGATTGCCGCTCCTGCCGCGCCGCCTGCGGTCTGAGCAGCAAGAAGCAGGGCGGGGCTGACGTTCAAGCTTGCTGCCATGGCGTTTTGGAATCCGGCGAGCAAGATGTTCGAGGACATGTTGGACGACGTGACGAATGCGCCGAACGTCCCCATGGCAGGCGCAAGGGGGACGTATGCCGCGCCCGCCGCCGATGCCACCCCTTCTGCCAGGATCTGCATCTGCCCGGTCGTCTGCATGATACGCGCCATGATGACAAGCAGGATGATGCCGGCGGATGCTCCCCAAAGTCTGTCAAGCGCACCGCGGTAGGCGTGTGCACGACGGCGCGAGTCAAGGCGCCCCGCGCGCGTCATGATGACGATGGCAAAAAGACATGACGCAAGGAGCGCGAATCCGGCGTGTCCCACGATGTGCGCTCCTCCGATCTGCGCGAACGCCAGCAACTCCTGCATGCCGGGAATGACGAACAGGACGATGGATACGCCGGCAAGGAAAACGAAGGGGCTTGCGCAAAGGGTGACGTCGCGCAACGAGGGCGCGTCAGAAGCGTGCTGCTTCGTTCGTCCGCTCGCGTCTCCTACAACGCGCGAAGAGCAATTCCATGATTTCTTATAGAAATCAAGTTTAATAAGGAAAGCAAAGAGGAGAAGCGCGGCGGTCGAGGGCAAAAAACACGCGACAGTGGTGTTGACGAGGGAGGCTGCCACCTGCCCGCCGCCCATGACGGCAGAGAGCGCGACGATGAGCGGCAAGCCGTGCGCCATGGCGCGCCCGCCTCCGTATATCCCGGCAACAATCAGGCCACCTGTGAGGTTCACCACCCAAAGGAGCGCGCCGGCCAGGCACGCAGTCGCGGTCATGTCGGCGGGGGCGACCGGCCCCATTTGTACGAGGGCGTCCCATGCCATGCCAAGCGTGCCGTAGGTGTTACCCCACGAGTGGCCGATGAGCGTCATGATTACGGCGGGCACGGGGCGTACGCCCAGCGCCACCAAAAACGGCGCGCATACGGCAACCGGTACGCCGAAGCCGGTGATGGATTGCAAAAAGCTCGAGAACACCCATCCGAATAGCAAGACGAGCGCAAGCATGTCTTGCGTGGCGCTTTCGGCGAATCGACGTAGCACGGCAAACGCACCGGCTTCGCGCATGATGTCGTAGAGAAACATGGCGGGCCATACGGCATAGAGGATGGAAATCGCGGCGGAGGCGCCCGTCGATGCTCCGCTAAGAATCTGGCCTCCTCCGACGTTGCCTAGCATGACGGCAGTTGCAAGGGCCGCGGCAAGTCCCGCTCCGGCAGCGGCGGGCACCTTCACGCGTGCAACGGTGATTCCTATGAAAAGAACGGCGATGGGCGCAAGGCACAGCAGCCATTCAAGCGCCTGTCCCATCGTGTCTTGCATCGTGCTCGCCTTGCCTTTCCTTCATCTGTGGTCGCGTGCGGAGCGCATGCGCTGCAGCCGGCATGCCTTGCGGCACGTGACGGGCAGCCTTTGAACACAGATAGTTCCTTGATGTTGTGTAGTCGCTCTCGCAAGCGTGCGGCATCCGCGATTCACCATAGTACAATGCCTGTATGAAAAACGGAAACAGACAGAACTCCAAACGAATCCAAACAGGCCGCCCTAGCAGCACGGCGCGCTGTAAGCCGCCTGCGCGTCCGGGAAAGCTCGACACGCGACCGGCGGCGCATGGCGAGCCGAAAGCGGCTTCGGTTTCGCGCGGCAGCGCAAAGCGGAACGCGTCCGGCAAAGGCGGTGCGAACGCCAACCGCAAAACGAATGCGGGCAGGACGCTGGTCGCAAAGGGGTTCAATCCCAAAAGCCCCCGCGCGAAAAAAGCTCTGGCAAAACGTACGGGCACGGCAGGGAAGAGCGGATTGGCGTCTGGTCGTAAAACGTCTACGTCACTTGCCCCCGGAGCGCTCTATTGTCCCATCGACGGCCAGTGCGGTGGATGCCAGCTTCTGAGCATTCCCTATGCAAAACAGCTTCGCGACAAGCAGCTTCGCATGGAAAACCTGTTCGCCGATCTCATCGATGAGACATGCGCCGTGCGTAAGATTATCGGCATGGCGGACCCTACCCATTACCGCAATAAGGTGATTTCACCGTTTGTTGGCGTGTATGACAAACGCGCTCGCAGACACCGCATCCTGTGCGGCATGTACGCGCGCGGCACGCATCGCGTGATTGATTCCAGCGAATGTCTGATTGAGAACCGCATCGCCAAGCGCATCATCCTCACGGTGCGCGACCTCATGCCGCGGTTTGGCGTGACGCCCTATGACGAGGATGCGGATACGGGGTTCCTGCGTCATGCCCAGGTGCGCGTGGGCCATGCGACCGGCGAAGTCATGGTTACGCTTGTCACGCGCGACGAGCAGTTTCCGGCATCGCGCGCGTTCGTGAAGGCGCTGGTCAAGGCCCATCCCTGCATCACGACGGTGGTGCAAAACGTCAACACGCGCCAGACCAATGTGATCATGGGCGACAAAGAGCGCACGCTGTACGGTCCCGGTTTCATCCTCGATGAGCTGTGCGGTTTGAAGTTCCGCATCTCATCCAAGTCGTTCTACCAGGTGAACGTCGTGCAAACCGAGGAGCTGTACCGCCGTGCGGTGCAGATGGCGGCGCTTGCCGGCACTGAGACGCTTATGGATGCGTACTGTGGAACAGGCACGATTGGCCTGGTGGCGGCACGTGGCGTGGACGGTACGCCAGGTGCGGCGCGGGTCATCGGCGTCGAGGAGCGTCCCGATGCCGTGGCTGACGCTCGCAACAACGCGCGTCACAACGGCGTGGAGGCGGCTGAGTTCGTCGCTGCCGACGCGGGGGAGTACATGCGCGATCTGGCCGCTCAGGGCGCATCGCTTGATGTACTCATGATGGACCCGCCGCGCGCGGGCTCTACGCCCGATTTTCTCAAGGCGGCCTGCACGCTTGCGCCCAAGCGCATCGTTTACATTTCCTGCAATCCTGACACGCAGGCGCGCGACGTGCGATACCTGATCGAGCACGGCTATCGCGTCGTCGAGATGCAGCCTGTGGACATGTTCCCGCATACGCCTCATGTAGAAAATATCGTGGCGCTTGTTCGCGACGCGAGGTGATGACGTACGCTCCGCTCGTCACAGTGTAAGCAAATATGCTACTAATTTAGTAGCATATAGGGAGCCTTGATAACGCTTCCTGACGAGCGGAAATGGAGCGTCACATGAAGAAACCATTGCACGGGAACAAGGCTGCTCCCGACAGGTTGAGGAAAGGGTTCCGCTTCGCCACGGCGATAGCGATGGCGTGCTTTCTTGCATTCGTCCCCGCCGCACCGGCATTTGCCCTTGCCGGGGCAGATGCGGATGACGGGGAAACAGCATCCGCGGTGGATGACGCATCGCCCGTGGAGGGAGATGACGTGGCGAACAACGTCGCTGTAACGCCGGCCTCGGATAGCGCTTCGTCTGCGGCAGCGGAAGAGAATGCTGCATCGTCGGAGGAAACGGCATCGGACTCGTCGGACGCAGGCGATTCTGCCCACAGCGAAGATGCAACGCAATCCGAAGAGGGCGTGGCATCCAAAGCCGCCGCACCGATGGCCTTCTCTGCGCAAGCGGCATCGCCCACCACGTCGAGCGCACAAAGCGGCGAGGAGAACGCTGACGATGACGCCGATGGAAAAGCGTCTGCCGACAGCGCGGATGAAAACCCGAATACGCCCGGCACGATAGAAACCGTAGACACGCGCCCCGAAAACATCACGATCAACCTGTTCGACTATCCGGACGATCCGGAGCGGCAGAGCGTCAACGCCTACGGCGATTTCATATTCAAGTTCCCCATCGAAGACCTCCATTGGATGAATGGATACGTGGGAGGCGGGGCGGTTCAGGGAATCGTGCAGAATCGCCTTGGTGCCGACGGGTATCCGGTGTTGAATTTGGGCCTTGAGCCGGGCAAGACGAATGCGAAGCCGCGCAGCCTCGCATACCTCTTCGATCCCGAATTCGCGCTTGAGGGCAAGCGCTCATTCACCGATGTCACGCATCTGTTCACGCGCGATAGCGACGGATATTACGCCTACGACTCCGATACCAATTACGCGTACTACAATTCCGACGAAAGCGGCGGCGATTTCGTCGTGTACGACGACACCTATCCGGGCTATCGTCCGTCAAAGAATATAACGCTGCCCGCGGTGGGGTTCTTCCCGTTCGACGAATACAACCCCGCCAAAACCAACATCGACCCAACGGGTCCGTACAACCATCATCTGGGGCTTACGATGACGTCCACGTTCGAGATGCCCGAGAACGGCAAGATTAATGGCGACGACATGCAATTCGAGTTCGCGGGCGATGACGATACGTGGGTGTTCGTGGACGGCGTGCTGGTTCTGGATATCGGCGGAATCCACGGCGTCAGGAAGGGCAGCATCAACTTCGCTACGGGGGATGTGAACGTGGACGACGTCGTTCCCGCTCCGGCATGGAGACCGATTATCGGTCCCAACTCGACCCTGAAAGACATCTTTGCGAACCAGGGACTTGAATGGGACGGCTCGGCGGGCAAGCGCCATACGGTTTCGTTCTTCTACCTGGAGCGCGGCAATATGCAGTCGAACCTGAAGCTGAAGTTCAACACGGTCAATATCTGGAACGTTGCCGGGCGTAAGACGTGGGTGGACGATGAGAACGCTCGCGGCACGAGGCCTGATTCCATAGGCGTCCACCTTCTGAAGGACGGCACGGAGGTCGCGCATAAGACTGTGACCGCGCAGAACGGTTGGGCCTGGTCGTTCGATGGGCTGCCGAAATACGAGAACGGCAAGCTGGTCAACTACTCCGTGGTCGAGGATCCCGTGCAAGGGTATACGTCGGAGGTGTCGGGCTACGACGTGGTCAACACGCTGATTCCGTCCGATCCTGACAATCCGCCGGCGCCCACCGACCCCACTGATCCGGTTGACCCCATTGACCCGGTTGACCCTACCGATCCGGTTGACCCTACCGATCCGGTTGACCCTGGCGAGCCTACAAATCCCGACAACCCGACCGACCCTGAGAAGCCTGTAGATCCTACGACCCCGGACAATCCTGAGAATCCGGCCTCGCCTAAGACGACTTCCGTTCGGAACGAGGCCCATGGCGAGAAGGCTCTGCCGACTACGGGCGACAGCGTCAATGCGGGTGCATTTGCGGCAATCGCCGTGCTGTCGCTGGCGGCAATCGCCGGTGCGACCTGGAGTTTGAGGAGACTGAATCGTTAGGAACGACGGCGCGCTAGATAGCGGTTCGTGGCGACCGAAAGGAAGCCGATTGCGCCGGAAGCGAATAGCGTGACGCAAACGAGGCAGGATTCAGTCGAGCGTTCAGAAGTGGAGGGATGCGGTCCAGGTCGCGTCCCTCCACTTATTTGGGGCTTCGCACAAACGCCGCACATCGGTGCGATGTTCGTCGCCGACATTGGCGAGGCCGGAGGGCGTGCTTCGTGCAGCGTGCCGCGCTCTGCGTGGACAAGGGATTTTGTATGCCGGATGAATGCTTCCCGCGTGAACATCGCCTCAGAGGGTCTGCTTGTTGCTATGATTGCGATGAAAACGATACTGCTTCGCAGGGGCGTGCCGCTTGTCGCATCGCCTTCGAAAAAGGTGCGGCAGAATGGTGCCGCAAAAGGAGTGATTACCATGTCTGAAAAGATTAGCGCCGCTATCGGCGCAACTCCCCTCATCAAGATGGAGAAGCTTTCGGCCGAGGTGGGGGCGAACGTCTACGTGAAATACGAAGCCGCAAACCCGGGCGGATCCATCAAAGACCGCGCGGCACGCACCATGATTGACGCGGCGGAGGCTCGCGGCGACATAGCGCCCGGCAAGAGCGTGCTCGTGGAGCCCACCAGCGGGAATACCGGTATCGGCATCGCGATGATCGGCGCGGCGCGCGGCTATCGCGTGATTCTTACCATGCCCGAGTCCATGAGCGTCGAACGCCGCAAACTGCTGGCGGCATACGGCGCTGAATTGGTTCTGACGCCGGCCGCGCAGGGCATGGCCGGCGCCGTGGCCGAGGCCGAGCGTATCGAGCGCGAGACGGAAGGCGCCTGGATTGTGGGGCAGTTCACCAATCCCGACAATCCGGCAGCGCACGAGTTGACCACCGGCCCTGAAATTCTTGAGGCGCTGGGCAAGGCGCCGGACTACGTTGTGGCGGCTGCTGGCACGGGCGGCACGGTTTCGGGCGTGGGGCACTTCTTCAATGGAGGCGGTACCGTAGCACAGGAACCTGCTGCACAAGAGCACGTGACCGTATTCGCCGTGGAACCCGAGGAAAGCCCCATTATTGGCCAGGCATTGGCGGGCGAGGAGCTGACCCCCGGGCCGCACGGCATTCAGGGCATCGGCGCCAACTTCATCCCCGATACGCTTGACCTGGGGGCACTCGATGGCGTGATTCGCGTGACCACGCCTGAGGCGCTTGAGGCTGCGCGCTGGGTGGCTGCGCAGGAGGCGCTGCTCGTGGGCATTTCCAGCGGCGCCAACGTGGCCGCTGTGCGCAAGCTCGTGGCCGAGCATCCTGAGGCCAAGGGCAAGGACATCGTGACCTTCGCCGTGGATACGGGCGAGCGCTACCTGTCCACCGCGCTCTTCGAGGGCTAAAACGCAGACTTTGCGGCGAATCGCCCCGTCCGGCATTGCTCGGGCGGGGCGATTGTGTATTCTATGGCCGAAGAACGCATGTTTTGCTGCGTCGGTTGTCCTGGCGCGGCAGGGAGCAAGGAAGAATACATGTCTCAGAAGATCGATATCATTCTTGCAAGCGGTAGCCCGCGCCGCCGTGAGCTCTTAGAGCGCGAAGGCGTGCCGTTCACGGTGCGCGTGTCTGAGGTGGACGAAACCCTCGAGCCCGACATTCTGCGCGACCCGCATGAAGCTGCCAAGAAGCTGGCGGAGCGCAAGGCGGGCGCCGTGGTGCAGGAGGTTCTGGGCGCCGACTATGTGGGTGCGGCGGCCGTCATCGGCGCCGACACCATGGTGGTGCTGAACGGTCGCATTTACGGCAAGCCCGCCAACGAGGAGGAGGCCAGGCGTATCCTCCGCGAGCTTTCGGGCCGCGTGCACCAGGTCATCACGGGCGTTTCGGTGTGGCTGATTTCCGCCCCTGATAAGGAGAACGTTTCGCTGGGCTTCCGTACGCTCACCGAGACGAGCCACGTGACGTTCAAGGAACTTTCCGACGAGGAGATTGAGGCATACGTGGCAACCGGCGAGCCCATGGATAAGGCGGGCGCCTACGGCATTCAGGGCGAAGGCGGGGCGCTGGTCAAGGGCGTGGCGGGCGATTACGACAACGTGGTCGGCCTGCCCGTGAAGCGTCTGCTCAAAGAATTCTCCGAAATCTTCGAGGCGGCGATGTAGGCCGTGGCCAGGCGATTGTCTTTGACGGAGCGCGTTGCCGGCGTCATCGAGCAACGCGACATGGCGACGGTCGATACGCCGGTGCTCCTCATGGTGAGCGGTGGATCGGACAGTACAGCGCTTGCGTATGTGGTCGCCGACCTGGTGGCGGCGGGACGATTGGGCGCCGTCGCCATGCTGCATGTGAACCACAAGCTGCGCGGCGGGGCGTCTGACGGCGATGCCCGCTTTGTGTCTGAGCTTGCCAACAGTCTGGGATTTCCGCTGTTCATGTGCGATATCGACGTGGCGGGGCTCGTGGCGCGCAGCGGTGGCAACATGGAGGCAATCGCCCGCGCCGAACGCTACAAAGCGGCGCGTGAGGCGCTGGAAAGCACGTGTCTGCACATGGGCTTTCCGTTCGAGGCAGGGCGCGTGTTCACGGCGCATACCGCTGACGACCGCATGGAAAACTTCTACATGCGATCCATCGTGGGAACGGGGCCGGGGGGATTTCGTTCGATGCGGCACGACGTGATGCTCGAAGGCTGCCGCGTGTGCCGTCCTCTCCTTGAAGAGGGGCGCGACGATTTGCGTGCGTATATCGAGGGGCACGACGGCGCGATTGTCGATGAGATGGGGCAGCTGTGGCGAGAAGATGCCACGAACGCTGACACCGATCGGTTTCGCGCATTCGTGCGCCATGAGATTATTCCGCTCGCGAAGCAGCGCAACCCCAAGCTTTTGGAGACGCTCACGCGCACGATGAATCTGATTGCCGATGAGGACGACATGCTCGACGCGAAAGCACGCGAAGCGCTGGTAACGCTCGCCACGCCGCTGGGCTCAACCATCCGCGATGGCGTGCTGTTCAAACCTGAGCTGCGTGAGCAGGATGCCCCGCTCGTTCGACGCGTGTTCGATAAGCTGCTCTCGATGATGCTGCCATATGACGAGCGCGTGGAAAACAGTTCTATCGAGGCGTGCATCAAGGGCCTCGATGAGTCAGGGTATGTGGCGAATATCCAGGGCGACCTGGCTGTAAGCTACAACAAACACGGCCTGCGCATAGAACCCATGGCAGCCTTCCGCGCCCGCAGAAAGAAGTGATATCTCATGCGGACTGGGGCGGGGAGTGGAGATGGGGTTCCAAAGGGGAAGAGGCGAGGAAACATCCTCGCCTCTTCCCCTTTGACTAAGAAATGTCACCAATAAACGCACGCGTGCGTTCGGATTTCGGATTGCCGAACACCTGGTCAGGTGCTCCTTCCTCGACAATCACGCCACCTTCCATGAACACCACGCGGTCGGCCACGTCGCGGGCGAATCCCATCTCGTGCGTCACCACGATCATGGTCATGCCGCCTCGCGCAAGCTCCTTCATGACATCCAAAACGCCACGCACCAACTCGGGGTCAAGGGCGCTCGTAGCCTCATCGAACAGCATCACGTGAGGGTCCATCGCCAGTGCACGCGCGATGGCGACGCGCTGCTGCTGGCCGCCGGAAAGCTCGGAGGGGTAGTGATCCATGCGGTCGGCCAGGCCCACGCGCTCAAGCTGCACCTCCGCCACGCGAGCCGCCTCTTCCTTGGATCGCTTGAGCACCTTGCGCTGTGCGAGCATCACGTTCTCTTTGGCGGTGAGGTGCGGGAACAGGTTGAAGCTTTGGAACACCATGCCCACATGTTCGCGCACCTTATTCAGGTTGGTCTTGGGGTTGGTGATCTCTACGTCTTCGAACCAGATGTGGCCGCTCGTGGGCTCTTCCAGGCGGTTGATGCAGCGCAGCATCGTGGATTTGCCCGAACCGGACGGGCCCAGAACAACCACGACCTCGCCGCGATGGACGTCCAGGTCGATGCCTTTGAGCACCTCGGTTCCGCCGAAGCTTTTGTGCAGGTCCTGAATGCGAACGATGGGCTGTTCGCTGCCCGCCTGCGCAGGCGCATTGGAAATCGTTTCGGTGGTCATATCGTCATCTCTCCTGGGGTCTTAGAAGTAATCGGGCTGCTTGACTTCGAGCTTGGTGGACGTACCGTCGGTGGCCGGCGTCCAGCTTCCCTTGTCGCTGGAGGACGACTTGCCGAAAAGGCCCTTGCCCTTCTTGCTTGACTTCTTGGTCGAGCCCGTCTCCATGCGGCGCGTGATGGCGGTCATGGGCAGCGTCACCACCAGGTAGAACAGCGCCGCCACGATGTAGGGCGTGATGTTGCCGGTGGCCGCGGTGATGGTCTTGGCGTACATGACCGTTTCCATGATGCCCACGGCGGCAAGCAGCGAGGTGTCCTTATACAGCGTGATGAGCTCGTTAGTCATGGTGGGAATGACGTTGCGGAACGCCTGCGGGATGATGACGCTCAGCATGGTCTGGGGCGCCGACATGCCCAGCGAGCGCGCGGCCTCGAACTGGCCCTTGTTGATGGACTGGATGCCGGCGCGGAAGATTTCGCACAGATATGCGCACGAGTTAAGCGCCATGACGATGCAGCCCAGCGCGAAGTTGTCGACGTTCACGCCCAGAAGCGGCAGGCCGAAGAACGCGATGTAAATCTGCAGGAACATAGGCGTGCCGCGCACGATGTTAACATAGAGCGAGGCGATGGCGCGCAGCGGCAGAAGTTTGGACATGCGCAGCAGCGCCAGCAGGAAGCCCACGACGATGGCCAGCGGGAACGCGATGATCACGATGCCCAGTGCCGTGACCCAGCCCTGCGCCACGCTGGGGATGCTCGTCACGATGAGCGTGGGGTCGAAGAACATATGCAGGAAACGGTTGGAGTTCCATGCCTGCACCCATTCCTGGTCCTCAAGCCACGAGGAAAGCTGCTCGGACTTGCTGAGGCCCGCCACCTGGATTTCGCTCGACGGACCAAGATCGGACACGGTGCCGTCCGCGTCGGTGATTTGCGTGGATACCGTGAACGTGCCGCCTTCGGTGGGGAAGGTGGCGCCGTACGTTTCAACGAGGAAGGAAAGGCCGGCGGGCGCGGGCTCGGGGAAGTCGATGTGCATCGTGCCGTCGCCGGGGATGGTGATCTGCGCGTTCAGCTCAACGCGGTCGAGCTCGTCCAGCCCCGTCACCTTGACGCCGTCGGCGTCGAACTGCAGCCCTTCGGGCATGGTGAGCACGATGGAAGACACGCTTTCGTCCTCGGCGGCCTGGCCACGCCAAGTGATGCGCGTTTCTGCGCCGCCCAGAATCTGGTTGCCGCCATCTTCGTTGGGGGCCGCGGTGCACTGCGTAACCTCGAGGGCCTGCGCCTGGCCGGGCACGACGAGCGAGCCGACGGCGAAAAGCCCAAGAACGAGCGCAAACGCAAGGGCGATGCGCGCGAGCGGAGATGCTTTCGGGGTGGACGTGTTCATGGTAAGCCTTTCAATGATGGAAGGGTCGGATGCGGCGATTGGTGCCGCATCGCCGGCGTCGAAGCGCCTCTTGTGCGCGCCGATGTCGAAGATGCGGAAGGGCGGAAGCGCATGAAGGCTTCCGCCCGGATTGGAAGGAGCCGTGCGGCATGCCACGCAGCCCCTTGGAAGACGTTAATCAGTGGTGCCGAACCACTTCATCTGGATCTCTTCGTAGGTGCCGTTGTCCTTGAGCTCCTGGAGCGCTTCATTGATGGCGGCGGTCAGGTTGGGGTTGTCCTTGCTCACGGCGATGCCATATTGCTCGCCAGTGGGGATGGCCTCGACGACCTCGCAGTCCTGATAGGCGTTCAGGATGTAGTAGTCAGCCACGGGCTTGTCCATGACCACGGCCTCAACCTGGCCGGACTGCAGGGCAGCCAGCACGGCGGTGTACTCGTCGAAGGTCTTGATCTCGGCGTCGGGCGCATTTTCCTTGGCCCAGTCGATGCCGGTGGTGCCGCTCTGGCCGCCGATAATCTTGCCGGACAGGTCGGCGGAACCGGCGATGTCAGAGCCCTTCTTCACCACGATGCACTGGTTGGAATCCATGATGGGGTCGGTGAAATCAACCTCGGCTTCGCGGTCGGGGGTGATGGTGATGCCGGCAGCGGACACGTCGGCGGTGCCGCCAGCAGCGATGGCGGGCACCAGCGCATCAAACTTCATGGTGGGCAGGTAATTGACCTCAAGGCCCATCTGCTCGGCGATGGCGGTCATCAGGTCGACCTCGAATCCCTCAGGCTGGCCGTCGACCAGGTTCTCAAACGGCGGGAAGTCGATGGACGCCACAACGGTCAGCTTGCCCTCTTCCACCAGGGTGTAGCTGCCGTCGTCGGTCGCGGCGGCGTCGGTGGACTCGGCGGCCTCGGTGGTAGCCGAGGTGTCGGCGGAAGAGTCGCCGCCCGAAGAGCAGCCGGCCAGCGCGAACACGGCGCACAGCGAAAGCGCCGCGATCAGGCATAGCAGGAACTTAGATAGGTGGTTGGCGTAGGTCTTGGTTTTCATGATTGATTATCCTTTCTTCCAAATCCCCTGTCTCATCCCCTAGAAAAGAACAGCGCCCGTGCGTTGGTAAACGAACGAGCGCTGCTTAAGAGACAGTGTTCAAGCACGGGGCTAAAGCAGGCTCCTCTTTCGTCGGCGTCGGATGTTGAGGCGTCGCATCATGGTTTGAATCCTCCCTTGGATGCTTCCTTGCTTTAGCGTACTGAAGTATCTGCATTATCGGACACGCCCGGATGAAAATCAATGCAGAACTCAAAATATTCTATATTTTGTGATTTTATGCATCGTGTTTCAATAAATAAGGGGATATGTCCAGGTAATTTGAAGAAACAAACTCAAAATATGCAATATGCGGTGCCAAGCGCATTGCCGGCACCGCATATATTCGGGTTTATTTCGGATGGAGTGAGGCTACGCCTTGAGGGCTACTCCTGGGCGCCGAACCACTTCTCCTCGATCTCGGTGAAGGTGCCGTCTTCCTGGAGCTCGGCGATGGCGTCGTTGATGGCGGCGGTCAGGTTCGGGTTGTCCTTGCTCACGGCGATGCCGTACTGCTCGCCGGTGGGGATCTCCTCAACCACTTCGCACTCGTCGTAGGCGGTGTTCACGTAGTAGTCAGCCACGGGCTTGTCCAGCACGACGGCCTCCACCTGGCCGGACTGCAGGGCGGCGAACACGGCGGTGTACTCGTCAAACGTCACGACCTCGGCGGCGTCGGGCACGTTCTCGTTGGCCCAGTCGATACCGGTGGTGCCGCTCTGGCCGCCGATGGTCTTGCCGGACAGGTCGGCGGAGCCGGTGATGTCAGAGCCCTTCAGGACCACGATGCACTGGTTGGTGTCGCAGATAGGCGTGGAGAAGTCGACCTCTTCCTCCCTTTCGGGGGTGATGGTGAAGCCAGAAACGCCCACGTCAGCGGTGCCGCCTGCGGTGATGGCGGGGATGATGGTGTCGAACTTCATGGTGGGCAGATAGTTGATTTCAAGGCCAAGCTTTTCTGCGATGGCGGTCATCAGGTCGACCTCGAAGCCTTCGGCCTGGCCGTCGACCAGGTTCTCGAACGGCGGGAAGTCAAGCGACGCGGCAACGGTCAGCTTGCCCTCTTCCACCAGCGTGTAGCTGCCGTCGTCGGTCGCAGCGGTGTCGGCGCTGTCGGATGCGGTCTCGGAGGTACCGCCCGAAGAGCAGCCGGCCAGCGCGAACACGGCGCACAGCGATACAGCGGCAAGCAGGCCTAAGAGGAAGGTGGGAAGGCTTTTAGCGGTGGTTTTGGTCTTCATAGGAGTAATCCTTTCGGCGAAGTGGCTGGAGAAAAGAAAAACGCTCGGCGTTTCCTGCGGAACAATCGAGCGCTGCTGGTAATCAAGTGTAAAACACGAAACCTCAACAGGCTCATCGTCGTCGGCGTCGGAAGCTGTGGCGTCGCATCGTCATGTTGCATCCCTTCGGTCGTTCGCGCTTTCTCGAAGCGGGGCCTGCCGCGCGATGCGGCGGACCCCAAAGGCGGGCTCCAACACTTTATCGCGTTGGAGTAGTGGCATTATCGAATACTTATTCGCAAAAATCAATAAGAAATTATTAATATTCAGTAAATTGAGTATTTATACAAAATGAAACGATTAGCGGATGAATATCGGGCGTTTAACGGCGCATCGTATGCAGCAATATGCAAATCGATTGCCGTTCCTCTGCTCGATAATGCCGCGAAACCGACTCCTTCGATGCGGATGCTATGACGCTCGGCACGTTTCGCAGTACCATAGACAGAATGAATGAGCGTAGGCGTTGGGCCGGCAAAACGCCATCCCGGCTCGACGGGTTGCCTTTGCGATTCGGGCGCGTGTTCTGCGGACTGCGGCACATGCGGTGGCTCCGAATCGCTATGGCAGGCAAGAGCGAATGAAAGAGTGTGCAGGCATGGAGAATTTGCACGAGGGCATACATATAGGTAATGGGGGATTGTGCCAAAAGATTTGCGACGCCCCCGACGTCTACCATATTCGCGTGCCGTATCCCAACATTACCACCGATTCCACGAATTCCTACGCCATCTGCGACGGGGGAGAATGCCTGGTCGTGGATACGGGGGCATTCAGCGAAGAGGGCCTTGCGGTGTTTCTGGAAGCGCTCGAGCTTATCGGGGCGAATCTCGAAAGCACCTCGTTCTTCCTTACCCATCTACATAAGGATCATGCCGGGTTGGTGGATCGCGTCGTTCCGCCAAACAGGCCGCTTTATGCGGGCAAGCGGGATTTCGAATTGAACGAGGAGCGTGCGGTTCCTGGGTTCAAGAATCTGATACTGGACCGCTTTGTATCCGAAGGCATACCCGAAGAAGAGGCCCGTGTGTATGCCGCATACGAAGACCACGAGGGCAAAGAGCACTTCGAAGGGAAAGACCTCCATCTGATTGAGCCGGGCGATGAGTTGCATGTGGGCGCTTATACGCTGCAGGTGGTTGATACGGCGGGGCACACGCCGGGCCACCTTTCGCTGCTCGAGCCAAAGAGCGGGCTCTTTTTCGGAGGCGACCACATTCTGTTCGTGGTGTCGCCCGTGCTGGAGTTGCATCCGTCCGCAAGCGGCATCATGGATTCGTACCTGCGTACCCTGGGAACGGTTGCCAATATGGACATTTCGCTTCTGTGTCATTCCCATGGGCCGCTGGTGCCTGAATGGCGCGACCGTACGCTGCATCTGATTCGTCACCACGAAAAGCGCCTCGCCGAGGTCAAGGGCTATGTGGACGGGCGCCCCGGAATCACGGGCGAGCAGATTGTGAAGAGCATCAAGTTCAGCGTGGATACGAGCAACTGGATGGCAATCAAGCCCGCGTTGCGCTGGTGCATCGTCAGCGAGAGCTTCGTAATCCTCGACTGCCTGGTGGAGCGTGGCGATATCGTGCGTCGCGTGGATGAGCAAGGGCTGCGTAGGTACACGCCAAATAAATGACAATTAAGGCAACGCACCGGTGAAGCGATTGCCCCCATTGCCGAGATATGTCGTCATACGGACGGCGAAAGGTAAAAATGTCATTTGACTTCTGCTAGCCACGCAAAAGAAGTAGTCCCTCGACCGAGTTTTCGATCGAGGGACTGGACAAAGGAGGACAAAAAGAGAGGGGCTATCCGATCAGAGTTTTCTCCTGGCGGATGGTGCCCGCCTCATAGAGGGCGGCGATTTCATCATCGCTCACGCCCAGGCCATGCAAGATTTCTTCGTTGTGCTGACCCACCAGCGGCATGCCGCGGCCGATCTTGCCGGGGTTGTTCTTGAGCTTGGGAATTACGTTGACGCCTCGGATCTCGTCATCGTCGTAAGCGTTCTTCCACGAGGTGAACGTCTCGCGTGCTTTGTAGTGCGGGTCGGCGTCGCAGTCGGCGAAGGTGTAGATGCGGCTGCAGGGCACGCCCGCGCCCAGCAAGATCTCTTCAGCCTCGGCGCCGGTGTGCTCGGCGAAGAACCCCGCCAGCTTCTCCTCTAGAATGTCGCCGGCGGGCGTACCCATAGCGCACAGGCCCATGCCGTCGTAGAAGGGCTCCTGGTTGATGTCGATGCCAAGCGTCTTGAGGGCGTTGCGCACCACGCCCGCGCCCAGGATCAGGATGTACAGGGGCACGCCGTCCTTGCAGGTGTAAGCGCCGTAGCCGGCGGAGCTAGTGGAGTGCGAGCCCTCACGCACCGGCAGACCGCCGGTGTTCAGGTAGTTCATCACGTAGAAACCGGACACGC
This sequence comes from uncultured Slackia sp., assembly GCF_944321625.1. Taxonomy (GTDB): domain Bacteria; phylum Actinomycetota; class Coriobacteriia; order Coriobacteriales; family Eggerthellaceae; genus Slackia. The sequence continues at coordinate 25,969 of NZ_CALUMA010000107.1, forward strand.
GAATCATCGCTTCGTATTGGGCGATGTCGATGCTCTCTCCCTTGCCGGTTTCCTTGGCGCGATGCAGCGCGGCCAGGCCGCCCACGATGCCGAACAGGCCGGTGAAGTAGTCAGAGGGCTGCGGGAACGCGGGGATGGGCAGGCGATCGGGGAAGCCGTTCATCTCCATGTAGCCGGAGAACGCCTGGCCGATGCCGTCGAAGCTGGCGCGGGTTACGTATTCGGGCACGCCGGTCTGGCCGAAGCCGGAGATGTGCACGATGACCAGGGCGGGGTTAACCTCCCACAGCGTCTCGTCGGACATGTCCCACTTTTCCATCTGACCGCCGCGGAAGCCCTCGACCAGCATGTCAGCCTCTTTGACCAGCTCGAAGAACAGCTCGCGGCCGCGGCCCTTGCGCACATCCATGCACAGGGAGCGCGAGTTGCGGCGGTCCATCTGGGTGCCCCAGCCGCCGAGCGCCGGGTTCGGGCGCGAGGTGTCGCGGCCCTTGGGATTCTCAATGCCGATGACGTCGGCGCCCAAGTCGCCGAGCATCGCGCAGGCGAACGGTCCGGCGATTGCCTGGGAAAGGTTCAAAACCTTGACTCCCTGAAGTGGGCCGAACGGGGTGAATTCTTCTGCCATACGTATCACGCCTTTCGTTTCGTGGTTTCGGCTGAGGGTCGATGGAGGGGCTTCCTCAGTCCACTTCCATATGCCTAAAAGCAAAAAGCGTGCCCAGCAGAACGGACCATTAAAGCGAGATGATCGTCTCGTTAAGCTCCTTCTGAATTGCGGCGAGGGTTGTAAAGTATTTTTTGTACGGACTGGAGACGCTTTGAGCGAGCTTTTCATCGTCCGTGTAAGGTATTTCAATAAGTCGATATCTGTTTCCAAGGTCTTCACGATTCGTTTGCATGAAAACGACGCGTCCCCATTGCTTTTTCACGTCATCAAGACCAAGTGCCCAAAAAAGGAAGAACGGATCGATTGGCGCATCGGGGCTTACAGAAATCATGAGGACTTCTTTTGTGAAAACCGATTGCTCCTGGCCGGGCATGATCATGCAAGGCTCCCCGATATTTTTTGATGCACGTGCGGGAGTGACAATTGTCCAGGGTGTCACGCCGCTATCGTTTCCTTTCCAGAAACGGCGTGCCACCTCAATAGAAACCATGTTCGTGCGGTTGGGGTTGACTTTGCCCGCTCGCAAATCTACTACTTTGATATAGGGAATGTTTCCTTTTCTTACATCCGCCGAAGGACTACCGTGTCCTCCGCGAATCGATATGATGCCTTCGTCCATAAGGTCGCCAAGTGACTTTGTGGTGAATCCCTCGAGCTTCAGGGCTACTTTTGACTTCAGAACGGATTCCGCCTGATTTCCTGAAAACGTTGGAACGGCAATGAAAGAAGTCGCCATCGGTTCGAGAGGTACGTAGCCCGAAGTCGGGGTGTTTTTGCCGGCAAGCAATGCTCGAACGTCCTCCATGGCCACATCGTCAATTTCAGATGTGCGTTGGCCTTCATCGTTTACGACGAACAGATCGAGTCCGTCTTTGTTGAGCCCGATAGTGGGCGCGCAGGACACCCAAACATAGCCGTCGCGGAACCATGACGGGGTAGGAACTTTCGGGCCGTTCCCTCGCTTTTCGAAGACATAGAAGTTCGTTTTCGCACGGCAAAATCCCTGGAATGCTTCCATTGCTATATTGAGAGCGCCGCGGAGAATGAAATGCTTGTCCATCCACTCTCTGAACCAGGAGTATGACTTAGAGAAGAAGTATGTTTCAGGCAAAACTATGCCGAGCCTTCCTCCGTTTTGAAGCATATGCCACGCGCGCTCAACGAATGCTATTCCCAGCTCTGTTGTGGGGGCGTAATCTTGTGCCGGCAATCCGCTGGGGGAATGTTTGCAGATCTCTAGTTTCGATGCCTTGGCATCCGCTGCGCTTATAACGAGGTTCTGCCCAAAGGGGGGATTGGTGAGTATCGCCGTATATCTTTCGGCTCCTAAAATTGACTTCAACTCGCTCGCTTCGCCGGTCCATTTCGACTCGCGCAGGGAATCGCCATGGCGGGCATTTGTCGATCCATCGCCGATGCCTACCATGAGCGCGCGAGTCAGCTTGATATTGGTTTTGTCTCTGTCGACGCCGAACAGTTTGTAATGTGCCCATTGGGAAACCGCCTTGCTATCGGCTCCGGCTTCCGAGACCTTCATCAATGCTGCCGAGAGAAAGCCGCCGGTTCCGCACGCTGGGTCGATGATCGAATCCCGGTGGGTAATATCCATCATGGCAACGCCTGCCTCGATGACGCGAATCGGCGTATAGTACTGTCCGTCGCCCAGTTTAAGCGTAGCATCGCGGAACACCTGAAATGCTATCGAGAGAGCGTCAGGCGCCATTGCTCCGATGTTCATGAATTGTAGGCGAAGCACTATTTCTTGAATCGTGTCCTCATCAAAAACGATTTCGTCGGGTTCCTCTTCCGCGAAGAGCGACGGGTGTTCGATTTTAAATGCTTTGAAGAACCTGTTTATCACTTCACGTGTGCGTTCGGGGGTGTCGTTGAGCTGGAAAGCGAGGGGGTAAGACTGATCCCATTGGCCCGCACGATCCGAATCAAGTTTGACGAGCAGGACGTTCGATATCTGACTAAGTTGGTCTTCTCGCCTGGTTGACTTGGTGTCTCGAGAAGTGATTGATCCGAGCAATGACAAAAACGCATTCTTCAGCTCTTTTACAGAAGGGATATGGAGGTCGGCGTATGTAATACGTTGCTCATCGGCGAGAATAATATTCTCATCGGGTTTGGGAAGCGCTGTTCCTGCGACCACTTTAAAACTTCCTGCGGTGGGAAGTTTGTAAACGCGCACGAATTCCGTCCCATTAGTCCATATTCCCAATCGGGCATGAGGCTCTAGCCCGAGATATATCTTCAACTGACTAATTCCGTGCTCCATTGAGGGCTCTTTACACTCGATGAGCGCGATGACGTGTTCGTAGTCGCCGACATAATCGGCGTCGTCGAAAAGAGCTATATCTGCCGGGTATCCTTTGAAGCGGTGCTTCGCTTCGCGCTTTGCTGCTTCAGAAGGTGTTTTAGGGATGCGCCATTCCGTTTCGTCTGAATCGGGGGACGGACAGATGATCTGTGCGCGATTCCAGCCCATCTCGATGAGCGATTGGAGCACGGGTAGTCGGGTCAGATGGTGCTCTTTGAAAGAATCCGATTCGTATGCCATTGGGAACCTGCTCTGCTCCTTTAAGTAATACTACGAACTTATGTTCTATATTGTATGAATCCATAGTACCGATTCAACCGGGATCATGTCAATGATGCTGCATGTTCTGGCCGCCGAAACAATGCCAGGCGACTCTTATTCCTGCGAATGGGTTGGTACGACGAACCATGTTTTCTCTTAGCATAAAGGATACCCGTCTTTTGTGGCATGTTTTTTGCGCACCTCTTCTTGAAAAACTGGTTTATCAAGAGAGGAGCATTGTGAAAACCGAAGATATTCCCCAGTTCGGCCTGTTGAGCGGCTATCGCGTGGTGATGATCGGCCTTTCGGTGGCGGGCCCGTTCGCCGGAGAGCTGTATGCCGAGCACGGCGCCGACGTCATCTGGATCGAGAATCCCACGGTGCCCGATATGGGCCGGTTCTCGTGCCACGGCGCCAGCACCCAGCAGGACAGGCGCAACATGCGCAGCCTGGCCATGAACTATCTCAAGGGCGAAGGCCGCGAGGCGTTCCTCGAGCTCATGAAGACCACCGACGTGCTCATCGAGGCATCGGTGGGCGGGCGTTTCGACAAATGCGGTCTGTCCGATGAGGCGCTCTGGGAGGTCAACCCCGGTTTGGTGATCGCCCACATATCCGGCTTCGGCCAGACCGGCGTGCCCGAGTACGTCCGTCGCGCCAGCTATGACCCCATTGCCCAGGCATTCGGCTGCGTCATGCGCATGAACGGCCTTCCCGGGCAGCCCTCCGCGCCCGCCATGGTGTTCCCGGGCGACTATTCCTCCGCGTTCTACGCGTTCAGTATGTCGCTCGCCGCGCTGCTCAAGCGCCAGGAGACGGGCAAGGGCGAGAGCATCGACGTGGCTCAGTTCGAGACGCTCATGCGCATGCAGTCGCAGTACGCCATAGGCGGCTGGACCTACGGCGAGGAATACGTGAAAGAAGGCAGCCACAGCCTGATTTGCGCCCTATATGGCACCTATACCTGCAAGGACGGAGAAGAGGTGTACGTGCTGTTCTTGGGCCCCGGCGTGCTTAAGGTCGGGCTCCCGCTTATCGGATTGGAATACGGCAGCGAGCTGTTCCCGGAAGGGGAAGGCATCATCCCCTACGGATCGCACGCCGCCGACGTGGCCGAGGAAGCGTTCGCGAAATTCCTTTCTGAGCACACCGCTGAAGAGGTGGAAGACATTCTGGCGAACAACGGCGTGCCGTGCTCGCGTCTGATGGGCTACGCCGACGCGGCACGCAATCCGCAGTACCAGGCGCGCGGCGTCATGGAGACCTGGTCGACAGTCAACGGCAAGAAGAAATTGACAGGTGTGAAGGTGGTGCCCGAACTCAAGAATAACCCCGGTCGCGTGTGGCGCGGTGCCCCCTGCATCGGCCAAGATAACGAGGATATTCTGCGCGAGCTCGGCTTCGATGACGAGCGCATTGCGCGCATGTACGAAGACCGCATGCTGGGCCAGCGCCCCTATGAAGGCTCGTTCGCCGAATAGCGTCCTGCCGCAGCGTTGCGGGTTACGCGACGGAGGCCGCTATCATCGCGGCCAAAGCTCCCTCGAACTGAGTTTCATGCGGTTTCGTAGGTCTTTGCACGGCGCTGGGTCCATCTAGTTTGCGTCGCGGCGAATCCCAGCTCCATCGCTGCACTGCAATAAAGTGAACATTTTGTGAACACATTGCCTCAAACGGTGCAGATTGTTCAACGAGCGGACGAATGCCCTGGTGGTCATAGCCTGAAGCGATGCGAGAACGGGATTGGCACGGTTCTTGCTTATAGATTTTCGGACTCCTATGCGAAGGCAATCGAGGAGCCGGTAGAGTCAAGGAGGTTGTATATGAAAGCAGCTGATATGCCCAAGTTCGGCAATCTGCAGAGCCTCAAGGTCATCAATGCGGCATCGGTCATCGCCGGTCCGTTTGTGTGCGGCCTTTTCGCCGAGCAGGGCGCTGACGTCATCGAGCTGGAGAGCGTGATCGCCCCCGACATGTACCGCATGTACGGCGACGCATGGTCGGCAGAGCGCCGCAACCAGCGCATGATGACGCTGAACATCCCCACCGACGAGGGCAAAGAGGTGCTGTTCCGCCTCGTCAAGGACGCCGACGTGCTGGTCGAGTCCTCCAAGGGCGGCACCTGGAAGAAGTGGGGCATCACCGATGAGGTGCTGTGGGAGCACAACCCCGCGCTCGTCATCCTTCATATCTCCGGCTTCGGCCAGACGGGCGATCCCACCTATGTGAAGAAGGCATCCTTCGATCCCATCGGACAGGCGTTCTCCGGCTATGCCAGCCTGAACGGCTTCCCGGGCACCCCTCCGTCGGTCACCAAGCCCTTCACCGGCGACTACATGACCGGCCTCATGGGCGCATGGGCCACGCTGGCCGCCGTCATCCGCGCTCGCGAGACGGGCGAGGGCGACTCCATCGACTGCACGCAGTTCGAGTCCCTGGTGCGCGTCCAAGGCGCTACGCTCTCCGACGGCATCAACCACGGCATCCAGCCCACCCCCATCGGCAATGAGGACTTCGTGGGCGCCTGCGCCGGCTCCCAGAAGTGCAAGGACGGCTACGTCCAGGTCGCCGTGGGCGGCAACGGTCCCGTGCGCAAGCTGGTCGAGTTCTTCGGCTTCGCCGACGACCCCGACTTCCAGCCCCTGGGCACCTATCCTTCCATCACCCGCGCCCCCGGCTGCAAGGACATCAACGATCCTTTGCCTGCCCGCGCCGCGAAGTTCCGCGCCGCGCTGGACGAGTACTGCCTGACCCACACCGTGGACGAAGTCAACGAGCAGTTCACCTCCATGGGCGTGCCCGTGTCTCCGCATATGACCTACGAGCGCATGCTGAAGGATCCTCATTACCAGGCGCGCGAGGTGTTCATCGAGTGCCACGACGAGATCACCGACGCCGATGTGAAGCAGGTGAACCTCTTCCCGAAGTTCGCCAAGCATCCCGGCCAGATCGTCCGCGGCGGCGCGAAGTACGATGCCGATACCGCCGACATCATGGAAGAGCTCGGCTACACCCCCGAGGAAGTCGCCGCTCTGTACGAGAAGGGCGTCCTGAAGAAGGGCGAATAACCCGAATCTTGAGGCGGGCATAGCGCCTGCCGAACGGGGAGGCGGAGCCATCCGTCTCCCCGCCTACCTGCCATCGAGCAAAAGGAGTGCCTTCGGAGCCTGTTGCAGCAAGCTGCTTTGGCATGGTTTTTGCTTGTGAAATAGCGCGCCCTTTGCAGGGGGCGCGTGCGAGACTGGGGACGGGGTCACACCCGTAAAGGTCTCAAAGCTTCCTCGTCCGACGGCGGCCTTCGGGGGCGGCCGACGGAGGTGGAAGCATCTCCGGCAAGAGAGACAAGGAGTGAAAAATGGGAACCACCAATGCTAAGGGCAGCAATTACGCCTGGGCAGTAGCCATTGCCTGCGTGTGCTTCTACGCTGTCCCGCTGGGCCTCATGGCAAACCACGCCGGTTTGTTCCTGACGCCTGTCATCAATGAGTTCGGCTGGTCTCAGACCGAGGCTTCGCTGTACATGTCCATCCAGCCCTGGGTTGCTGCAGTGTGCACGCCGTTCGCCGGCAAGCTGCTGTCCAAGTACAACCCCCGCATCGTCATGACGATCGCCGCCCTCGTGTTCGGCCTCTCGTCTCTGGCCTGCGCCTGGTTCACCTCGCCCATCCAGTGGCACATCTACGGCGTGCTCTACGGCGCGTCCGCCGCGTTCTGGATGTACATCGCCACCCCGACGATGGTCAACCGCTGGTTCGCTAAGAACAACGGCACCATCATCGGCGTCATCGGCGTGTTCGTGTCGCTGCTCGGCGCCATCATGTCCCCCATCATCGGCGGCTGGATCGCCGAGTGGGGTTGGCAGCAGACCCGTATCGTCCTGGGCATCGCTGTGACCATCATCTCCGCCGGCGGCACGCTGCTGCTGCTCCGCGAGTCCCCCGAGAAGATGGGCGTTCTGCCTTGGGGTTATGGCGAGGCTACCGAGGCCAAGCAGACCGCTGCTTCCAAGTGGGAAGTCGGTCCGGACGAGGGCTGCATGCAGAAGGACGCCATCAAGTCCCCCGCTCTGTGGATGCTCGTTCTGATGGCCGGCCTGTTCGTGCTGTCTGCTTCCTTCAACCAGCAGGCTGCCCGCTACGCCGCCGTCAACCCGCTGTTCGGTGAGAGCGGTGCCGCTGTCGGCGCTATGGCCGTGTCCGTCATCATGTACGCCTCCATCGTCGGCAAGTTCGGCCTCGGCTGGATCGCTGACCACTTCGGCGCTCGCGTCTCCGGCATCACCGCTGGTGTGTGCGGTCTGGCTGGCGCTGCCGTCATCATGTTCTCCGGCGGCTCCGTCATGATGTTCTACGTCGGCGCTGCTCTGTTCGGTCTGGGCTACTCCGCTCTGAACATCGTTCCGCCTATGGCTTGCCGTCAGGCGTTCGGCCAGAAGGACTACGCGAACATCTACTCGATCGTCGCTACCGGTCTGAACGTTCTCTCCGGCTTCGCCGCTCTGATGTACGCGACCCTGTTCGACCTCACCGGTGGCTACCAGGCTGCCATGGTCGTCATGATGGTCTTCTACGCCCTGGTTATCCTCATGTCCATGGTCATCGTCCCGATGGGTCGCAAGCTCTGGGCCAAGGAAGCCTAGCATCACGCTTTCATGCACGTTCGGTCGAGGCTGCAAACTCGGCCATCCGCAAGCCGCTCCTTCGGGGGCGGCTTGTTTTTTGCCTTGGGGCTTTGGGGATGGCGGGGTGCGCTGCCATCGCGAGCAGGGCGCTCTGCGAAAAGACCGCGCCGCGGTGTCGTTGTCGGCATCGCGGCGCGGCCTTTTTCGCCGTCGTTCAGGTGGGGAGCGTGATTTAATTCAGATACGGCTTGTCTTTGATGGAGGACGCCACGTGAGCGATGCGCGTGTACAGGGCGCCGTCGCCGATGATGCTCGCGAGCTCGCGCAGCTCTTCGAGGAACGTGGCGGCTTCGCGCTTGTCGGGGCTGGTGACAACCAACCCGATCAGCGCCTTCACCTGGATGTAGCGCGCCTGGTGCCGCTGGGCGATCTGGTAGGCTTCGCGATTGGCGGCATACGCCTTGCCGGGCGCGTGCCGATGGACCAGCATGGCCTGGGTGACCAGCGTGCTTGCAAGCGAGATGGGGTTGTCCGACTTGCGCAGCTCGTCGATGGCGATGTCCATGAGGCGCTCTCCTTCGACGAAGTCGCCGCGGATGTTGGTGAGCAGCGCCCTGACGCCCGACGCCGTGGCCGAGAAGCTGTTGATAGGCGTCTCTCGGAACATCTCCTCCTCGAGCTTGATGACGTCGTAGATGCGCTCGTCGGGGAACCAGTTCATGATGGCGATCAGCGTGACGATGGCGGAGTACTGCAGCAGCATGTTGGCGCTGGACTCCTCGTTGCCTCGCTGCCACAGATTGCGGCCTATCAGGCGATTGAGGCAGTCTTTCGCCCGGTCGAAATCGCCCACGATCATGTAATACGACGATTCGAATCCCAGGATGTAGTTGATGAGCAGCATGCTGGCCCCGTTGAGGAGCGCTTCGTTTTCGGCCGTCCGCAGCTTCTTCACGATAGAGGCGTCGAGGTCGCGCCGGTAATAGGGGATGACGCCGGCCTGCACCTCTTTGAATTCGGGGATTGCCACCAAGGCCTGTGCCGCCTCGAACGTGAGAGCGTAGTCGTTCCTGTTTTGAGCGCGTGCAACCGCGACCGCTTCTTGGACGTAGAGGTCGGCCTCATACATTTGCCCTCGGTGCGTCATGTTGGCGTAGAGCACCATCGTGCAGTCGAGCTTCTTGGGTCCGGTGAGGTAGCGAACGGCCAGCTTGTAATGATGGATGGCGCCTTCCACGTCATCCACCTGAAGAAGGTAGTCGCCCGCCTTCGCCGCGAAACGGGCGCTTGATTCGGGGTGGGTGCTTTTGAGGTAATGTTTCGCGATGGTGATGTCCTGCGCGTTGGCGGGGCCGTCGCCGTACAGCGCCTCCATGCCTTGGGCAACGCGCAGGTGCGCGGTGGCAAGGCGCTGGGACTCGCGCGCAAGGCGGCTTAGAACGTGGTCGCGCACCTGCGTGTGCAGGAAACCCACATGGCTTGTGCGGTCGAGCGCGGTGATGCCCGCCGTCGAAAGCTCTAAGAGCACATTCTCGGGGTTGTCGGACCGGCATATGCGTCCGAACAGGCGGAATTCGCACGGCTCTTCCATGACGGCAAGCTTTTCCGCCATGGTCTGCGCCTCGGGGCTTAACGAGCGTAGGACGAAATCAAAGAGATTGTCCAGCGAGTTCTTGCCCGAGAACTCCGTGTATCCCGAATCGAGGCCGCGCACGATGGCTTTCATCCAATACGGGTTGCCGTCGGCGAGCGTCACAAGGCGGTCGGCCGTCTCTTTGTCGATGTCGGGGAAGTAGTACAGCAACAATTCCATCATCTGGGAATTGCTAAGCCGCTCAAGCCTCAGCACGCGCATGCGCCCCGTTTTCTGCAGGTCATTGAGGAAACCCGCCGTGGCAAGATCCATGAGCGTGGGGGAGAGCGTGGCGATGAACTGCGCTTTGCCTGCATCCAGGTACGAGGGAATGGCCTGGAACACCGCGAGCGACGAGGCGTCGGCGTTGTGCAAATCGTCCATCAGAATGCGAACGGCCTGCTGCTCGGAGGCGCATTCCAGAAAGCGAGAGAACGCCTCCGACACCTGCAGCGATGTGAACGCGAAGGCGGCCGATGAATCCCTGTCGTGGGAATCGAGGTCGGGAACGAGGCAGTACAGCGTGGCCCACAGCTCGGTGGGCAAGCGTTGCTCAAGGCGGGCGGAAAGCCGGGGCCAGTCGACCGCTGCCGCCACGGCGCGGATGATGGCCGCGACGGTGGAGAAGGGCGCGTCCTTTCCCTGTTGAGAAAGAGGCACCATAAGCGAGACGGCGTTGTTGAAGCGGGCGAGCTCCTTGAGAAACCGGGTTTTGCCGATGCCCGCCTGGCCTTGCACGAGCACGAACCGTGTTTCGGCTTCCTCTACTGCCGTTCGAAGGAGCTCGTCTCGCCCGATGAAGGGCATGTCGTCTTCGCTGCCCACGAACTGCTGGCCCGTTGCGCGCACCGAGGCGGTGAACGCGTCGTTCGATCCGATTATCTCCTGATAGCATGCCACGGTTTCCTGCGAGGGAGGAATGCCCAGCGCTTCGTTCAGCTGTTCTACGAGGGACTGGTACAAGGCTCCGACCTGGGCGCGTCTGCCGCTGTGCGCCATGATGCGCATGCGGTAGCGATAGACGTCTTCGTTCAGGGGATCGGCCTGAGCGGCGGTTTCCAGAAGCTCGAGAGCGGATTCCGCCTCTCCGCGTATCGCCAGAATGCGCGCGGCTTTGCAGGTGGTGGTGACGAAGCGCTGGGTCCACCGCGTTTGCTGGGCTTCGACCCACTGGTCGAACGGATGGGCGCCCTTGAGGGAGAACCCCTCGAGGAACGGTCCGCGGAAAAGGCGGAGCGCGGCAAGCGCGTCGTCTTCGTTCGAGGACAGCGAGAGCCGCTCGAAATCGGCGACGTCCGTTTCGCACGAACGGGAGATGCCTACGGTTGAGCGCGTTGACACGAGCGCGCCTTCGGGCAGGGCTGCGCGCAGGTATGACAGGTGAATGCTTAGGCTGCGAGAGGCGACATCGGCGGTGCTATCGGGCCAGAAAAGCCACGAGAGCGTGGCGCGGGACACGGGTTTGCCCGCCGCCGCGAGATAGAATGCGAGCGCCCTCACGCGGGTGCGGGCCACGGCGGTCTCGGCATTATCCACAAGGATGCGCGGCTCGCCAAGGAGCTCGATGCGCAGGCTCTTCGATGCCACCTTCGGCTTTCCCCTTTCAGACATTAACATGATGACCTATATATTAACAAAACGCTAACACTATGCCTTGAACAAGCTAAAATTGCAGGAAATCAGGGCGGTTTAGGCACCCAGACGCCCGTTATCCCCCTCCTATCCGTGAAGCCTTTGTTAACAGGGGAGCCCTAAAGTGGAACAGCTTTATTGAACTGCCGCAGAAAGGGATCAACATGACGGCATCTAAACTGAGCGGCTCCGTTTGGGCATGGCTCGTGCTCATCGGTTGCATCGGCTTCTACTCCATCCCGACGGGCATCATCGCCAACACGTCGGGCATCTTCGTGGCGCCGGTCATGGACCAGTTCGGTTGGACCCAGACCGATACCACCATGTACCGCACCATCCAGCCCATCGTTTCGGCCATCACGGCTCCTATCGCGGGCAAGCTGCTTGAGAAGTACAACCCGCGCTGGATCCTGACCGCGGTTTCCGCTGCGTTCGGCCTGGCATCGCTCGCCAGCGCCTATGCCACCGAGCTGTGGCAGTGGAACCTCTACGGCGTGGTGTTCGGCATCACCGCCGGCTTCTTCATGTATCTGGCTGCTCCGGTTCTGATCAACATCTGGTTCAAGAAGGGTTCCGGCATCGCCGTGTCCATCGCTGCCGCCACCCTGTCGCTGCTCGCCGCCATCGCGAGTCCCGTGGGCCAGGCGCTTATCAACGAGTTCGGCTGGCAGACCGCCCGTGCGGTGCTCTCCGTGTTCACCACCGTTCTGTCCGCTATCCTGACCGCCGCCTTCGTGCGCAAGAGCCCCTCGGTCATGGGCGTGCTGCCCTTCTGCGCCGACTCGGTGTATGAGGAGGGCGAAGACAACTCCGCCATGGAGCAGGACGGCGCCACCATGGAGCAGGCCAAGAAGTCGCCCGCTCTGTACACCCTCATCCTGGTCGCCGGCATCTTCTGCATGTGCGCGGCATTCTTCCAGCAGATTCCCGCGTTCTGCTCGCACGGTGCGCTGGGCGCTACCGTAGGCGCCACCGCCGTGTCCATCATCATGGTGGGCGGCATCGTGGGCAAGCTGCTGCTGGGCGCTCTGAACGACAAGATCGGCATCACCTGGACGGGCCTCATCGCCACGCTGGGCGGCGCCATCGGCATGGTGCTCGCATGGCAGGCAGGCTCCAACGTGGTCATGTTCTATGCGGGCATGGTCATCTTCGGCTTCGGCTACGCCGGCCTGACCGTCATCGCCCCCATGCTGGCCCGTGCCTCCTTCGGCCCGCGCAACTACTCGCAGATTTATTCCTGGGTGTCCACCGGCATCTTCATCGCCACGGCCATCTCGTTCACGGTGTACGGCCTGATCTACGACAACACCGGCAACTACGACCTGTGCTTCGTGGTGGTCATCGCGCTGTACGTGTGCGCCGCCATCATGATTCCGTTCACCGTCAAGCGCGGCAACGCTCTGTGGAAGAACAAGAAGTAGCACGATTCGCTCACGAGAAGCATTGCAAGGGCGCTCTCCCTCGGGAGGGCGTCCTTTTGTTGCATGAAAAAGCCGGCCTCGACATGAACGAGGCCGGCTGTAATGCGCTCAAGAGCAGTAGGAGCGTACGAAGGCTATCGATACCACTGCATGACGGCGGCGCGCAGCTGGTGCAGCTGGGGAAGGCTCGCTTTCAGGGTGGCGATGTCCTCGCGGAACTGGGCGATGGATTGCGGGGTGAGTTTCTTCACCGGGGAGTTGAGGACCTTGCACACGCGATTGACCACTTTGTTGTGGGCGTGCTTCTGGGCGAACCCCATCTTCTTCTTCGCCACGATATAGATGTCGGCCAGTTCGTTGATGAATTGACGCGCCTCGTCGGACTCCTTGAGATAGGTGCGCCACTCTTCGTCTTCCGCCTGGTGGGATTCCGCGTCCTCGGCAAGGCGGCGCAGGTCGTCGGCCGAAATGGGGCCGCTTTGCGAAATGACGGCGCCCTTGTCTTCGGTGCGGTCGAGGTTGTTCGATCCCAGCGACAGCGTGCCTTGGCCATCCATGCCCACCAGCATGTCGATCATGGGCAGGCCCTGATTCGACCAGCGGATATTGCGAAGGCGAATGCGCCCGAGCGATAGGTTGTCTTTAGCGAGCGGACGGCTTCCCAGAAGGAAGTGCGCCTCGACGGCGGTCTGATAGGCGATAGCGGTGGAGTACATCTCGCTATGCCAGAAGGGGATGGGCTCATTGCGCTTCACGAGCACCTGCATGCGTCCGTCTGGCAGCTCGATGCCGATGTCTACGGGGAGCTTGCCGTTCTCAAGCTCCACGGGAATTCTGACGGAGTTGACCTCGCTCAGGCGCTCGAATTGGCCTTCGGGCGCCTTGAACTGGGGCTTCTTTTTCTTCTTGGCCATGAGGCTCCTCGTTTTCGAATCGGTTCGTATTTGAACATAAAATATAGCAAAAAATGTGCCCGATTGCTGCATTCGTTATACGTGAGCAAAGTGCTCTCGGTCTGTTCGGTAAAAGGTGGCATGCCGTTTGCTTCTTGACAAGACGAGAGGAAGTGACGGGGCATGAGGCGCGCGGATACAGGGAAGTCGCAGGTACGTTCGAAGAAGGTGCGGGGGCGCATCCATCCGGCATGGCTCGTGTTTATCGGCTGTCTGGGCTTCTATTCCCTGGTTATCGGGTTTCTTTCGAACACGGCGGGCAACTATTACGAGCCCGTGATGCAGGAGACGGGATGGTCGCGCTTCGAGGCCACCATCTTCACGGTCATCATGCCCATCGTGGCGTGCGCGTGTTCGCCTTTCTCGGGAAAGATTCTCAATAGATTCGGTCCGCGCACGGTGCTTCCCGCGTGCGTGATCGCCTTCGGCATCGCCTACCTTCTGACCGCCGTGACCCGTGGGCTTTGGTCCTGGATCCTGTTCGGGGTTGTCTACGGCGCGACGTCATCGTTCATCATGTATCTCGCGATACCCGTGCTCATCAACGCCTGGTTCACGAAACGAATGGGATTGCTCATAGGCATCGTGGGCGCGTCTTTGAGCGTGTGCGCGGCTATCGCGAGCCCGCTGACCACGTTTCTCATCGGGTTTCTGGGCTGGCGGTGCGCCCGCGTGGTCATGGGCGTCACGGTTACGGTGCTGGCGTGCGCGATCACTGTGGCATGCGTTCGCGGGATGCCCGATACGCTGGGCGTGGCGCCGTACGGTGCGGAAGAGGATGCGTCATGCAACGTGAGGAAGAAGGCCGCGCGCACAGACGGGGCGCAACCGTCTCGGACGGCGGAAGGGAGCTCGGAGGATGCTTCCGTTGCGCGCAAGGAGTCCGCAGGTGCGGAAGTGCGCGGCGTGGAAGCGTCTCGGGCGATGAAATCTCCCGCGTTCGTGCTGCTGCTGATTTCAGCGGGCTGCTTCGTGATGAGCGCCACCCTATGTCAGCAGCTTGCCTCTTTCGGAGCGGAATCGCCCCATATAGGCGCCGTGGCGGGCGCGTTCGCTGTGTCCATCGTGAGCTCGATGGCCATATTCGCGAAGATATTCCTCGGATGGGTGAGCGACCGGTACGGCGCGCGCGTCGCGGCGCGCGTGGGCGCTGGCTGCGGCTGCATAGGGGCGCTCGTCATGCTGCTTGCGAACGGGGTGCCGGCGTTCTTTCTCGGCGCGGCTCTGTTCGGTTGCGGCTATTCGGCGCTTTCGGTGGTGAATCCCCTTGCGACCAAGGATTGCTTCGGCCCGCGGGATTACACCCGCATCTATGCGCGCGTCACCACGGCCGTGTTCTTCTTCAACGCCATCGGCGCGTCGGCCTATGCGGTCATCTACGACGTCACGGGCTCCTATGCCGGCATGTTCGTTATGGTCATCGCGCTGTACGCCACGACGTTCCTCATTGTTCCTTTGGCCATCTCTTTGGGCTCCAAACTGTGGAAATAGCGGTTGGCACGCAATTTGCTTAAAAGGGAATTGGACCGAGGTTTCTCCCGCATGGCGCCCTGCTTGCCGTACGGCGCGCAGGTCGGACTGCGGAAGCGACCTCGTATGAAACCGCCTTGTACGTAAAAGGGGCTTTCGATAGAGGATTCGTCGTCAAGAGAAGGAGAATGCATACGATGAGCACGCAGTATCCCATCCTCGGCTCGCCGCTGAAGGTCAACGGCGTCACGCTGCAGAACCGCATGATCACCACGTCCATGTCGCCGGGCGAGGGCTATGCGGAGAACGGCAAGGCCACCCAGCGTCTGGCCAACTACCTTGAGGAGCGCGCTGCCGGCAAGACGGGCCTGATCATCCAGACCATCTGCCCGTGGAAGCGCAACTCCGACATCGGCGAGAACGGCATCCATCTGCATCCCCTGCCGTCCTGCTATGGCGACGAGTGCATTCCCAACCTCAAAGAGATGATGGTCGATCCGGTGCATAAGCACGACGGCAAGATCTGCGCTCAGATCTACGCCGTGCACGACTGGAAGTTCGAGTCCGACGAGTGCGAAGGCCCCTACGGCCCCACCGACATCGCCGTGCTGAAGTTCATGGGCGGCTTCCGCGCCATGACCATCGAGCAGATCGAGGAGTTCAAGAAGGAATACTTCAACGCCGCGCGCGTGTGCAAGGAGGCGGGCTTCGACGCCATCGAGGTCATGGCGGGCGTCGGCGGCATCATGAGCCGCTTCATGTCCAAGGCCACCAACAACCGTACCGACCAGTACGGCGGAAGCCTGGAGAACCGCTGCCGTCTGACGGTCGAGATTCTGCAGGGCGTGCGCGAGGTCGTGGGCCCCGATTACCCCATCGTGGTTCGCTGGTCGCCGGTCGACTTCATCAAGACCGACGCGGGCGAGGGCCTGGACATCGAGGAAGCCCTCCAGATCGTTCCCATCCTCGAAGAGGCTGGCCTCGACCTGCATGACCTGGCCGTCGGTTGGCACGAGACCAGCGTGCCGCTGACCACCAAGCGCATCGAGGACGGCCACTGGATGTGGATCGCCGAGAAGATCAAGACCGTGGCGAAGAAGCCTGTCGCCCAGGGCTACCGCAACACCGACCCCACCGTCATGGAGAAGAACCTCCAGGAGGGCAAGTGCGACGCCATCGCCGGCCTGCGCTACAGCATCGCCGACCCCGACCTGCCGCGCAAGGTCATGGAGGACCGCACCGACGACATGCGCAAGTGCATCGTGTGCTGCCGCTGCATCGACGATGTGGTTTCCGGCGGCAAGCCGCTGGTGTACTGCGGCGTGAACCCCCACTTCGGCCCCGAGCTCGATCACGAGCTGTATCCCAAGGCCGACAAAAAGAAGAAGGTCATGGTCATCGGCTCCGGTCCGGCCGGCATCAACGCCGCCGTCGCCGCCAGCGAGCGCGGCCACGAGGTCGATCTGTACGAGGCCGGCCCGCGTCTGGGCGGCTGCGTGAAGATGAGCTCCATTTTCAGCCCCTATCATGAGCGCTACCTTGACTATATGAATCATCTGATCGAATCGCACCCCGCTATCAACGTGCACCTGAAGACCCCGGTGGACGCCTCTGTGGTCAAGGCTGCCAAGCCCGATGCCGTGGTGGTCGCCGTGGGCGGCGATGTGCTGGGTCTGGATGTTCCCGGCGCCGACGGCAAGAACGTCATCCAGTCGCACAACTTCCTGGAGATGCTGAACGGCCACAAGCCCAAGGCCAAGGGCGCGTTCAACAACTTCATGTGGTGGGGCGCCACCACGGTGCTCAAGATGCACTACACCCCCGAATTCGCTCGCAAGGCGACGGGCTCTTTGAGCTGGCCCATCAGCAAGAACGTCGCCATCATTGGCGGCGGCCTGCCCGGTTGCGAGTTTGGGCATCTGTGCATGGAAACGGGCCGCACCACCGCGATTATCGAAGAGGGCAAGAAGATTGGCTATGATGTGAGTGCGTCTGAACGCTTCGGTATGAACAACGACTTCAAGAAGGCTCCCAACGTGACCACCTACCCGCTTACCAAGGTGACCGAAATCACCGAGAGCGGCGTTAAGGCCATTCAGTCCGACAGGGAGGGCAACAAGAAGGAAATCTTCATTCCCGCTAAGACCGTCGCCGTCACCTTGGGCTTCAAGCCCAACCATGCGTTGGCCGAATCGCTCAAGGGCATCTGCGACGAGGTGTACCTGGTTGGCGATGCCGATGAGCCGCATCGCATTGCCGATGCCACCAAGGCGGGCTACGTGGCGGGTTGCGCTATCTAGGAGATCGATCATGACTGAGATTGAACGCGACGTCGTGTACATAGAGAAGGCGGAAGACGGCATCGCCGTCATCTACCTGAACCAGCCCAAGAAGAAGAACGCCATCAATGCGCGCATGATGGAGCTTCTGACGCAATGCCTCTATGAGGCGGACGCCGATGACGAGGTGCGCGTGATCGTTCTGCGCGGGTCGGGCAACTGCTTCACGAGCGGCGGCGACTTGAGCCAGTCCTCCCCCGAGGAGAACACCCCCGAGCATGCCCGCAAGACCTATCGCAAGTACTGCCAGGCCGTCTGGGCCCTGCGCTCTATCGCCAAGCCGGTCATCGCCATGGTGGACGGCTATGCCGTGGGCGGCGGATTCGCCCTGGTGCTTGCCAGCGATCTGGTGTGCATCTCGGAAACCGCCCAGATCATCCCGGCGTTCTGCCAGATCGGCATTGCTCCCGAGATGGGTGTGGTGAAGTTCTTGCCCGAGTTGGTGGGCGCGCAGCGCGCCAAGGAGATCGTGTTCCTGGGCGACCGCATCAGCGGCCAGCAGCTGTTCGATATGGGCATCGCCAACCGCGTGTGCGCCTCCGAGGATCTCGAGGCCACCACGATGGGTCTCGCCAAGCGTCTGTCCGACATGCCCGACGCCTCTATCCAGGTTGCCAAGTGCATGTTCAACGGCCTTGCAGACTGGAACCTGCAGACGTCCATGAACAACGAGCAGACCGCTTCGCCGTTCTGCACCACTACCAAGGCCTACGCAAAGACCATGGAGAAATTCGCGCGCTAACGTGCGCAAAGGCCCGTCCCGCTTCCGCAAGGAGGGGGAGGAGCGGGACGGGCCTCGCCGACGGGCGCCGGTCACTCGCCGGCGCGACGTGGGGCCGGACGAAAAAAGGGAGCGTCCGATAAAGGAAGGGATTGACGCGATGGGCTACGAGCAATACGACAACATCATAGAGCCGTTTCTCGAGAACGTGCGCGCGCATCCGGACCGGCTCGCCTGCGTATGCGGCGACGTCACCCACACCTACGCCGAGATGAACGTGCTGACCGACCGCATCGCCCGTGCGTTCGTCGACCGCGGCATAGGCGCCGGCGACAAGGTGGCCTACCTCATTCCCAACAGCATCGAGCTGGTGGGCGTGTATCTGGCCATCCAGCGCATCGGCGCGGTGGCGGTTCCGCTGAACTACCGCCTCATCTCGCGCGAGATAGCGTTTCTGACCAACGCTGTTGACGCGAAGCTGCTCGTGTTCGACAAGCAGTTCGTCGACAAGGTGACCGCCGTCCTGAGCGTTTTCGATTCCGACCTCGACCTCATGGGCGTGGGCACCTCGACGCCGTACGCGCCCCGGCTGTGGGACCTCGCCAGCGAGGCGCCCATCGACCCCGAGGTGCCGCTGTTCAAAGACGCGTCGGCGCTTTCGCGCATCCAGTTCACCGGCGGCAGCACGGGCCTTCCCAAGGGCGCGTGCCGCACGCACCGCCAGGACCTCACCGAGATCCACGCGTGCATCGCGTCCAACGACATGCTGGAGATGGACCATCCCGTGGCGCTGATCCAGTGTCCGCTCGAGCATCACGGCGGGCACAGCTGGTTCATGTCGGCGCTCTCCGCCGGCGCGACCACGGTGATCTGCGGCAAGTTCAACCCGCAGAGCATCCTCGCCCAGATCGAGCAGTACGGCGTGACCCACATGATCCTCCTGCCGCCCACCACGTACCTGCGCCTCATGCGCGACGAGCACGTGGGCGACTACGACCTGTCCAGCATCCGCATCGTGCAGAGCGCCGCCGGCGCCATGACCCCCGAGGTCATATCCGAGGCGTTCGAGGTGTTCCCCAACACCGAGGTCAACTACGGGTGGGGCCAGAGCGAAAGCGGCACCGGCACCAGCATCCGCATCACGCGCGACATGGTGGAGCGCCGCGTGCCCGAGCTCGCCTCCGTGGGAACCCCCATGGAAACGCTCGAGGTACGCATCGTGGACGACGACGGGCGCGACGTGGAGGAAGGGCAGTCGGGCGAGGCGATCGTCAAATCGCCCGCGGTCATGTCGGGCTACTACGGCCAGGACGACCTCACGCGCAACGCGTTCACCGACGACGGGTGGCTGCATACGGGCGACATCATGCGCCGCGACGAGAACGGCTACCTCTATCTGATGGCCCGCAAGAAGGACATGATCAAGTCCGGCGGCGAGAACGTGTTCATCAACGAGGTGCAGACCGCCATCCTGCGCAACCCCAAGGTTGCGGACTGCGTGGTGTTCGGCACGTCCGACTCGGTGATGGGCGAGGCGGTTGCCACTGTGGTGCAGCCGCAGCCCGGTGTGGAGCTGACTGTCGAAGAGGTCCAGGAAACATGCAAGCAATACATAGCGAGCTATAAGAAGCCCCGCTATGTCGAATTCATCGACGACCTTCACAGAGACGATGCCGGCAAGGT
Source organism: uncultured Slackia sp. (assembly GCF_944321625.1). GTDB lineage: Bacteria > Actinomycetota > Coriobacteriia > Coriobacteriales > Eggerthellaceae > Slackia. Next base: position 45,699 of record NZ_CALUMA010000107.1, read on the forward strand.
TCGTCTGAAGGATGTCATAGATTACTTCGACCGCAAGAGAGCAGAGAAGGAAAGGAAGTAGGCCAATGGATTTCAAACTGACCGAAGAGCAGGAGCTGCTGCTTGAGAGCGTCGACGAGGTGTGCGAGCGTTACGGCACCGAGCAGTATTTCAAGGAGTGCGACGAGAAGCATGTGTGGCCCAAGGAGTTCACCGACGCGCTTCTGGAGAACGGCTTCCAGTCGCTGGGTCTCGATGAGGAGTACGGCGGAACCCCGGTTGACGTTCAGACCCTGATGCTGGTGGCCGAGCGCATGTGCAAGAACGGCGTGCCCATCTACATCTACGGCAACCTGTGCGCCCTCAAGGACATGACCGAGTACGGTTCCGAGGAGCAGAAGGAGCAGTGCTTCGCCGAGGTGGCCAAGGGCAATCCGGGCTTCGTTCTGGGCTTCACCGAGCCTGGCGCCGGCTCCGACTCCAGCGCTCTTGCCTCCACCTACACCCGTCGCGACGGCAAGGTGTACCTCAACGGCAGCAAGTCGTTCATGACCAACGCCGTGAACTCCAAGTACATGCTGTGCGTGGCCCGCAACTCCGAGGATGACGCCAGCCTGCGCGAGAACCGCTCCAAGTTCTCCATGTGGTGGGTCCAGCTGCATGACGACGAGGGTAACCTGATGCCGGGCATCTCCATCGAGCCGCTCGAGAAGATCGGCTGGAACATGGGCAACACCTGCGAGCTGCACATGGAAGACGTCGAGCTTGAGGAAAGCGCCCTGGTGGGCACCGAGGGCAACGGCTTCATGCAGGCCATGGTGAACTTCGAGGTGGAGCGCCTCATCGCCTGCGCCCAGAGCCTGGGTGCTGCCGAGTGCGCCTTCGAGGATGCCACCCGCTACGCCACCCAGCGCATCCAGTTCGGCAAGCCGATCGGCAAGAACCAGCTCATCCAGGAGCACATCACCGAGATGTACATGAAGATCGAGAACATGCGCAACTGGGTGTACAAGACCGCGTGGAAGATCGACAACGGCGAGCCCGTGCAGATCGATTCCGCCGTGGCCAAGCTGTACTGCGGCCGCGCCGCGTTCGAGGTCGTCGACACCGCGCTGCAGGTCATGGGCGGCATCGGCTACACCAAGGACTGCCGCATCTCGCGCCTGTGGCGTGACCAGCGCGTCTACCGCATTGGCGCCGGCACCGACGAGATCATGATTCACATCGCCGGCCGCGCCATCCAGAAGCTGTATCAGGATTAGTGCCGTTCCGCCGGCTTGCCAGCCGGCGGAATTGCTCGATGAGGCGCTGCGACGCTGCGAGCGAGCCTAGCGGCCGGCTTGGCCCTTATGCTCCCCTCGGCGCGTGCGAAGCACGCTTGGGGTCGCGGCGGGCCAATCCGACTCGCCAGGCTCGCCCTCGCTGGCTTTTCAGCAACCTGCAGGATCATGGATGACCTGCAGGCATCTAGGCAAGTTACGTTGAAAGGGGAAAACAATGGCAGAACTCTTCGATCCCATGGGCGACCTGTTGGCCGAGCAGGCTCAGGTTGACGTTCTGGTTCAGGACTTCACCGAGGAGGACTGGAACAAGATGGCCTCCTACTGCACCACCTGGAAGCTCAAGGACGTCATCGCCCACATCGCCATGTTCGACTACTGTGCCGCCGAGCTTCTGAACGGCCGCGGCGAGAGCGTGAACGCCGTCGCCGATGCATTCTCCGATCAGGACGAGCACTATCATGTCATGAAGTGCCAGGACATGACTGGCGCCGAGATCCTCGCTTTCTGGCGTGAGCAGCGCACCCTGATGAACGCCACGTTCATGGAGCAGGGGCCCAAGGCCCGCGTGCCGTGGGCTGCCGGCATCCCGCCGATGTCCAACCGCTCGCTGGCCTCCGCCCGCCTGATGGAGCTGTGGGCGCACTCCGTCGACATCTACGACGCCCTGGGCCTCGACCCCGTGGTGAAGGACCGCATCACCTCCACGCTGTTCCTGTCGTGGCAGGGCCGCCCGAACATGTACAACGTGAACGGCCTCACCTTCGACCCCGAGATCCCGATGTACCTTGAGCTCACGCTGCCCTCCGGAGAGGTCTGGGCCAAGGGCGACCCCGAGAGCCCGAACTACATCAAGGGCACCGCGAAGGACTGGGCGCTCGTCGCCATCCGCCGCCGCAACTGGATGGACACCGACCTCGAGGTCGTGGGCGACGAGGCGCGCACCTACGCCACCATCGTGCAGACCTACGCCGGCCCCGCCGAGGCGGCCCCCGAGGCCAAGCGCCAGCGCTAAGCGGACTTCGTTCGCGCCAGCGCAGAGGCGAGTCGCATCGCCGTTCTGGGGAGGAGCGTATGCTCCTCCCTTTTTTCACGCCTGAAAAAGGTTAGGTTGCTAAGCATAAAGCATGCCAAATTTCTTTAAAGCGCCTCCGGTCTACCGAAATCCCATAGAAAAAAAGGCCAAAACGACTAAAATGGAGCATGCACGTCGTTTTGAAAGGGGGAGCATGGCAACCACGCGTCTGGAAATGCAGCAGTCTTCCCGCACGGCGACGAAAACCAAGACCAAAGTCACGCTTGCCCCCGTGGCACTCCAGGGGCTGGAGATTCTGTCGCTTCCGGTAAGCGCGCTTCCCGATTACATCTCGAAAGCCGCGGAATCCAATCCGCTGCTGGAAGTGAACTACGACGACGATCTGCTCGCGTTCTCGGAAATGCCGAACGAGAACGCGTACGAGGATATGCTTGCCAGTGCCGAGCAGAACGACGATCAGCCCGAACCGCTCATCCGCCCGCGCGGCGATGCGCCGCTTCCAGGGCTTGCCGGCGACTGGGATTTCTCGCGCATTCAAGATGATTGCATGGAAACCGAGACCCTTCGCGAATACCTGCAGTTCCAGGCGTCGTGCCTGGACCTTTCCGCTGCCATGTTGAAGCTGGTCGATGCCGTTATCGAAGGCATCTCAGACGATGGGTATTACACGGGCGATGTGGGCGTGGTTGCGTTCGAGCACGGCGCCGAGCTGGCGTCGGCCGACGAGGCCCTTCGAATCGTTCAGGGCCTGCAGCCGGCAGGCGTGGGTGCTAGGTCGCTTTCAGAATGCCTGGAGCTTCAGGTGGACGAACGTGATCCTCATCGCGACGCTCTGCTTTGTCTTGTGCGTGAACATCTGGGTGACCTGGCCGAAAACAAGCTGACCGTTTTGGCCAAGGCTCTCGGCGTGGACATGGAAGACATGCTGGATATGAAGCGCACCGTGCTGGAGATGAATCCTCGACCGGGCGCGGCGTTCTATCAGAAGACGGACGCGCGCTACATCATTCCCGACCTCATCGTGAGAAAACTTGATACGCGTCTCACGGTAGAAGTGACCGGGATGATGGAAAAGTGCCTCTCCCTCAATTCCGATTACGTTTCGATGCTCGAGGGCGCAGGGCTCGATGCCGAGGCGCGCGGGTATCTCGCCGAGAAACGCGAGGAGGCCGACCGGCTGCTGCGCAACCTCGACCATCGAAGCCGCACGCTCGAGCGGTTCGGGGCGTTTCTGGTGGAGAAGCAGTTCCGCTTCTTCCTCATGGGCGGGGGAGCGCTTTCGCCCATGAATATGCAGCAGGCGGCAGATGCGCTGGGCGTGCACGTGTCCACCATCAGCCGCACGGTGCAGGGGAAATACGTGCAGACGCCCTGGGGAACGTTTCCGCTCAAGATGTTCTTCACGCGTTCGTTGCCGCGCACCGATTCGGAAGGCGTCGGCGGGGGCGTATCATCGTTCGAAATCAAGAAAATGATCAAGGCTATCGTTGACGAGGAAGACAAAGAGCATCCGCTAAGCGACGCGAAGATCACCGAGGTGCTCAACGGGCGCGGCGTGGAAATCAAGCGCCGCACGGTCGCCAAATACCGAGAGTCGCTGGGCATCGAGCCGCAGGCCCGCAGGCGCTGGGCGGTGAAGCCAGGGATTGACGACTGACGAACGACGAGAGACTGGCAGGAGGCATAGATGTACGATCGCAAACGTCTCGCAGAGGCATGGAGGACGTTCGTTACCACGGGCGTGGTCGATGAGGATGTGGTACGTCCCGAGATCGCCCGTTCATGGCGCCGCTGCCGTGCCGCCGGCGTGAACCCGTGGTCGTCGTACTATCCTTCGATCGATGAGGCGTTGCTGAGGGAGAAGCGTAAGAAGTACGCCCATTCGTTGGCGGCGAACACGCCGATCATGCGCGTGATCATGGCGCTCCTCGAATGCAACGTGTCGCTCATGGACCAGGAGAACTTCGTATTCGAATTCATATCGCCTCTGAGCTACTACCCCCGCACGTTCGGCACGTACGTGTTGGAAGAAGAGGTGGGCACCGGCAATGCGACGGTGGTTCCTTACGAGAAGAAGCCGGTACGCGTGGAGGGGTTCGAGCAGTATCGCTCCATCGCCCAGACGTATTCGGGCGTAAGCGCCCCGTTCATCGATGCGAACAAGAAGTATTTCGGCGCCCTGAATTTCAACGACCCGTTCAACCCGCTGCCCGAGTACGCGCTCGACATGTGCGCCATGGGCGTCGATTTGGCGAACGAGCTGTTCTCGGCGGGCAGGTCGCTGAATGCGCGCCTGTCCACGGCGGAATTCTTCGCGCCGCTTGCCAACCTCATGGACGAGCCGGTGCTGATACTCGATCTTCAGGGGCATGTGCTGCTCGCCAACAGCGCCATGCGTTCATATGTGGCCGGATACGAGGATTTCTCCTATGCGAGCCAGTCGATCGACGCCTACCTGTCCAAGAAGACGAACGCGTCGTATCTGATGCGCGAGCCCATCAAGGACGGCCAGCCGCTCGCCATTTCGTTCAAGGCTCCTCGCAAGAAGGGCGAACGAACCCTCTACCTGGTCAGGAGGCGCTCCATCGACCTTGGCAACGGCCTCACCTACGTGGTGTGCGTGTTCAAGGAATCTGCGAAAACCGCCAAGGTGGTTGTGTCGCGCACATCGGAGCCCAAGGTCATGGGCCGCGCCACCACGCGCGAGACCGTGAACTACATCGGCGAATCCGACGCCTGGATGAAGGTGGACAAGCTGGTGCGCAAGATTGCGCCCATCAAGGCTAACGTGCTCATCCTCGGCGAAACCGGCACCGGCAAAGAGGGGGTGGCGCGTGCCATTCACGCCATGTCGGGGCGCAAGGGTAATTTCATCGCCATCAACTGCGGCGCCATTCCGCGCGATCTGTTCGCCGCCGAACTGTTCGGCTACGAACGCGGTGCGTTCACCGGCGCCAACGAGAGCGGCGCCCCGGGCAAGATAGAGGCGGCCGACGGCGGCACGCTGTTCTTGGACGAGATCGGCGAGATGCCGCTCGATCTGCAGGTGGGCCTTTTGCGCGTGATTCAGGATCAATCGGTCACGCGCCTGGGTTCGACGGAAGCGCGCAAGTTCGATGTGCGTTTTCTGGCGGCCACCAACCAGGATGTACGTTCGCTCATCGACTCGCAGAAGTTCCGCGCCGATCTGTATTACCGATTGAGCATGGTGGAGATAGAGCTGCCTCCGCTGCGCCGCCGCGATGGCGACGTGAGGCTTCTGGCGGACTACTTCAACAAGGATCTATCCGAATCGCTGCAGCTTCCCTATACGCCTTTGCCCGAGGATGTGATGGAGGCGTTGCAGAACTATACGTGGCGCGGCAACGTGCGCGAGCTGCGCAACATCGTGGAGCGCACGCTGATCATGGCGGGCGAGGGTGCCAACGTGACGCTCGACGATTTGCCGGCGCACATTGCAAATTCCGTTTCGACGGGTTCTAAATTCGTAGGTCCAGCGTTGAACATGTCCGGTCTTGCCCAGGCGAGCGCGAAAAAAACATCTACACAAGGTGGCGCTAAAAATCCTTCTTCTGACGCTCATGGTGAAAAGGGTGAAAAGGGTGATGTGGACGCATTTGCCCCTAAAGGCGAGGCCAACGCTGAGCGAAACCGAATTATTGCACTTGTGGAAGAGCACGGTGGGAACATGTCTAAGGCCGCCAAAGCATTGGGCATTTCGCGTAACACGCTGTACAAACGCATGGAGCAGCTTCATCTTAGGGTGAAGGTTGAAGTGGTTATCGACGAATAGGGCGCTTGTGGGGTTGCAATGGCATGATTCTTGCTAATTGGCAGCTAAACGATAGTTATCAAAAAAGATTGGATATCGATGCCTGCCGTATTGCAAGAAACCCAGGAAAAATATGTCCGCTCCCGAGGACCGCACTTTGCATTTTTTGTCGAGTTCGCTTTAATTCTCTGCATGTTTTGTCCGGTTTCCTTCGGACATAGTTGCGCTGGCATTTTCTATCCATATGCGGCTTTGGACTTAGGATGTGGAACGGGTGTGTTGAGCTACTTTACGCCGCTTGCCTGTCTTTCTGGTCTGGTGTTTATGCCTTTTGCCGGTCGATTGCTCAACAGTTGTGATGCGCGAATCTGCCTAGCGGCATCCTGCGGCGTTGCTGGGCTGGCTTTTCTGCTTTTGTCGATGTCTACGCAGTTATGGCAGTATCTTGCTTGCGGCGTTCTGATGGGATTTGGCACCTCCGTTCTCATCTATCTTGCTCCTGCGACGCTCGTTAATCGATGGTTCGCTAAAAATGCCGGTTTTTATATCGGGCTTATTGCAGCGTTTACTGGAATCGGGGGTGTTGTCTGGGCAGCTGCGGGAGGCGCACTCATCCAGGAAGTCGGGTGGCAGTGGACGCATCGTATTTTTGCATGCATTACATTCGCATGCATCCCAGTTATGTTTTTATGTGTGGCGAGCAGGCCAAAAGATAAGGGTATATTGCCTTATGGCGCAAACGAAACAGGCGATATTTCCGCAGCGGGTGCAGGCATTCCATCGAAAAGCGGCGATGCAATTGCTCCTCTCGCGCCGGGGGATCATCCGAAAGCAAGAAAGGGAATCTCTGCCAAAGAAGCTTTCAGGATGCCTCAGTTGTATCTAATCATGGGATTTGCTTTCTTTTTGAATTGCGGCATGTATCTCAACGGCATGATTCCATCGTATGTATCAACTTTGCCATTGGGCGCGGCTGTTCCCATGCTGGGGTCAATCGCGACTTCGCTTTCTATGGCTGCGCAGACTGGCACGAAATTAATGTTGGGATACATCGGAGAAAAACATCCTTATGCAGGGCCTATTTTCTGCGCATCTGCAGGAATCGTCGGTGTAGTGCTGCTGTTGCTCGGCGGTAGTTTGGGAATTGCGGGGCTTATAGGCGCTGCAGCAATACTGTATGGAATATATTACGGAGTCACCAACGTCATGTCTCCCTTACTTGCCCGAAAGACATTCGGCGGACTGGAGTATCCCATTATATATGCTCGCATCTCGATGGCAGCGAATGTGGCAGGTGTTCTCTCTGGTTTTGTATGGGGCGCAGTCATAGATTTGGCAGGCTTCGGAGCGGCATATGCTGGAGGCATGGTGGTGATTTTTCTAGCGATTGCGTGCACTGTGGGGTTGGCGTTCTTCCAGAGACGGGACATGAAACGTTATCTTGTGGAATCCGGATTGGAAGAAGCGTAGCGACGGGAAGAGGCCTGAGATGGGGGTGCATTATCTAAGGGTCTTCTTGGGGAATTTGCCTACGGTCTGCCGCAATCAACCCAAAACGTTGCAGCAGTGAGCCCGCCTGCCAGCCCGGTGACGATTTCGCTCGGTCCCAAGCGGGAGAAAACTCCCTTAAACGTGCCGTCGTACACATACAGCCCCAGCAGATTCGCATACGAGCGTGGCTCGACAATCTGCATCTGTGCCCCTGATTCATTGTCAGCGATGCTTGCAAGAGGAATGGTGAGCGTGCGGTATGGTCGAATAAATCGTTGAGCGAGGAACAAATCTCCACTGGCACTGTTGGCGAATTTGTTCACCAATCTGTTCCATTCGCTTTGGGGCGTCTCTATCCCCAGATGCACTTCGTCTGCCCCATAGTGATCTGCCGGCTTGATGACCCAGGCGCTTTTGTTCGTTTTTACTTCATTGATGTCAACGCGAGAGCTATCGAGGATGGCCGTGAAGGGGATATGCTCTTTTATGAAATCGTTTTCAGCTCCGGTCAAAAATGCGACGGTCTCAGGGTCTTGGAGTACATTAAATAGCCTCTTGTCATGAACAAGATGGCCTGAAAACCCACCTATGAGCAGAATATCTCTGCGTCGGGCCGCCTCAAGAAAATCCTGGGATTCATCCCAATGAAGCAAGACGTCGTTGGTGACGCATCGACGCCAAATTACGTCGATGAGCCGACCATCTGAAGTGTGCAGGCCGTCGTTTCTGAGCGCGAGGGAGCGAACGTCGCATATGGAGCACTCGATGCCCCTTGCTTCGAAGCGCGAACGATACTCTTCGAACTCTTCCAGCGTTGCGCATTCAAGGTAATCGCAGATTGCAATATGGGAAGTTTTGGGGTTGCGGCCGTTCGCCTTCAGAATCGAGATACATGTGTCAATCCAGCTTTCGAATAGTTCGTTTCCCTCCAGCTTATGATTGCCTAAAAACGAGGAGTAGGCACTCGTCAGGCTCATCGCCCGAGCGACTTCGCGATCTTCGTTCATGCCCGATGAACCGTCGGCGTTCAATTCGCAGAACACATACGACCCCGTTGCTTCGTCGAGAAAAATATCGTAGCGGGCGAAGGGGGCATAAAGATCCTTGCCATCCGCTGAAAGAATGAGTTCTTCGAGACGTGAGTCAAACCCGAAGAGCGCACGGTATGCCGGGTCGCAAAGATAGCGGTTGCGAACCTTATTCAGAATCGAATGCATGATGGCAACGGCTTGAGTCATAACCGCTTTGGTGTTGTTGTCGAATAGGCGTGGAACAACAGCGCAGGGGGTCACTTCCCCGTGCACGATGGCGGTCGATGTGCTCATGTACGTTGCGGCCTTTTGCCCATCGGCCGAGCCTTCAGTGGATGCCGTTATGAACTGCAGCCATTCGTTCGTAAAGGCGGCATTCGCGAAACGGGGTTTCGTTTGTGCGCCGATGCTATTCCTGGGTGTCATGCTATTCATTGTCACTTTTGTTATCGCATTGCTGAGCTGGGGTGGGGCAGTTTTTATATGCGCGATACTTGCGCGCTTCTTTGCAGAGAGCTTCAAAAAGGGCGTGTTCATTTTCGAGATATTCCGGATGCCATTGAACGCCCAGAAAGAAGGGAAGCTGGGGGTCTTCTAGCGCCTCAATGATGCTGCCGCAGCGCGCTGTCGTCGTGAGCATGGGAGAAAGATAGTCTATTGCCTGATGATGCATCGAGTTCACGGGCAGAACCAAAGGTGAATCATCTGCATGCATATTGCTGTGAAGAATGGCGTGTAGGTGCGTGCCGAAGTCAACGGAAACAAAATGCGCTGCAGAAGTGTATGGCTTGGGTTGGTTGTGATCGACGTGAACGACGAGTTGTTCTGAAAGGGCATCGCTTTCGGAGAGGGCGGGCGAGCCAGGGACGACTACCGTATGGGGCGTGTCATGCCCAATGTGTTGGATGAGGGTTCCCCCAAGCGCAACGTTCATTATTTGCATTCCGCGGCATATTCCCAAAACGGGAAGCTTGCTTTTGTGCGCCTGCGCCGTAAGAGCGATCTCGAATTCGTCGCGTTGTCTCTGGACATTCGATAGCAGAGGGTGATGGGTCTGCTGTCCGTATTCAAATGGGTCGATGTCGCCTCCGCCCGCGAGGATAAGGCCGTCAAGCGCTTCTAAGGCGCATGCAGCGTATTCGGGCGTTCTCTCGATTGGTGCCACCATGATGGGAATACCTCCCGCAGCCCAAACAGCCTCGGCGTACTCCCTGTTTATTGAGCAAAGGTTTGATTCGTAGTCGAGTTCGGTGGTGATACCTATGACGGGTCGTTCGGTTCCGTTCTTGGGCATGTGCGGGGCGCGCATTACCATCGGTAGGGGCTTGCATGTTTCAAAATCGGGGCATTCGTTGCAGTCGGCAGCAACCTCTGCGCAAATTGAACCCCAGGGTGCCTCCGTACAGTCAAGCGACTGATAGAAAGGTATCGCGTATCCGCGCGCTACAAAGCGTAGCTCGCCGTAGGTTTCGTGTGCGGCATTCATCAGCGCTGCGCCTAAGCCCATTCCGCGTGCGTGTTCGGACGTGACGATGGGATTTACGTACGCGATGCCGTCAAAGATTCGAATTCGGCAAAAACCGCCAATGCGCCCGTCGGCAAGTCGCGCAACAAGAGTTGTTTCAAAACCCTTAAGTACGCCCATGCCTGCCGCTTCGCCTAATGCAACAAGTTCTGGCTCATCTCCGGATTGTGCCGGTTCTATCGTGTAGTTCAGCATTGTATATGCCTCTCGTGCTCGGTTTTGTTCTGATTGGTAGCAAAATTCATGCCATTTTCTTGGCAGCTCTAACGTTATCGCAACCAAATACTTGGTGGTTGCCGTGGCCCAACGGTCTGGTTTACCAGATTTGTACCATTGCCTCGTCATTATTCAAATAGCTTACAAAAGGTATATGAGATATACCTAGCAAGGTAGTATAATGAAGCGAGGCAAAGTATGGAATTCGAATACGACCCAAAAAAGAGTATTTCGAACCTATTGAAACACGGCATCGACTTCATGCGTGCGCAGAGGCTGTGGGATTCTCCAACGGTCGAGGTGTCCGTGAATGGAGATTATGGCGAAGAGCGCTTTGCTGTGTTTGGTGTGATAGAGGGGAAGAACTGGACCGCAATCATTACCTATCGCGGAGGCAATATCCGCATCATTTCTGTAAGGCGATCGAGGAAGAACGAGGTCAAATACTATGACGAAAAAACAAGCATCGAGCATTGAGGAGTTTGACCGTATCTTTGACGAGGGCAAAGAAGACATTCTTGATTATCTTGATTTGGATACGGCGGTGGTGCGTCCTCCCCTTAACAAAACACGGCGCGTAAATGTCGATTTTCCTGAGTGGATGATTCAGGGTCTTGATGAAGCCGCCGATCGTCTCGCCATTAATCGACAGGCAGTCATCAAGACCTGGATAGCCGATAGGCTGAAACAGGAAAAGATGGCGTAGGGGTTTACCTTTTCTGGCTGCCCCGGTGAATCTGGCCCACCACTTTACATTCCCTTGACAAACAATTTACACTTCCGCACGTCATTCGCCAAAAATGTCGTTGTTGCGTAGCGTTTTCTATGAAACAATTTCGCTATCAGCATTCTCCTCTGGACGGACAGAGGAGACGACCTTTGTGTTCGCAAGGTGGGGCTTTTGGCATCCATCCTCGCGCGCCGCCGAGTTCCACCCGACGACGCGAAGGTTCCCAGCACAAGACTGCATCGAACCTTTGAGGGGATGTGAGAACAATGACCAAAAAGCGTATGATTATCGCGCTCGCAGCCGTGCTCTCGCTCATGGTATGCGGCAGCCTGATCGCTGGATGCGCGCAGCAAAGCGCGGCAGGGTCCACGGCTATTTCGTCGGGGGACGCCGCTGTCCAGCAAGAAGACGAGATTTATGGCACCATCGTGTTGCGCGTGAACCCGGAGATTGCCGTTTCCTACGATAAGCAAGGCAATGTCGTCAAGGTCGAGGGCCTCAACGACGATGGCCGCGCTCTTGTTCCTTCCGATGACGAATTCGTCGGCCAGCCGTGTCGCAGTGTGGTGGAAACGCTGCTGGGCAAGTTCAACGAGGCGGGCTTCCTCGTTGAAGAGGTCGAAGGAGAAGGCCGCCAGGTGCAGATCGAGCTTGAGGATGGCTCGCATATGCCCACCCATAACTTCCTGAATGACATCGTCGAAGGCGCCGATGCCTATGCGCACACCAATAAGGTGAACGCAGTGTTCGCTGTTTCGGGAACCACGGATTACGGCTGGTCGTACTACGATGACACCGATTACGGTCCTAGCAACGATGGTGTGACGGATTACGATGATACCGATTACGGCCCCAACAACGATGGCGATTCCAGGTACGACGATAAGAACGACGACAAAGACGACGGCAAGACTGATTATGCCGGCAAGACCGATTACGACAAGGACAACACCGATTACGGTAACTCTAGCTACACGAAGCCTTCGAGCGGCTCCAGCTCCGGCGGGTCTGCCTCGACCGGCGGTTCGACCGGTGGGTCCTCGGGCGGCAACTATAGCGGCGGCGATTCCGGCTATAGCAATTATGGCGGCAATTCGAACTACAACGATAGCGCCTACAACAATCCGTCCCCGTCTAAGCCTTCCGGCGGAAACAGCGGATCCTCGGGCGGTACCTCCAAGCCCTCCGGTGGCAGCTCTGGCGGCAGCTCGGGTGGCGGAAGCTCCACTCCTGCACCGCAGCCTGACCCCGTGCCCGTGACCCCGCCCAGCGGTGGCGGTGGAGGCAACTCCGACTACGGCGATTCCAACTACGGCGGAGGCAACTCCAATTACGGTGGCGGCGATTCCGGCTATAGCAATTATGGCGACTCCGGTTACGACGACTAGCGCGTATCCGCCCTGCAAGTTTCGCCATGAGCTCAAACACCAGGTGAACAACGCCGAGGCGCGCGTGCTCTCCGCGCGCCTCGCGCTTCTTTTCGGGCGCGATGCGCACGCAGGTCCTGATGGAACCTATCGCATCACCAGCCTGTACTTCGATACCCCCTATGACGAGGCTCTGCGGCAAAAGATCGAAGGCATCGACCGGCGCGAGAAATTCCGCATGCGCTACTACGACAGCAATCCCTCGTTCGTGAAGCTCGAAAAGAAGATCAAGCTCGGCGGACTGTGCAGCAAGCGCTCGGCGCGCCTGACCCCTGAAGAAGCGCGTCGCATCGTCAGGGGCGATTTCGCGTTTCTGCTGGAAAGCGACGACCCTCTCAAGCTTGAGCTCTATAGCAGGATGCGCGGCAAGCTGCTCGCGCCTCGCATCGTGACCGCCTACGACCGCGAGGCGTATACCTACGCGCCCGGCAACTGCCGGGTGACCATCGACCGCAATTTGCGCAGTGTCGCGCCCGATCATTTTCTCGATGCCTCGTTTGGTCTTCCTGTGAGCGACGGCATCGTGGTGGTGGAGGTCAAATACGACGCATTTCTGCCCGACATCGTGCGCATGGCGGTGCAGATTCCCAACAGGCGACATGCGGCATATTCGAAATACGCCATGTGCCGAAAATACGGATAGGAAGTTCAATGACCACGTTTCAGGACATATTCAACTCGAGCTTTCTCGAGCGTGTGGGGTCGGTTTCGGTGGTGGATACCGCCATCGCGATGGCTCTCGCGCTGCTCGTGGGCATGTTCATTTTTCTCGTATACAAGCGAAGCTATTCCGGGGTTATGTATTCGGCGAGCTTCGGGGCAAGCCTTATCGTTTTGACCCTTGTGACCACGCTGGTGATTCTTGCCATCTCCACCAATGTGGTTCTGTCGTTGGGCATGGTGGGCGCGCTGTCCATCGTGCGCTTCCGAACGCCGGTGAAAGAGCCCATGGACATTGTGTTTCTGTTCTGGAGCATCGCGGCGGGCATCGTGCTGGCGGCGGGCCTTATCCCTCTCGCGGTGTTCGGGAGCCTGTTCATCGGGCTTGTGCTGCTGGTGATTTCCATGCGTAAGCAGGTCGAGCGCCCCTATATCCTGGTTCTCCACTGCGCCGGCGAGGCGGCTGAGAAAGAGGCGTCCGACTATGTTTCGAAGAACGCCCGCGCCATGTCGCTCAAGAGCAAGAGCGTTCTTCCCGATGCCGTCGAACTCAATTACGAGGTTCGCCTGAAAGACGGGTCCTCCTCTTTTGTGAACGGCCTTGCCGCCATGGAGGGCGTGACGCATACCGCGCTCGTGTCGTACAACGGCGACTACATGGGCTGATGATGCTCCATGCTAAGGTCGCGTGGATTTGAAATCGCATGCGGCGTCGCCATGGTTCTTGCCGTTGCGGCCGCCGCCGCTTTTGCCGCGGGCTTCACCTTCGGCCTGACTCCGGCGTCGTCTTCCCCTGCTTACATGACCCGGCTCTTCGACGACAGCCGCGTGCATGAAGTGAATATCGTCATCGACGACTGGGATGCGTTCATAGCGGCGGCGCCGGAAGAGGAGTACGCCGAATGTGATTTGGTCATCGATGGGGAGACGCTTGAGTCGGTGGGCATCCGCGCCAAGGGGAATAACTCCCGTCGTCTGGTCGAGGAGTATGGTTTGTCTCGTTACAGCCTCAAAGTGGAATTCGACCATTTCGCCGAAGGCGGGAGTTACCACGGCTTGGACAAGATGTCGCTCGATGCGGCGTTCCAGGACAACTCATATATGAAGAGCTATCTCGCGTTCGACATGATGGAGCATATGGGCGTACCTACTCCCGCCTCGAGCTATACCTGGGTGACGGTGAACGGCGAATCGTGGGGCCTTTTTCTTGCCATCGAAGAGCCCGAAGAGGCATTTGCGCAGCGCAATTTCGGTATTGACCATGGGCAGCTGTATAAGCCCGACTATAAATCGCTCGAGGACGAGAATCACGACGTTCATCTGCGCTACGTGGGCGATGATCCCGCCTCGTATGACAACATATTTCGTACAGCAAAGTTCGATCTGACGGATTCTGACAGGGAGAGAATGGTTGAGTCCCTTCGAATCCTTTCGACGGGGGAGGAGCTGGAGCAGGTCGTCGACGTCGATGAAGTGCTGCGCTATTTCGTGGTGCAGACGTTCGTGGTGAACCTTGACAGCTATCTGGGTCGCACAGGGCATAATTACTTCCTCTATGAGGAGGAGGGCGTGCTTTCCATGATTCCGTGGGATTACAATCTGGCGTTCGCCACGTATTCGCTGGGCATGCCCGACCCCATCAACGATGCGGAGCTCTACGTGAACTATCCCATCGATACGCCCGCCGAAGGCGAAGTCATGTTCGATCGCCCGCTGTACCACAATCTCATGAAATACGGTGATTGCTTCGAGCGCTATCACGCGTACTACGCGGATTTCCTTGAGGGCTATTTCAAGAGCGGCACTTTTGAGGCGAAGGTGGCCGAGACGTATCGCATGATTGCTCCGTACGTAGAACGCGACCCGACGGCGTTCTGCTCATACGTGGACTTCGAGCTCGCCGTAGAAACCATCAGGGAGTTCTGCCTCCTTCGTGCGGAGAGCGTGCGCGGTCAGTTGGAGGGCACCATCCCTTCGACGATTGCCGAGCAGGCAGAGTTTCCCGATGCGCGCGTGGATGCTTCGAGCATCTGGATTCCCGACATGGGCGAAATAGCGGATTTAGAGGACTAGGGCACGGGGGAGGGAGGAAGGGAAAGAGTTCCCTTCCTCCCTCCCCCGTGGACCCCCTCCCTCCTTCTCTTCGCTCCAGGGCGCATGGGAAACCGGATGATTGGGGATTCACTGCCCACTCTGGCGCACATCGCTTCGCTTGTGCGCGGTTCGCAGCTTTTGCTGGGGTTGGGGTGTTGCCAAGTGCCTCGAGCTTTGGGTTCGCGCTTCGCGCGGCGGAATTCGCTTCGATCTTCCGCGACTTGTAGGTGTCGGCTCGTCAACTAATCTAACCCCGGGTCGCGCGAAATGGCTTGGTGAGGTATCATTGCAGAAGCTTGAAGTTACTTATATGAAAGCGTGCGGCGCATCGGGGCTCGTTCGGGCGCTGCAGGCGTTTGCACAAGGAGGAGAACAATGAGCTTTCTGCCCATGGAGGCAATCTGGATTATTGCCGCTGTCATCGTTATCATCATCGTCGCGTTCATCGCAAAGGGCTTCATCGACGAGATGAAGAAGAAATAGCGTGCGCTCGCCTCGGTCATTTGACAAGAAAATGACGCAGAGGTTTGGCAAAGCGATGTATTCGGGCGGGATATGTCCTTTCAGGGGCGTGTCCCGCCTTTGCGTTATCTATCATGGGAGCCACTATGAACTCACGTGACGAACAACCCTATCGCGGCAGGCACGCACGGCCCGCTTCAGGCGCGTCCCAGGACGCCCGTCGCGGCGCGCCCACGAGCGCTCCACAAGGGGGGCGCCGTGTGCCGCCTGCGTCAAACGCTTCTCATTCGGCGGATTTTGGCGCGCGTCAGACGAGCGGCGCGCGACCGCCGTATGGCCAGCCGGCGCAGTCTCGCTCCGGCAATCGAGCTCGCCCCGGCCAAGCTCGTCCCGCCTCGAGTGGCGTGCTGCCTCCAGTCAATCCCCCTGCCGACCAGTGGGACGTGAGTGGCGTCTCAACCAACGCCGCGCAAAACTTCAATACCTACTCGCGGGCCAATTACGGCCGTCAGATGATGGATTCGCGCAACCGCGGCAAGCGTCGCATATGGACGGTCGTATTGGTGATCGCTTCGCTCGTGCTGGTGGCGTGCCTGGCAATTTTGGGCGTTATCGCTTGGGGCTACTACAGCGGTACCAGGACCTACGACGAAATCGCCCAAAGCGCTAACGTGGCCACCGAGGCAAATGCGCTTGCCGACATGACGGTGGATTGGGATGCGCTTCTGGCGCAGAATCCCGATACCGTCGCATGGATCTACATGCCGGGTACCTCTATCGACTATCCCGTGGTGCGGGGCGATTCCGACGAGGAGTATCTACGCAAAGATTTCGCCGGAAACGAAGGCGGCATCGTGAGCAAGGGCGCCATCTTCCTTTCCGTGGTGAACAGCCCCGATTTCTCCGACGACAACAACTTCATCTATGGCCACAACATGAACGACGACACGATGTTCGCGCATCTCGTGGCCATGGAGGACCAGGCGGCCTTCGACGCGGCGCGCACATTCTACGTGTTTACGCCTACCTGCAACTACCGCTGCACCACGCTCGCGCTCGACGTGGTTGCCAATACCGAAACGTCCATCATCCAGCCGACGTTTGCCGATTCGGCGACGCTGGCCCAATACGCCCAGGAACGCATAGATGCGGCTACCGCCAAGGCGACCGATGTCGACCTGGGCAGCATCTCCAAGATGTTCACGCTCATCACGTGCGGCGACGATTATGCGACCACGCGTGCGGTGCTGTTCGGCGGTGTGGTGGAAACCGCGGTTCCTACGAATGCCCAAACGGCAGAAACGCAGGAATCGAGCGATCAGGGTGACGAGGCCGGCCAGCAAGAGGGCGACCAGTCCGGTGGCGCTTCGGGCGAGGGCCAGGATGCCGCGTCCGACGAGGCGGCAGACGGCGGAGAGAATCAGCAAGCGGCCTAGCGCACAAGACAAGGCAGTCGAGTGAAGCGCATCGTGCAGGACGGGGCGCTTCGACATAGAAGAAAGAGGGTAGACACCTGTGGCGACGTCCATCTTTCCCGGCGAGGCGCCGGACCGTCCCGAGGAGGAATGCGCGGTATTCGGCGTGTATTCCCAGACCGACGATGTTGCAAGGCTTACGTGTTTCGGCTTGCAGGCGCTGCAGCACCGTGGCCAGGAGAGCGCGGGTATCGCGGTGGGCGATGGCGAAACCGTGACCGTCACCAAGGATTTGGGGCTGGTCACGCAGGTGTTCGACGAGAGCGCGCTTGCGGCGCTCAAGGGGCGCGTCGCGGTGGGCCATTGCCGCTATGCCACCAGCGGAGGCGCCTCGTGGATGAGCGCGCAGCCTCATATGTCCGCCATCGACGAAGTGCTTATCGCGCTCGCGCATAACGGCACGCTCGTGAACACCAACAGCATCCGCGCCGACCTCATCGCCAAAGGCGTTCAGTTCCGCTCCAACACCGATAGCGAGGTCGCGTGCCAGGTCATCGGCTACGTGACGCGCGAGACCCATCACCTGACCGACGGCATCCAGCGCGCCATGGAAACCATTGAGGGCGCCTACGCCATGGTGCTCGCCAGCCCCACGGCGCTCTACGCTTTCCGCGACCCGCACGGCATCCGCCCGCTATGCCTGGGCAAGCTGCCTGGCGATCGCGGCTGGGTAGTGTCGTCGGAGACCTGCGGCCTTGATATCGTGGGTGCCGAGTTTGTGCGCGACGTGAACCCCGGCGAGATCATCCGCATCAATGAGACGGGCATCTCAACGCTGCAGGCGGTTCAGCCCGCCGAACCGCGCGGCTGCATTTTCGAGTACGTGTATTTCGCCCGCCCCGATTCGGTGATCGACGGGCAGAGCGTCTATCAGGCGCGTCGCGCCATGGGCCGCGTGCTGGCGCGCGAGGCTCCGGTGGATGCCGATCTGGTACTGGGCGTGCCCGACTCCGGCGTGCCCGGGGCGCTGGGCTACGCCGAGGCAAGCGGACTCGAGTTTACCGACGGCATCGTGAAAAACCGCTACGTGGGCCGCACGTTCATCCAGCCCACGCAGGAAATGCGCCAGATGGGCATCCGCATCAAGCTCAATCCGCTGCCCAGCGTGCTGCGCGGCAAGCGCATCGTGGTCATCGACGACAGCATCGTGCGCGGCAACACGTCCAAAAAGCTTGTGAGCATGCTGCGCGCGGCGGGCGCCATAGAGGTGCACCTGCGCATCGTGAGCCCCGAGGTCATGTGGCCGTGCTTCTACGGCATCGACACCGCCACCCAAGACCAGCTGATAGCTGCTAATATGACCAATGAGGAAATGTGCGCGTTCATCGGGTGCGATTCGCTGGCGTTCATCTCGCTTGCGGGCCTGCGCGAGGCGTGCGGGAACGCTCAGCACAAGACGTTCTGCGAGGCGTGCTTCACGGGCGAGTACCCCGTGGCGCTGCCCGAATCCATCACCAAGACCGCGTTTCTGACGAAAGGGGAATAAGTCATGAGCCAGATCACGTACGCCGATGCCGGTGTGGATATCGAAGAGGGCGCCGCTGCGGTAGACGCCATCAAGGAAGCGGTGCATTCCACCTATCGTCCCGAGGTCATCGGCGACATCGGCGGGTTCGGCGGCCTGTTCAGTGCTGCGGCCTGCAAAGATATGGAAGACCCCATCCTCAT